>NZ_CP045644.1:347500-695000 GCF_009498455.1 Variovorax paradoxus | reverse complement strand
AAACGCCGGTCGCCTGGCTTTTGGGGACGCTGAGTCTGCCAACCGGGCGGTCGGCAGATCACACTTGTGAACTCAGGCGCGCAGTGCGCGCGACTGGTCGTGCACGGCCTGAACCAGCGCCGACACGTGGTCGGGCGGCGTGAACTGGCTGATGCCGTGGCCCAGGTTGAAGATGTGCGTCGGGCCCGTGGTGGTGCGGTCGGTGTGGGGCTTGCCGAACGCCTGCAGCACCTTGCCGACCTCGGCCTCGATGGCCGCGGGCGGAGCGAACAGCACGTTCGGATCGATGTTGCCCTGGATCGCCTTGGCCTTGTCCTCGGCACCTTCGGCCACGAGGCGGCGCGCGGCCGCGAGGTTCACGGTCCAGTCGACGCCAAGCACTTCGCAGTCGAGCGCGCGCATGGCGCCGAGCCACAGGCCGCCGCCCTTGGTGAAGACGATGCGCGGCACCGGCTGGCCGTCGGGGCCGTTGCGCTTCAGGCCGGCGAGCACGCGTGCGGTGTAGGCCAGGCTGAATTCGTGGAAGGCGCCGTCGGCGAGCACGCCGCCCCAGCTGTCGAAGATCATCACGGCCTGCGCGCCGGCGTCGATCTGCGCGTTGAGGTACGCGGCCACCGAATCGGCATTGACCGCGAGGATGCGGTGCATCAGGTCGGGGCGGCCGTACAGCATGCTTTTGACGAGGCGGTAGTCGCTCGAGCCCGCGCCTTCGACCATATAGCAGGCCAGCGTCCACGGGCTGCCCGAGAAGCCGATCAGCGGCACGCGGCCGTTGAGCGCCTTGCGGATCGAGCCCACGGCGTCGAACACGTAGCGCAGCTTGTTCAGGTCGGGCACTTCGAGCGCGGCCACGGCCGCTTCGTCGCGCACCGGGCGCGCAAAGCGCGGGCCTTCGCCGGCCTCGAACGACAGGCCCAGGCCCATCGCGTCGGGCACCGTGAGGATGTCCGAGAACAGGATGGCCGCGTCGAGCGGGTAGCGCGCCAGCGGCTGCAGCGTGACCTCGGTGGCGTAGTCGGTGTTGGTGGCCAGCCCCATGAAGCTGCCGGCCTTGGCGCGCGTGGCAACGTATTCAGGGAGGTAGCGGCCGGCCTGGCGCATGAGCCAGACGGGCGTGTGATCGGTGGCCTGGCGCCAGCAGGCCCGCAGGAAGGTGTCGTTTTGCAAAGGGGCGAAAGGCATGGCCCGATTGTCGCAGGGCCCCCGCGGGCTGGCGGCGGCGGTTCAGACGGCGGGCACGCGGCCCGCGTCGGCCGGATCGACGTTGCGGCGGTACAGCACCAGCGTGGCGATCAGGCCGCAGGCTGCGGCGGCCGTCATCCACAGGCCGGGCGCGCCCTTGTCGCCGGTCATCTCGATCAGGCCCGTGGCAATGGCCGGCGTGAAGCCGCCGAACAGCGCCGTCGCAAGGCTGTAGGCCAGCGAGAAGCCTGCTGTGCGCACGCTGACCGGCATCACCTCGGTGAGCGCCACCACCATCGCGCCGTTGTAGCTGGCGTACAGGAACGACAGCCACAGCTCGACCTCGAGCATGCGCGCGAAGCTCGGCGCACCGACCAGCCACTTGAGCGACGGATAGGCCGTGAGGATGGTCAGCACGGTGAACAGAACCAGCAGCGGCTTGCGCCCCACGCGGTCCGACAGCGAGCCCATGATCGGCAGCCAGATGAAGTTCGAGATGGCCACGCACAGCGTGACGATGAGCGCGTCGGTCGTGCTCAGGTGCAGCACGGCCTTGCCGAAGGTGGGCGTGTAGACGGTGATCAGGTAGAACGACACGGTGGTCATCGACACCAGCATCATCCCGGCGACGACGAGGCCCCAGTTGGCGACCATCGAGCGGAAGATCTCGGGCGCGTCGGGGCGGTGCTTGCGCGCCATGAACGCCTCGGTCTCCTGCAGCGAGCGGCGAATGACGAACAGCACCGGCACGATCAGGCAGCCGACGAAGAAAGGCACACGCCAGTAGAAGTCGCCGATCTCCTGCGAGGTGAAGGTCACATTGAGCCAGTAGCCGAGCGCGGCCGCCACGACGATGGCGACTTGCTGGCTGGCCGACTGCCAGCTCACGTAGAAGCCCTTGCGGCCCGGCGTGGCCATCTCCGAGAGGTACACCGACACGCCGCCCAGTTCCACGCCGGCCGAGAAGCCCTGCAGCAGCCGGCCGACCAGCACCAGCAGCGGCGCGATGACGCCGAGGGTCGCGTAGCTCGGCACGCAGGCGATCAGCAAGGTGCCGACGGCCATCAGCGCGAGCGTGACGATCAGGCCCTGGCGGCGGCCCACGCGGTCGACGTACGCGCCGAGAAAGATGGCGCCCAGCGGTCGCATCAGGAAGCCTGCGCCGAAGGTCATGAAGGTCAGCATCAGCGACGCGAACTCGTTGCCCGCGGGGAAGAAGGCCTTCGAGATCTGCGTGGCGTAGAAGCCGAACAGGAAGAAGTCGAACATCTCCATGAAGTTGCCGCCGGTCACGCGCAGGACGGTGGCGAATTTCGAGGAGGTCTGCGCGTGGGCGGGCGCGGAAGTCATGGTGTGTCCCCTGGGGCGATGTTGTGGGCCCAAGGGTAGGCCGGGGTTCCCGACCGGGACCTGACGAGAGGAGTCAGGTAGCTGTCAATGCGCCCTGTCAATCTCCCCCGCACCCGCTGCGCTGAAGCACGGGCAGCAACTGCGGCCCCAGCGACTTCAGCAGCTGGGTCGGCAGCGCACTCGTGAAGCGGTAGCGAGCGGCATAGGGCTCGTGCACGTAGGCCATGACGGTGCCGAAGTAGCGGTCGCCGATCATGAACACGAAGGTGGCCGAGCGGTCGATCTTGCGCTGCGAGATCACCCGTCCGCCGCGGCCGGTTTGCTCGTAGCGATGGTCGCCGGTGCCGGTCTTGCCGCCGATCTCGAGGGCCCGGCCGTTCTCGTCCGTGAGCGCGCCCTTCAAGCGCCGTGCCGTGCCGTCGTTCACCACCCCGACCAGCGCGCGCTGCAGCGTCGCGGTCACCTCGGTGGGCAGCACTCTTTCGGCGCTCGCGTTGTGCGGCTCCAGCCGTGTCTCGTAGGGCGTGTCGCGCCCGAAGTGCAGTGCGCCGACCCGTTGCGTGGGCAGCCGCACGCCGTCGTTCGCGATGATGCCCATCAGCTCCGCCAGCGCGGCCGGCCGGTCGCCCGACGCGCCGATCGCGCTCGCATACGACGGCGTCAGCGATGCGAAGGGGTAGCCCACGCGCTGCCACGAACGATGAATCTGCGCGAAGGCGTCGAGCTCGATCAGCTCGCGCACGCGCTTGTCCTGCGCGCCCTTGTGGCGCGTCTTGAAGAGCCAGGCGTAGACCTCCTGACGTTCGCTCGCACTGGCATCCAGCACCTCGGTCAGCGAGGCGCCGGGGTGCGTCCGCAGGAAGCCGACCAGCCAGAGCTCCAGCGGATGCACGCGCGCGACGTAGCCGCGATCGGCGAGCGACAGGCCGGCGTAGGTGTTGCGCAGCGCCCCCAGTGCGCGCGGCGATCCGGCGCCCTTGCCCAGCCGCTGCGTGAGCAGTTCGTCGAGCCGCTCTTCGCCGGCCTCGGGCTCGATCGTGAACAGCACGCTCGCCAGGCGCGGCGCCGACGGCCTCAGGCCGCGCAGCAGCAGCGCTTCGGCATCCGCGGCCGACAGGCGCTGGTACTTGCGATGGAAGCGGACGAGGAAGGCGGAGCCTTCGCGGTCGGCAAAGCGCGCGAGCATTTCGCGCCGGCGCGGGTCGGCAGGGTCCTTCAGCAGGCGCTCGGCGTCCGATGCGCCGCCGAACATGCGGTGGCGCACCAGGTCGCGCATCAGGCGAATGAACACCAGGTTGACCGAATGCTTGAAGCCCTCCCGCACCGTCATCGAACTGCTGTTGCGCGAGCGCTCGAAGTTCTCGAACTGGTGCAGGCCGCCGCCGGTGAAAAAGGACTCGCCGGGGTTCGCCGAATACTTCCGCTCCATGGCCGCCTCGAGCATCGGCGTGAGGCTGCGATCCTTGGCGCGCAGGAGGTACTGCCGCGCCCACGCGCCCAGCGGGTCGCGCGGACTGGTCGCCAGCGCCGACAACTGGGCCGTGCTCAAGTCGGCCCAGCCCGCGTGCAGCTCGGCCACCAGCTCGAGGTAGCTCACCAGCGTGCGCAGCTTGGCGGTCGAGCCCAGGTCCAGCCGCGCGCCCTGGTTCACGTCGAAGGGCTGGTCGATGTTGTCGGCCTGAACGCGCAGCAGGTTCGCCCCGGCACTGCGCTCGAACAGCGTGAAGCTGTAGACCAGCGGGCTCGGGTCGGCGCCCGGGTCGAGCAGGTGGGCGCCGTACAGCCCTGCCGCCTTCGCCGCGGCGGGCGTCCGCAGGCCCGCCAGCACCTGCGCCACGAGCGCCTGCGCTTCGCCGTCCAGGCTGGTTTCGGCCTCGAGGTCGAGGCGCTCCAGGTCGTAGGCACGCGGCACGTCGAGCAGCGTGGCGATGTGGGTGCGCAGCGCGCTCGCGGCCTTGCGCTGCACGAAGTCGGGCCGGGGCGTGGGCGGCAGCGGGGGCTGCAGGTGCAAGGGCAGCGGCAGCGCCGCATCGCGCAGCGCGGGCGTGATCAGGCCTGCCTCGGCCATCAGCCGCAGGTAGCTGTCGGTCAGCCGGGCCAGGCCGGCGCCGTCGCCGAGCAGGTGCTGCGACGGGCGGCGCTGCGCGATCATCAGCGACAGCGCCTGCTTGAAGGCCTCGGCCTGCTGCCGGAGCGCTTCGTCCGAGGGCGCTGAGGCTTCTTCCGCGTGGTCGGCGAGCAGGCGGTTGACTTCGCCGAAGTCGCGTCCGTACCAGGCCCACAGGCCATCGCCCAGGCCGTGCACCTCGCCCAGGCCCGGGCGCGCGGCCAGGGGCACGGTGTCGAGGTAGTCGACGACGATCTGGCGCCGCCGCGCCAGCGTGTCGTCGCCGTCCTGGTAGGCGCGCAGCGAGGCCGATGCCATCTGGCGCAGCTTCTCGCCGACCGACCCGGTGCGGCCTTGCGGCGAATGGCGGTATTTCTCGAGCTGGGTGGCCAGCGTGCTGCCGCCCGTCGCCGACTGGCCCAGGCCGACCGCGCGCAGCGCCTGCTCGAGCGCCGCCTTCGCGAAGCGTTCCGGATCGATCGCGGGGTTGCGCTGCAGCGGCTGCGCGTCCAGCAGGTGGCGGTCTTCGACGAACAGCAGGGCGCTCACCAGCAGCGGTGGCACGTCCTCGAAGCGCTCGTAGGCGCGCTTCGGCACACGCGTGTGCAGCAGCGCCGCATGGCGGCAGTCGCGCACCGTCAGGCCGGCCTGGTTTTTCTCGCGGTAGGGCGCAAAGAGCCCGTGGTCCTGCAGCTCGATCAGCCGCGGCGACATGCGCGCCTGGCGGGTGACGACATAGCCCTGTGGTTTCAGGCGTTCGATGTAGCCGGGAAGCTGGTGGTAGCCCAGCCGCTCGTCGTAGGGTCCGTTGCGGGGAAAGCGGATGGCATCGCTGGCACCGGCGTCGACGCTGAAGTTGGCACCGCTGGCAAGGTCGCGCCACAGGGCCGATTGCAGCCGGGAGGTCTTCAACTCGTTCGCCACGAGCGCGGCAAGCGTTCCCCCCACGGCGAGTCCAGCGCCGACCCAGAAAAGCGTCTTGAACCTTCTTGTCATGCTCGCCTCGCGAACAGTCCGCACCGTGGGTTCGTCAGTGACGATGATGCGCTTTTTGCGGCGATTTGGCTTCTGCCCGAACGAACCGGCCGACGGGTTCGAAGCGGGAGGGGCCGGGCATGGGCGTGCCCGTTTCAGGCCTGGACACAGCGTGTCCGTGTCATCGAGGATGCGAGACGAAGAGGCCTGCGCGTCAGCTTGCGCGAGAACCCCGCGGGCGCAGCCCCCGCCCGATCAACTCTTGTACTTGATCGAACACCCGTACGGCCGCGTGCTCGCGGTCGACACCGGTTTTCCGCCGAGCACTTCGCCCAGCGCCTGGTTCACGTAGTTGGTGGCGGTCTTGATGTCGTCGGCGCGCGCCGAGGCGATGCTGTCGATGCCGCCGGCATACACCAGCATGCCCTTGGGATCGATGATGAAGATGTGGGGCGTGGTGCGCGCGCCGTAGACCTGGCCGATGACGCCGTCTTCGTCCATGAGCACGGCGGTGGGCGCGGCCTTTTGCGACTTCATCCAGGCGTCGAGCGCGTCGGCCTTCAGGTAGTCGCTGGCGGCGCGTTCGGTGGAGTTGATCGCGAGCCAGACCACGCCCTTGTCGGTGGCCGCTTTCTGCGTGGCGGGCATGTTGCCGCTGCCGTAGTGCTTGCGCACGAAGGGGCAGCCAGGGTTGGTCCATTCGAGCACCACGAACTTGCCCGCGAAATCGGACAGCTTGTGCTTGGCGCCGCTGGTGTCGACGGCGACGAAATCGGGCGCCTGCTGGCCCACGGCCGGCGCGGCAAAGGCGTTGGTGCCCATGAGGAAGGTGGCGCCCAGCGCCACGGCGGCGGCAACGACGGCGCGGCGGGAAGCGCGGCTGAGGGCGGCGCGCGCCTGGCGCGCGGCGCGAAGGGAGCGTGAGTCGACAGTGGGCGAAAGCGTCATGGCCAGCTTGAACTCCAAAAACAAAATTCCAAACAACAACTGCAGCTTAGAACGGTTTCTTCAAGTGCGTGTGACAACCCATGACAGCGGCGTTGTCATCTCAATTCATTTCACTGCATCGGCTCTCAAAGCGCTGCCAACGCGGCGCGCACCTCGTCCTTGCTGAGGATTTCGGTCAGCACCACGGGCGCCTTGCCTGGCGCCTGCAGCACATACACCGGCACGCCGCTGCGGCCCAGCGCGGTGAGCGCGGCGGTGATGGCGGGGTCGCGGCGGGTCCAGTCGGCGCGCAGCATGGCGACCTGCTTGGCATCGAAGTCGGCGAGCACCTCGGCGTCGGCCAGCGTGCTCTTCTTGTTGTACTGGCAGGTCACGCACCAGGCGGCGGTGAAGTCGATGAAGACGGGGCGGCCGGCGTTCGCCATGTCGCTCACGCGCTGGGCCGACCACGGCTGCCAGCGCTCGCCGTCGTTCGGCGCCGCGGCCAGCTTGGCCGGTTCGGGCACTTGCACGATGTTGCGGCCGATGGCGCCGGCCAGCACGGCAGTGAAGGCGATCATCACGGTGGCGATGACGACCCGCGTGCGTCCGCGCAGCGTGAACGCCCAGACCACGGCGGCCAGGCACACCAGCAGCGCGAGCAGCGTGCCCGCGCCGTCGATGCCGCTTTGCTGGCCCAGCACCCAGACCAGCCAGGCCACGGTCGCGAACATCGGGAAGGCGAGCAGGCGGCGCAGCGTGTGCATCCACGGGCCCGGCTTGGGCAGCAGGCGCGCCACGGCCGGCACGAAGCCCGCCACCAGGTAGGGCAGGGCGAGGCCGAGGCCCAGTGCCGCGAACAGCATCAGCGCCTGCGTGGCCGGCAGGCCGATGGCAAAGCCCAGCGAGGCGCCCATGAACGGCGCGGTGCAGGGCGAGGCGATCACCACGGCGAGCACGCCGGAGAGGAAGTCGTTGGCCAGCGGGTGCTTGGCCTGCGCGCTGCACACCGACTGCGGCGCCGCGCGGCCGAACTCGAACACGCCCGCCAGGTTCAGGCCGAGCAAGGTGAAGAGCGCTGCCAGAGCCGCCACCACGGCGGGCGACTGCAGCTGGAAACCCCAGCCGAGTTGCGCACCGGCCGCGCGCAGCGCGAGCATGGCGCCGCCCAGCGCGAGGAACGACAGCATCACGCCGCCCGTGTAGGCCAGGCCCGCCTTGCGGTGCGCGCTGGCGTTGCCCGCCTGCCGCGCGAAGCCCAGCACCTTGATCGCGAGGATCGGGAACACGCAGGGCATGAGGTTGAGCAGCAGGCCGCCGAGCAGCGCACCGAGCAGGGCGACCATGAAGGCGCCGGCGGGCTGGGCTTGGGCAGCAGCGGGGGCCGCCGCTTGCGCCGCGTTGGCCGCCAGCGCCGCCTGCAGCGCGGGCGACACCGCGGCGGCGCGCGGCGCGGCCGCAGCGGTGGGCCAGGTGCCCGACACCGGCGCTTCGGCGCGCCATGCCACGGGCTGGCCCGACTGGCGATCGGCCTCGGCCAGCACCACCACGACGGGCATGACGGTGGGGCTTTCGCTGCGCTGGTCGGCCAGCGGCATGGTGGCGGTCCAGGTCGCGCCGTCCCAGGCCTGCGTCCAGTCCTTGCCCGACACGGCGGCGGTGCGGATCACCTCGGGCGTTTCGGGGAAGAACTCGAGCGTCTTGCCGCGCACTGCGGCGGGCAGGCCGTCGAGGCGCACCTTCAGTTGCTGGCCGTCGACGGCGATGGCGCCGGGCGCGCCCAGCGGCTGCGGTTGCGCGGCCTGCGCGGTGTCGAAGGCCGCCTTGTTCAGCGCGGTGGAACCGCGCGTGGGCAGCGAGAGCGTGAACTCGCCCTCTTCAGGAATGCATTCCTTGCGGCAGACCAGCCAGGAGGCCTGCAGCTTGATGTCCATCGCGGGCGATCCGCCGGTGAGCGCCACGTCGGGTTTGTAGAGTGTCGAAACCTCGAGCGGCACCGGCAGCAGCACGGTGTTCTCGTAGCCGTAGTTGGCGAGCGTGCCGACCGGGATCTTCTTGGGCACCGGCCAGGCGATCTCGCCGGTCGAGACGCCGGCGGGCAGCGTCCACTTCAATTCCGTCGGAAGACCCGAATCGCCGGCGTTCTTCCAGTAGGTGTGCCACTCGGGCTGGTGGGTGATCTGCAGCCCGATCCAGACCGGCGCGCCGGGCGCCACACCGTCGGGCGCATGGGCGACCAGCTCGGCGCGCACATGGGGGGTGGTGACCACGGCCCTGGTCTTCGGGGCCAGCTGGGCCGCAGCCGGCATGCAGGCTGCGGCAATAGCTATCAGAAAGGGAGCGAGAGTGATGCGCGAAAGGATCATGCCGGACAGTCGGAGCCAGAGGGCGGGGCGAAGTTCCTGGAGGCCGGGTCTTTCCGGGGGACTCAGGCCGCGGGTACTGCCGCGGGCCAGCCCAGGACCACGCGCCGGGTGGTCGCGCTCTTCTTCTCGATCTTGGTGACGACCATGGCGCCGATTTCCGCCGTGTTGGCCACGTGCGTGCCGCCGCAGGGCTGGAAGTCGATCGAGGGCGTGCTGCCGTCCTCGCCCGTGCCGCCGATGCGGATGGTGCGCACCGTGCCCGTGCCGCGCGGCGGTTGCACGCTCATGCTCTTGACCAGCGCAGGGTTGGCGTCGAGCTCGGCGTCGGTGATGGCGCCCACGGTCAGCGGATGGGCGGCTTCGACCAGCTTCGCGAGGCCGGCGGTGAGCGTTTCCTTGTCGAGCGGGTCGGTGATGTGGAAGTCGATGCGCGCGTATTCGGGCGTGATCGAGCAGCCGTTCACCGGCACCGGCACGAGGTGGCACAGCAGGTGGCTGGCGGTGTGGAAGCGCATCAGCCGATGGCGGCGCTCCCAGTCGAGGCGGGCGGTGACGGTGTCGCCGGGCGCCAGCGCGGCCAGCAGCTCGGCCTGGTCGGGCGCGGGCACGTGAACGAACTCGGCAGTCGGCTGGCCCTCGGCATCCTTGGCCTTGCGGGTGTCGACGATGGCGATTTCGCGGCCGTCGGCGAGCACCAGCACGCCGGCGTCGCCGGCCTGCCCGCCGCCCAGCGGATAGAACACGGTGCGGTCCAGCACGATGCCGGTGTCGTCGAGGCGCAGGATGCGGGCTTCACAGGTGCGCAGGTAGGCGTCGGCGCGGAACAGGTCGTCGGTCATGCGGCGATGGTAGCGACGATGCGCGAAGGAGGTGCGCGCACGCCGGAAAGCGCCCACGACCGACACGCCCGCGCCATGCGATTGCGCATGATCCGGCGGTCTGCGGCCGTCCGCCGCGCAAGGAATCTGCATGAACGCATCGCCGCACCGTCCCGCTCCCCTCGCTCTTTCCGCAGCGGCCATGGCCGCCGTGCTGCTCGTCGCCGGCTGCGGCGAGACCGCCAAGCTCTCGCCCGAACTCACGACCGGCCCCCGGCCACAGCTCGTCGATCCGAACAAGACGCTGATTCCCACCGTCAACGTGGCGCCCGCCGTCGGGTGGACCGACACCGCCGCGCCCACGCCCGCCGAAGGCCTGCGCGTGACGGCGCTGGCGCGCGGGCTGGACCATCCGCGCTGGGTCTACACGCTGCCCAACGGCGACGTGCTGGTGGCCGAAAGCAACAAGCCGCCCAAGCCCGAAGGCAGCGACACTGGCGGCCCGGTCGCGAAGGTGCGCAACTGGGTCATGGGCAAGGTGATGGGCCGCGCCGGCGCCGGCGTGCCCAGCGCCAACCGCATCACCCTGCTGCGCGATGCCGACGGCGACGGCCTGGCCGAGGTGAAGCAGGTGTTCCTGTCGGACCTCGTCTCGCCCTATGGCATGGCGCTGGTCGGCAACGAGCTCTTCATCGCCAATGCCGATGCGCTCGTGAAGGTGCCCTACACCGAAGGCGACACGTCGGCCCGCGCCAAGCCGGTGGTCGTGACGGCGCTGCCCGCGGGCATCAACCACCACTGGACCAAGAACGTCATCGCCAATGCCGACGGCAGCAAGCTCTACGTCACGGTCGGCTCCAACAGCAACATCGGCGAGAACGGCATGGCGGCCGAAGAGGGGCGCGCAGCGATCTGGGAGGTCGATGCGAAGAGCGGCGAGAAGCGCCTGTTCGCGAGCGGCCTGCGCAACCCCAACGGCCTGGGCTGGGAGCCCGAGACCAACACGCTGTGGACCGTGGTGAACGAGCGCGACGAAATCGGCAGCGACCTCGTACCCGACTACCTCACCTCGGTGAAAGACGGCGCCTTCTACGGCTGGCCCTGGAGCTACTGGGGCGGCGTGGTCGATGCGCGCGTCACGCCGCAAAAGCCCGAGCTCGTGGCGAAGGCGCTGGCGCCCGACTACGCGCTGGGCTCGCACGTCGCGCCGCTGGGCCTGGTGTTCTCGAACCCGCGCGGCATGCCGCCCGAGTTCGCGAGCGGCGCCTTCATCGGCGAGCACGGCTCGTGGAACCGCAAGCCCAAGTCGGGCTACAAGGTCGTGTTCGTGCCCTTCATCGGCGGCAAGCCGAGCGGGCCGCCGGTCGACATCCTCACGGGCTTTTTGAGCGCCGACGAAAAGGCGCACGGCCGGCCGGTCGGGGTGGCGCTCGACAAGAGCGGCGCGCTGCTGGTGGCGGACGACGTGGGCAACGCGGTGTGGCGCGTGTCGCGCAGCAAGCCCAACTGAGGCGCGATCAGCGCTGGCGTGCCGACGACAAGCGCGGCACCAACTGGGCCGCCGGCCCCTCGACGCGGCGCCGGCTGGTGTCGCCGCGCAGGTGGTCGAACAGCAGCGCAATCGCCTGCTGCGCGACCTCGTCCAGGTGCAGGTCGACGGCCGTGAGCGGCGGCACGCAGGTGCGGGCGCGCAGGCCGTCGTAGCGCGTGACGACCATCACGTCGTCGGGAATGCGCCGGCCCGATTCGACAACCGCTGCCACCGCGCCCGAGGCGAAGGCGTCGACCGGCACGCAGAAGGCGTCGATGTCGGGGTGCGCCGCCAGCAGCGCCAGCGCGGCCTGCCGGCCGCCGTTTTCGCCCTCGGCCTCGTCGACCAGCGACAGCAGCGGCGCCTGCCCGTGTGCGGCGGCGAAGGCCTGGTAGGCCGCCTGGCCTTCCACATACGAGTTGCGCGCGGCCGAGCCGAGGATCATCGCGACCTTGCGCGCGCCCTGGTCGTGCAGGTGGTCGAGCAGCAGGCGCGTGGTCTGGCCCGAGTGAATGTCGACATAGGGCGGCATCGCCGGCCCGTCGGCCGCTTCTTCGGCGGGCTTGCCGATGGCCACCACCGGCAGACCGCGCCGCAGCAGGTACGCCAGGTTGGGGTCGCCCGCCGAGGGCTCGATGACCAGTGCGCCATCGACGTCGAGCAGCTCCATCGGCACGCGCCCGGTTTCCATGGGCGGCGCCAGCACCAGCGCCAGGCGGCGGTCGAGCGCCGCCGCTGCCGCTACGGCCGCCACTTCCATCAGGAAGCCGAGGCGCGACGGGCCGCCGGCCACGGCGAACGGCATCGACGACAGCAGCACGATCATGTGCGCCTCGCCCGTGCGCAGCCGCTGCGCATTGCGGTTGGGCCGGTAGCCCAGCTTCAGCGCCGCCTGCTCGACGCGCGCGCGCGTTTCGGCATCGACCTGGCCCCGGGCGTTGAGTGCGTGCGAGACGGTGGTCGGCGACACGCCCGCTTCGCGCGCCACGTCCTTGATGTTTGCCCGCGGCGATGGATTGGTGCTCATCCCGTTGACCTTTTCGAAAAGCGGTGATTCAATTCCCAAATCGTTTTGGGGCTCGCTGCCACGGAATGTACTTCACCCGCTTCGGCGGCTTTTTTTGCCAGCGCGCCCAAATCGATTTGGGCGCGGTCCCGGTTCAAGGATTCCATGATGTCCCGTGTTCCCGATGCCTCTGCTGTGCCTTCTGTCGTGCCTGTCGGCACGCCCTCCGCAACCACCGCCACGATTGCCCCAGTCGACGCGATGCTGCCCTTGTCGCAACTGCTCCTGTTCGGCCTGCAGCACGTGCTGGTGATGGCGGCCGTGCCCATCACGTCCGTGTTCCTCGTGGCCAAGGCGCTGGGGCTGGACTCCGCGCTCACGGTCAACCTGATCAGCGCCACCTTTTTGCTGTGCGGCGTGGGCACCTTGCTGCAGTCGTTCGGGCCGTGGAAGTTCGGCGCGCGCCTGCCGTTCGTGATGGTGCCGGGCGGTGCGCCCATCGTGATGTTCGTGACCATCGCCCAGCAGCGCGACCTGCAGACCGCCTCGGGCGCGGTGATCCTCACGGCGCTGTTCTACTTTCTGGTGCTGCCGGTGTTCGCGCGCTGCCTGCGCTTCTTTCCGAAGATCGTCATCGGCACCTTGCTGCTGCTGGTGTCGATCAACCTCGTGAAGGTGTACGGCGGCATCATCGCGGGCAAGGCCGGCACGTCCACGTTTGCCGACCCGGTGAACATCGGGCTGGCACTCGCGACCATCGGCTTCACCGTGCTGTTCGCGCGTGTGTTCAAGGGCACGCTCGGCCAGCTCGCGGTGCTGCTGGGCCTGCTGGCCGGCACGGTGCTGGCCGCGGCGTGCGGGCTGATGGACTTCAGCGGCGTGGCGGCCGGGCCCTTCTGGAGCGCGCCGACGCTGCTGCCCTTCGGCATGCCGCGCTTCGACCTGGTGGCGGCCGTGCCGCTCCTGATCTTCAGCATCATCTCGATGGTCGAGGCCACGGGGCAGACCGTGGCGGTGGCCGACGTGGTGGGCCGCAAGATCGACCCGCGCGACGTGGTGCCGCGCACCATCCGCGGCGACGCGCTGGTGTCGCTGGCAGGCGGCTTCTTCGGCACCTCGATGATCATCACCAGCGGTGAGAACATCGGCATCGTGCGCGCCACCAACGTGCGCTCGCGCTACGTGACGGCGGCCGCGGGCGTGATCCTGGTCCTCATCGCGCTGTCGGCGCCGCTGGGCCGGCTGGCCAGCGCCATTCCTTCGGCCGTGGTCGGCGGCACCGCGATGGTGGTGTTCGCGATCATCGGCACCATGGGCATCGACATGCTGCGCAAGGTCGACCTGCACGAGCGCGGCAACATGTTCGTGCTGGCCGGCGCACTGACCATGGGCCTGCTGCCCATCGTCGTGCCGGGCCTGTACAGCCGCTTTCCCGACACGCTGCAGCTGGTGCTGGGCAACGGCCTGGCCATGGGCTCGCTCACCGCGGTGGTGCTCAACCTGGTGTTCAACCGCGTGCAGGCCGACAGCCCGGCCATCGCACCTGCGCCGCAATGAGCGCCGCGCGCCTCTCCCTTTCCTTTCCTGCTCTCTCTTTTCACCATGTCTCCTGAACTCGATGCCGCGCTCTTCGCGGCCGACGAGCTGCTGCTCGTTCCCGACCACCTGATGCTGCGCGACGGCCCCGCCACCGGCCATGCCGTGCGCATCGAAGGCGGCCGCTTTCGCGATGTCGGCCCCGCCGACGCGCTCATCGCCCGCCACCCGCATCTCACGCCGCGGCACCTGCCCGGCAAGCTGCTGATGCCCGGCATGATCGATGCGCACCACCACCTCACGCAGTCTTTCGGCAAGTCGCTGGCCTATGGCGAGCCGTCGGAAATCTTCCGGCGCGTGTGGGTGCCGCTCGAGTCGAGCCTGGACGACGAGTTCGTCTACATGGCCTCCAAGCTCGCGGCGCTCGAATCGCTGCGCGGCGGCTTCACCACCGTGTGCGACGCGGGCACGCGCGCGCCGGGCGACATCGGCGCCGTGGCCGCGGCCGTGAAGGAAGCCGGGCTGCGCTGCGTGCTGGGCCTGATCTGCAACGACGGCGGCAACGACAGCACCGCCGCTGAGCGCCAGGCCATCCAGTCGCACGCCGCGCAGTTCCTGCAGCAGTGGTCGGGTGCGGAACTGGTGCATCCCTCGCTCGCCATCTCGGTGCCCGAAGCGGCCTCCGACGAGATGCTGGTTGCCGTGTCGGCCTTGTGCGCCGAAGCGCGCACCGTGTTCCAGACGCACGTCAACGAGCACCTCGCCTCGGTCGAGCGCTCGGTGGTGCAGCGCGGCAAGCGGCCGCTGGAGCTGCTGGCGCACCTGGGCGCGCTGGGTCCGCAGGTGCTCATTGCGCACGGCACGCTGGTCACGCCGTCGGAACTCATGGTGCTGCGCGACACCGACACCGCCGTGAGCTACAACCCCGTCGCCAGCCAGTGGAAGGGCAACGCCGTGGCGCCCGCGAACCTGATGGCCGCGCTGGGCATCCGCTTCGGTCTGGGCACCGACGCCACGCGCAGCGACGCCTTCCGCCTGATGGACGCGGCCGAAGCCGCGCAGAAGCTGGCCTTCGGCATGGCCATCGGCGATGCGTCGAGCGGCGGCGGCTGGACCTGGTTCGACCACGCGACGCACGAAGGCGCGCGTGCCGTGGGCCTGGGCCACCTCACGGGCGAGATCGCCGTGGGCAAGGCGGCCGATTTCCTCATCGTCGATGTCGACACACCCGAGATGTGCACCTCGGTCGATCTCACGTGGGACCTCGTGCGCCTGGGCAACCGCGACCAGATCGTGGCCGTGTTCGTCGACGGACGCCTGCGCCTGTGGGAAGGCTGGCCGCCCGACTGGGACGCACGCGCGCTGCAGCGGCAGCTCGCACACGTCGCCCACGCGGCGATGGACCGCGCGCCCATCGTGCGGCTGCATCCGCCTGCGGCCGCGCACCGCCGCCTGGCCACGGAGCGGCATTCGCAGTGAGCGCGCAGCACCTCTTTCTCGTCTCCATCGCCGTGCTGATCGCCGCCTTCGTGCAGGGCGCGACCGGCGTCGGCTTTGCGCTCATCGCCGCGCCGGTGATCGGCATCGTGCGCCCCGACCTGCTGCCCGTGTGTGTGCTGGTGCTGATGCTGCCGCTGAACTTCTACGTGATGTGGCGCGAGCGTGGCGCCATCGACCGCACCGGCGCCAGCTGGATCACCGGCGGGCGCCTGCTCGGCACCGTCGGCGGCCTCTGGGTGCTGGCGGCGCTGAGTGCGAGCCACCTGTCGCTGTTCGTCGGCGCATCGACCATCGCGGCGGCGCTCGTCACGTTGATGATGCCGGCCTTCTCGCCGGGCCGCACCGCCTTCGTGGCGGCGGGGCTCGTCACCGGCGTCACCGAAACCGCGACCGGCATCGGCGGGCCGCCGCTGGCGCTGGTCTACCAGCACCAGCCGGCGCCCACCATGCGCTCGACGATTGCGCTGTGCTTCCTGGTGGGCGAGCTGGTGTCCCTGGCCACGCTGATGGTGGCGGGGCGCATCGACGGTTCACAGCTCTATGCCGCGGCCTTGCTGTTGCCCGCGCTCGTCGTGGGCGCGGTGCTCAGCCGCGTGGTGCATCGCCGCATCAACGGTCGCGTGCTTCGGATCTTCGTGCAGGTCTTTGCGATCGTCTCGGGCGCCGCGCTGCTGTTGCATTCATTCTGAAGCGCTGCGCGTGGCCTGCCATGCCGCGCGGCCGATGCGGAACAGCCGGTGGCCGCGCAGCACATGGCCTTCGGGCACCGCAGGGTGGTCGAAGGCGCCGGCCACGTCCTCGTGCATGCCGAGGCGCGTCATCACCGCGGCGGAGCGCACGTTGCCTTCGGCAGTGAACGCCACGATCTCGTTGAGCCCGAGTTGTGCGAACCCGACCTGCAGCGCACCGCGCGCCGCCTCGGTCGCGAAGCCCTGGCCCCAGCTGGCGCGCGCAAGGCGCCAGCCGATCTCGACGCAGGGCGAGAAAGGCAGCGTGGCCATCGGCACGTTCAGGCCGGTGAAGCCGATGAACTCGCCCGTGTCCTTGCGCTCGACGGCCCAGAAGCCCCAGCCGTTCTGAGCGACGAGCGCCCGGGCACGGTTGGCCGCTGCGTCGCTCTCGGCGCGCGTGGGCAAGGGCAGCAGGAACTCCATCACCTGCGGGTCGCAGGCCAGCGCGAAAAATGGCGCGAGATCGCTCTCGCGCCATTGGCGCACCCGCAGGCGCGGGGTGTCGAATTCGATGAGGTGGGGCGGGGTGGGTGTGCTTTCGTCGGTCATGCGACCGATTGTGCGCAGATCAGAACCCGGCCAGCACCACCTTGCCCTGCGCCTTGCCGCTTTCGATGAGCGCATGCGCCTTCTTGAGGTTCGCGGCGTTGATGGTGCCGAAGCTCGCATTCGCCGTCGTGCGGATGCGGCCCGCGTCGACCAGCGCGGCCACTTCGGCGAGCAGCTTGCCCTGCTCGGCGATGTCGGGCGTGGTGAAGCGCGAGCGCGCGAACATCATTTCCCAGTGCAGCGAAATGCACTTGGTCTTCAGCGGCATCGCGTCGAGCACCTTCATGTCGTCGATCACCGCGAGCTGGCCCTGGGGCTTGAGGCTCTCGATGATCTGCGCGTAGTGCTGGTCGGTCTGCGTGAGGCTGGCGACCATGTCGACCTCGTCGATGCCCGCGGCCGTGAGTTCGGCGGTGAGCGGCTTCGAGTGGTCGATGACGACGTGCGCGCCCAGTGCCAGGCACCATGCGCGCGTTTCGGGGCGCGAGGCGGTGGCGACGACACGCAGCTTCGTGAGTTGGCGTGCGAGCTGGATGAGGATGGAGCCCACGCCGCCCGCGCCGCCGGTGATCAGCAAGGTCTGGCCTTCGCCGCCGTCCTTGGGCACTTGCAGGCGGTCGAACAGCAGTTCGTAGGCGGTGATGGTGGTCAGCGGCAGTGCGGCGGCCTGGGCGTCGTCGAGGGTCTTGGGTGCGAGCGCGGCGATGCGCTCGTCGACCGCGTGCAGCTCCGAATTGGCGCCGGGGCGAATGATCGAGCCGGCGTAGTACACGCGGTCGCCGACCTTGAAGTTCTGCACGCCGCTGCCGATGGCCTCGACGGTGCCGACCGCGTCCCAGCCCAGCACCTTGGCCTGGCCGGCTTCGGGGGCGGCGTTCTTGCGGACCTTGGTGTCGACGGGGTTGACCGACACGGCCTTCACGCGCACCAGCAGGTCGCGCGCGCCGGGCACGGGGGCGGGGAGTTCGATGTCCTGCAGCGACTCAGCGTGGTCGATGGGAAGAGGCTGGTAGTAGCCGATGGCTTTCATGGGAGGGACCTTTCTGGAACGATGGCTCGACTGTAGGATGGCAACGGCCATTTGATAAGCCGGCGCGGAACAGCAACACCTTCAAATGAAAATTGAAAATACCTCGGACCTGCGCGTGCTCGTGCAGACGGCGCGTGGGGGCACGCTCACGGCGGCGGCGCACGCGCTGGGCATCACGCCGGCGGCAGCCAGTGCCACGCTCAAACGGCTGGAGACGCAGCTTGGCGCGCGGCTGTTCGAGCGGTCGACGCGGGCGATGCGCCTGACGCCGCAGGGGCAGACGCTGCTCGACTACGCGGTGCGGGCTTTCGAACTGCTGGATGAGGGCGAGTCGCTGGTCACTGCGGATCGCGGCGAGTTGGTCGGCACCTTGCGCGTGGCTGCGCCGTCGGACCTGACGCGCAGCACGCTGCTGCCTTGGTTCGATGAATTCCTGGCGCTGCATGGCGGGGTGCAGCTGTCGCTCTCTGTCGGGGATCGTCCGCTGGACGTGATGCGTGACGAGGTCGATGTGGCGCTGCGTTATGGGGCACTCGC
The DNA here is from genome assembly GCF_009498455.1 of Variovorax paradoxus. Classification (NCBI taxonomy): domain Bacteria; kingdom Pseudomonadati; phylum Pseudomonadota; class Betaproteobacteria; order Burkholderiales; family Comamonadaceae; genus Variovorax; species Variovorax paradoxus. The sequence goes on along the minus strand of NZ_CP045644.1, from coordinate 676,855 downwards.
CGATTCGCGGTTGGTGGCGCGGGCGTTTGCGATGACGAATCCGCTGCTGACGGCATCGCCCGACTATCTGCGGCGGCATCCTGCGCCGAAGGTGCCGCAAGACCTGGTGCATCACAACTGCCTGACTTTCAACCGCGGCGGGCGGCGGCATCGCGTCTGGCGATTTGCGCAGCACGGGCAGTGGACGGAAGTGCGGGTGAATGGGAATCGCAGTGTGGACGATGCGTCGCTGGCGAGGGAGTGGGCGGTGGCGGGGTATGGCGTCACGTTGAAGTCGGCGCTGGATGTGCGGGATGACATTCGCAGCGGGCGGCTGGTGCATCTGATGGCGGATTGGGAGACGGAGCCTTATCCGCTGCATGCGTTGCTGCCTAGTGGGAGGTTTGTGCCGGCTCGGGTTCGTGGATTTGTGGATTTTTTGGCTTTGAAGTTCGAGGGGTTGTTGGCTGAGGTTTGAGGCGGCTGGCCGGGACTCGCCCCGGCGGGCGACTCACTTTCTTTGCTTCGCCAAAGAAAGTAAGCAAAGAAAGGCGACCCCACTGTCCGCGTCCCTCCGCTTCGCTGCGGGCAACCTGCGGTGCTCACGTTTCGCGGGGTCTTGCAGAACTCGCCTGCGGCTCAAACAGCTGCAAGCCCTGATCCGCGAAACGCTCCGCTCCTCGGCGCGGCCAGAGGGGAGGGGAGTATTCGGGCCATCGCTTCGCTCGGCCTGGGAGATCGCATCACTGCGTTCGCTCCCACGGATTTACTTTCCGGATTCGCGTTGCCGATTGGCTTCCCATACTTGTTCTCCGGACCCGCTCCCCGGATTTACTCCCTCTCCCTCTGGGAGAGGGTTGGGGTGAGGGCAGCAGCGTTCGAAACCGCCATTGCCCTAGCTACCGTCATCTCAAATCATCGGCGTCACCGCCCCATCCATCGCCACGATCGCCCCCGTCACATAACTCGCCTTCGCCGACGCCAGGAACAGCACGGTGTTCGCCACTTCCTCCGGCGTCGCAATGCGCCCCAGCGGCAAGCGCGCCGTCGCACGTTCCAGCGCCTCATCCGTGCCGATCCCTGCCAGCTTCGCATCGGCCTTCATCCCTTCCTGCAGCCGCGCGGTCAGCGTGAGCCCAGGGTTCACCGCGTTCACGCGCACGCCCTTCGCCGCATAGGCCGCAGCCATGCCCGCACTCACCAGCATCAGCGCCGCATTGGCCGCGCCGCCCGCCATGTGCACCGGGCTCGCGACCTTGCCGCCCTGGCCGATCACGTTGACGATCGCGCCGCGGCCGCGCGTGCCCATGCGCTTCACGACCGGGTCGATCATGTGGATGTAGGTGAAGTACTTGGCATCCATCGCGTCGTGCCACGCGGCAGGCGTGAGCTCGTCGGGCGGGGTGCGGCGCGCGGCGCCGGCCGAATTGACGAGCACGTCGACGGGGCCGAAGGTTTGTTCGGCGGCGTCGAGTGCGGCGACGGCACTGGCGGGGTCTTTCAGGTCGGCGGCATGCAGGGAGACGCGGCCTTCGGCCTGCGGGAACGCGGCGATGAGCGACTGCTGGCCCTGTTGCAGGTTCTGCAGATCGCGCGAGACCAGGCTCACGCGCGCGCCTTCGCGCAGGAAGCCCAGCGCGCAGGCCAGGCCGATGCCCTTGCTGCCGCCGGTGATGAGAACGTGCTGGTCCTGGAGCTGGAGGTCCATGTCGGGGTTCCTTGAGGGAAGAAGGGGATTCGATCGCGGCGCTGCTGTCGCCACCGCCGCAATTGAATCACCGCCCCGAAATTTCTGCAGCGACACGGCCGAAAGGCCGCGTCGGTTTCCCTCGCCCTGCGCTTCAGGCCTTGCGGCGCTTCGCCGGTGCTGTTACTTCTTCTTCCAGCGCGGCCGGCGCGGTGTCGGTGGCGTCGCGCAGTTGGCCGTGGGTGTCGTGGTGCGCCAGCAGCTGGCGCGTGCGTTGCCAGGTCGACAGGCGCGCGGGCGCGACTTCGATGTAAGAGGCCAGCGCGAACAGCGACGACTGCTCTTTTTCCGGCGGGGTTTCGCGCCCGTGCTGGCGGCGGCGCAGCGGGCCCATGACCAGCATCGAGGCGAGGATCACGCCGATGACGATGGCGTACAGGCCCAGCAGGTGCAGCACCTCGGGCTGGGAGCGCGCGCCCATCACGTAGGGCCAGGCGTACCAGATGGCGCAGAACCAGATCGCGACGGTGATCGCGGGGCGCAGCACGCGCAGCCACAGGTACATGGCCAGGGTGCGCGCCGGCGAGCGGCCGTTGCCGAAGGCGTGCAGCGGGATGCGCGCGGCGTCGATGATGGGTTCGTCCATCGCGGGTTGGCCCCACGAACGGGTGCGGGGCGGCGGGGCTTCGTGGAGCGCCGGCGAAGAAAGCGGGTTCTCAGGATGCATCGGAAGAAACTCCTCGGTCAGGGCTCGTCCACACCGCGCGCTTGCCGCGTCGGCGTATCAGGGCTTGGGGAAGGGCGACCACCGTGGTGGCCATCGTGATCGTCCAGAACGCGATCGGGTACCAGATCGTTCCGGCGAAATAGCGCAGGAGGTCGCGGTCGTAGCGACGGTCGATCCACAGGCTCAGCAGCATCTGCAGGATGCAGGTCATGGCCAGCAGCGTGCCCTGCCAGTGCGGCAGCAATGCCGAATGCCAGGCCGATTCCTGCGGCAGGAAGGGGCGGATGAAGCTGATCAACAGCACGAGCGCCATCGCATAGGCCCACACCACGCTCACCATGTACTCGCTGTAGATGAGCCACAGGCGCCAGCTGCGCAGGCGCAGGATGGACGGCGTGATGCGCAGCATGGTCTGGATGCCGCCGACGGCCCAGCGCAGGCGCTGCTTCCACAGGCCGCGCAGCGTTTCGGGCATGAGGATCCAGCACAGCGCGCGCGGCTCGAAGCGCAGGTGCCAGCCGGCGAGCTGGAGCTTCCAGCTCATGTCGATGTCCTCGGTGAGCACGTCGGGGCTCCAGAAGCCCACCTCGAGCACGGCGCGGCGGCGGAACATGGCGAGCACGCCCGACACCGTGAACAGCGTGCCGATGAGCTGCTGCGAACGCTTGATGAGGCCGATGATCGACGAGAACTCGCCCACCTGCATGCGCCCCAGCAGCGTGGTGCGCGTGCGGATGCGCGGGTTGCCGGTGACGGCGCCGATGCGGTCCGAGGCCAGCATGCGCTTGAGCATCCACGCAATGGCGTTCGGGTCGACCAGCGCATCGCCGTCGATGCCCAGGATGTACTCGCCGCGCGCCAGCTGGCAGGCGGTGTTCAGGCCCACGGCCTTGCCCTGGTTGCTGGCGTTGTGGATCACGCGCAGGCGGCTGAACTCTTGCGTCATCTGGTCGAGCAGCTCGCCGGTGCCGTCGGTGCTGCCGTCGTTGACGGCGATCACCTCGTAGTTCGGGTAGTGCGTGCGCATGAGCTGCTCGATCACTTCGCGCAGGTGCGGCGCTTCGTTGAAGCAGGGCACGACCACGGTCACGAGCGGCTGCGAGGGCAGCAGCGGCAGCGGGTCGATCTCGACGTCGCGCTTGCGCTCGAACGACCACGCATGCGAAAGGCCGCCGGCAATCCACACCCACGCCATGAAGAACGGGTAGTAGAAGACGAAGCCGAAGAGCACCGGCGGAATCAGGTCCACCAGCATCTGGAGCGTGTTCATCGGGGCTTTCCTTCAGATGGCAGGGTCGCGGCGGTGCCGGCACGAAGAGGTGCGCGCGACAGCAGCGAGCGCACCGAGATCGCGCGGCGCACGGTCTCCAGCGAGGGCTGGTTGTTCAGGAAATCGTCGGGGTAGTAGCCCAGGTGGCGCACGCCGGCACGCTGCAGCAAGGTCCACTGGCGCGTGAGCTCGGCGTCGGGCACGGGCTTGCCGGTGCGCCAGTCGCGCGCCTGCAGTTCGAACACGGTGCGGTCCAGGCCATGCGGCGTGGCGGCTGCGCGCTGCGCGAGGCGGGCCAGCCACGCGTCGCTGTCGGCCGGGGTGCGGGCCTCCTGCTCCATGCGCGGCATGGCCATCAGGCCGACGTAGTCGTAGGCGGCGAGCGAGGCTTCGTAGTTCTGCGCGAACCACTGCTCGGCCTGCGGCTCCAGCACCGGCCGCGCGTAGAGGTTGCGCGCGGTTTCCAGCGCAGGGCGCCAGGTGCCCACGCGCGCCGCGAGTTCCTGCGTGAATTCGATCAGGTGGCGGGTCTTGGCCGTGGTCCAGCGTGCCATGAGCGCGGGGTCGGCGCGCAGCGCGGCCACGTCGGCCGGCAGGCCCCAGCGGCGGTAAGTGTCGAGCGCGGCGGGGCTGGCATCTTCGTCGTCCGAGAGCATGGCGTCGTCGTGGAACAGCAGGCCCTCGAAGAAGGTGTGGCGGCCCAGGTCTTCGTACAGGTCGCCGACCAGCGTGCGCACGGCGGGGTCGAAGGGCGAGAGCCGGTGGTAGCGGTCGGCCGGCGCGTCGCCTTTCAGCGTGCGCACCGTGTGCGTGGCGAGCGGGTTCGACACCGGCAGCCGGTAGGCCGTGACGGGCATCCACGCGTAGACCTTCACACCGGTGCGGCTGCGCAGCTGCCAGGCGGCGCGGGCGAACAGGTCGGCGCGCATCGGCAGGTGGCGGTTGGGAAAGTACAGCGCGTCGGCCACGCCGTCGCCGTCGGGGTCGGCATAGGCCTGCAGGAACACCGAGCGCGGGCGCACGGCGGCCACACGCTCGATGAGCGCTGAGAGGTTGCGCTCCTGCTGGGCCGGGTCGGGGTCGTACACGTAGTCGAGGTCGACGTGCATCACGCGGTTGATCGGCCGCACCTCGCCGCCCACGGGGCTGCGCAGCATCTGCACGTAGTCGGGCGCCTCGTTGTCGTAGGCGGCCAGCGCGCGGCGGATGCGCGTGAGCGGAATCTCCTTCGTGTTCGCGCCGTCGTCGAGCGTGAAGGTGATCGGCATGCCCACGCGCGCCGAGGCTTCCAGCGCGGGCGTGTTGTACGCGCCGTAGGGCCACACGGTGGCGCGCACCTTGGCGCCGGTGCGCTGCTCGATGAGTTCGCGGCTGCGGCGCAGGTCGGTCTCGATGCGGCGCAGGTAGGCCGCGTCGTCTTCGTAGCGACCGGTGACCGGGTCGTAGCGGTGCGTGGCCGCGGCGGGCAGCAGGTTGCCTTGCGGGTTGGCCTGGATGCCGGTGTGCATCGCATGGGTGTGGCTCGCGAACTCGACCAGCGGCGAACGCGCCATCTCGGCGGCCTCGCGCCACAGCAGGAAGTTCTCGCGCGGCGCGGGCTTGTCGCCCCAGTGCACGGGCTGGCCTTCGGGCACTTCGAGCCAGCTCGTCACGAGCGCGAACAGCGCCGGGTAGTTGAAGCGCTTGAGCAGCGGGAACACGTGGGTGTAGGCGCTGCGGTAGCCGTCGTCGAAGGTCAGCAGCACGGGCTGCGACGGCAGCGGCTTGCCGCCGTTGCGCGCATCGATGATCTGCTGCAGGCTGACCGGGTGGTAGCCGCTGTGCTGCAGCCAGGCGAACACTTCGGCGAGCGTGCGTTCGTCGATGGCGGTTTCGTCGGGCGAGGTTTCGAAGCTGGCGCGCACGTTGGGGCGCACGTCGTGGAACGAGATCACGCGGAAGTCGACGCCGTTGTCGGGGTCGGCAGGCAGCACCGGCGCCGAAAGCGCCGGCAGTGCCGCCGCCAGCAGCAGCCCCAGCAGGGCCGTGCGCAACCAGGAGAAGAAGGTAGGGGCTTGCATCACGGACATCACTGCAGGGGCATCGAAAGGTTCAGGAACACGCCGCGCTGTTTTTCGCGCACGCCGTCGTAGGGGTGGCTGCCGTAGGTCAGGCCGTAGCGCAGCGTGAGCTTCTGGCCCAGGGCCCAGCGGTGCTCGTAGCGCAGGTTCCACAGCGGGCCGCTGCCGAAGCCGGCCTGACGGTAGCTGCCGCCGCCAAGCTCCAGCACCTGGAAGAACTGGCGGTCGTCGCTTTTCCAGGTGAGCCACTGGCCGCGCACCGACAGCTGCGCGCTGGCATCGCGCGAGGGGCTGAAATAGCGCACGTCCTGCAGGCGGCTGCGGCTGGCATCGACGCCCAGCCGCGTCTCGAGCTGGAAGCGCGGCGTGCTGACCCAGCGCTCGCGCCAGCCGAAGTCGAGGCCGTCGCGCAGGTTGCCGTCGCTGAAGTCGAGCCGGCGCCATTGCAGGTCGAAGCGGCGCGACTCGTTGACGATGTGAGCCACGCTGGCGCCGAACTCGCGCGCGCCGATGGCCTGCGCGCCGAAGGGCACGGCCCGGGCTTTCCAGGGCAGCTCCTTGCTGTCGCCGTCGTAGGTCGCCGACAGCTGCCAGGCATCGCCCGCGCGGTAGTCGACGCGGCCGGCCACGCTGCTCCGGTAGCGGCCGTTGTTCGCATGCTGCAGCACGCCTTCGGCCAGCCATCGGCCCTGCTGCCAGCTTGCGCCGAGGCCGCTGCGGGCCCACTTGGCGGTGCCTTCGGAGGTGTAGCCGCGGCCCAGCGTCTGCGCATAAAACACGCGCCACGCATCGCCGATGAGGCCGGCGCTGAGCCGGCTGTCGACGCGCCATTCGCGGCTGGCCAGCGTGCCGCCGCCGCGCGAACCTTCGGCGTCGATCTCGAGATGCGGGCCGACCAGCGAGCGGCGCTTGCGTGCCATCTCGCGCACCTCGGCGGCGTCGGGCGCGTCGGCCTCGAGCGACTCGGCGCGCAGCCGGGCCGCGCGGAATTCGTCGGCGTCGAGCAGCGCTTCGACATGGCCGGTGCGCACGCTGAGGTCGTCGGGGTGGTCGGCGCTCAGCGCCTCGAAGCGCGCCACGGCCGCCTCGGGGTGCTCGCGCAACCGCTCGGTGAGCGCGGCGCCGTAGGCGTAGCCCGCATTGAGCGGGGCTTCGTAGGTGAGCGCGTCGAAGCGCGGCTGCGCGATCTTCGGGCGATCGCCATAGAGCTGCAGCAGCGCGCTCAGGCCGCTCACTTCCGAGAACTGGTCGTTGGGGCGGCCGGCTTCCGGGGCCAGCCGCATCAGGACCGGCGTGGCGCCTTCGATGCGTTGGAGCAGGGCTTCGGCGTCGTCGAAGCGGCCCGTATCGAGGTAGGCGTAGACCAGGCCGAAATGCAGGGGGTCGGGCATCGGCAGATCGACGACCGCTTGTTCGAACAGCGGCACGGCATCGACCGAGCGGCGCTCCTGCGCCAGCGCACGGGCGGCGGTGCCGAGTGCGTAGGGCGGTAGCACGGTGGCGTCGGCACGCAGGCTGTCGTACAGCGCGATCGTGTCGGCCGGGCGGCCACGCTCCAGCAGCGCCATCATGCGGTCCGACTGCAGCCGCGTGCGCAGCGTGCGCCATGCATCGGCGTCTGGCGTGGCGGGCTGCGCGAGCGCCGCATCGACGCGGGCCAACGCGGCGGGCTGCGCGGTCAGCACCTTGTCGAGGTCGGTGACGCGGGCCGCGCCCACGCGCTGGTCGCGCGCCTTCACGGCCCATCGCAGCTGCTGCGCCAGCGCCTGTTGTTCGAGCATCGCAAGCGTGAGCGGGGCGATGCTGCCGGGCTGCTTGCGCTCGGCGGCTTGCGCGTCTTCGAACGCGGCGGTGGCGCCGCCGTACTCGGCCAGCAGGAAGTCGGCATCGCGCTGCGCATCGCGGCGATCGGGCTGCAGCGAAGTGATCTCGCTGTAAGCCGACAGCGCCTGGAACGGCTGGCCTTGCGCACGCGCCAGCGCGGCGCGCAGGTCGAGCAGCGCGACGCGGTCGGCGACCGCTGTGGGCGCGGGCTGGGCCAGCGCGCGGTAGATGGCGTGTGCGCCCGCCGTGTCGCCGCTGGCCAGTCGCCAGAAAGCTTCGTGGAGGCGCGGCTCGCGGGCCGTCGGCTGGCGCGCGCGCCAGACCTTGACCGTGTCGCCCTGCAAGGCGATGTCGCCCGTGCGCCGTGCGGCGCCGGCCAGGGGGCCGAGCGCGTAGTCGCTCAGCCCGGCGGGCGGCACCTGGCGGCCCACGGCCACCGCCTCGGCGAACCGACCGTCGGCGACCGCGATCGCGATGGCGTCGGACGCCACGCGGCGGCGCTGATCGTCGGCCAGCGGGGCAGCCAGCCATTGGCGCAGCTGCTGCAGGGCTGGGGCCGGCGCGATGCGACCGGCGCGGCGCGCGACGATCAGTGCGTCGTGCTGCGAGGCGTCATACGCCACCGCGCCGCCATGGGGGGCGACAGGCGAGGGCGCGACAGTGGAATCCGCGAAGGCGGTGCTGGTACCGAAGACCAGCACGCACACGATCGGCGGCAAACCCCGCACGGCGCGTGCGAGGCGATGAGGCAATGCCTTGAAGGGCGCGACCTTGCGCCCGGCAACGACGGTGCCTCCATTTCTTTGTGTATGGATGGACACGCAACTCCCTTTTTTGCTTGAACTTTCCTGGGCCGTGACAAGCCGTGGCGGAAAGTTCGTGAAAAGGACTCTAGGTCATTTTGTTAACAATTGGATTGAAAATGACCAAAGATGAGAACTAATCGTGAACAGATTCGCGATCGATTCGTCTGATGTCAGGAGGTTGTGTGCGGTTGTGCGCAAAGTGTTGCTCCGCGCGCCGCCCATGGCCCCGCCCTAAGATCGCCGCATGAACGCACTTCCGGTCCCCTTGCCCCGTTTCTGGTCTCAATTGACGACGCGCGACTTCGCCGCGCTCGATGCGGCGACCACGGTGGCGGTGCTGCCGCTGGGCGCGACCGAACAGCATGGCCCGCACCTGCCGCTGGGCGTGGACACCGTGCTGGCCGACGGCATCGTGGCGGCCGCGCTGCCGCTGCTGCCGCCGGAACTGCCGGCGCTTTTCCTGCCCACCCAGCAGATCGGCCTGAGCCCCGAGCACGCGCGTTTCGCGGGCACGCTCTCGCTGTCGGCCGAGACGCTGATCCGGATGTGGAAGGAGATCGGCGCGGGCGTGGCGCGCGCCGGCGTGAAGAAGCTGGTGCTGTTCAACGCCCACGGCGGCCATGTGGGTGCGATGGACATCGTGGCGCGCGAGCTGCGCGCCGCGCACGGCCTCATCGTCTACAGCGTGAGCTGGTTCAACCTGCCGCTGGGCGATGCCAACGCGCAGTTCAGCGCGCAGGAGCACCGCTTCGGCGTGCACGCGGGCGAGGTCGAGACCTCGATGATGCTGGCGCTGACGCCCGAGTTCGTGCGCATGGGCGAGGCGAAGGATTTCAGTTCCACCTCAGAGCAGCGCGCAGCCGACTACGCGATCCTCGGCAACGGCAAGAGCGCCAAGCTCGGCTGGGCGATGGAGGACTACAACGCGCAGGGCGCGGCCGGGAATGCGGCGGCGGCCACTGCAGAGAAGGGTCAGGCGGTGGTCAATGCCGCTGCGCAGCAGTTGGCGTTGCTGTTGGCCGAGGTGTCGCGGCTGCCGTTGAGCACGGCGAATACGGGGCCGCTGCCGTAAGGCTGTGGTTCAGGGCGGCGCTCCCGCCGACGCGGTACCTTGCTCCGCGAATGTCCTCCGCCCTTCGGGCTCCCCCTTAATTTCGCTGCGCAAGGCACCGCATCGACGTGAGCGCTGGGCAGTGCGGTGATTGATCGACCGGCACAACGACAGCGCCCAGCGGGCGCAGGACACCGGGTGCTTCCCGCAGCGAAATCAAGGAGGAGGGCGAAGCCCGGGGGACATTCGCGGAGGGAAGTACCCGGTGGCCTGGGCACGCGCCCTGAACAGCAGCAACCCGCTCAGGAAGCGCTGCGCGCCAACACCCCCGCGAACATGTCCGCATCGACATTGCCACCGCTCAGCGCAATGCCCACGGACTTGCCGCGCCAGCGCTCCTGCTGCTGAAGCGCCCCCGCCAACGCAGCCGCACCCGCCCCTTCCGCCACGTTGTGCGTGTCGGTGAACAGAACGCGCATCGCTTCCGCCACCTCGTCGTCGGTCACGGTGATCACGTCATCGGCTTCCTGCAGGATCACGTCCAGAGATTCAGGCACCGGCGTGCGGCAGGCCATGCCATCGGCCAGCAATGTGGTCGCGGGCGATTCGATGGCACGGCGCGCGCGAAACGAGTCGCGGTAGGCCGTCGCGTGCGCCGACACCACGCCGATGAGCTTCGTCGACACGCCGCAATGCGCGCGCGCCGCCGCCGCGCCGGCAAAGCCGGAGCCCAGGCCGATGGGCACGAACAGCACGTCGGGGGGCGAGTCTTTCAAAGCACTGAAGAACTCGACATACGCGGTCGACACGCCCCGCACCAGCTCGCGATGGAACGAGGGCACGCGGTGCAGTGCGTCGCGCTCGGCCAGCACGGCCGCATGTTCGGAGGCGGCCTGGAAATCGTCGCCATGCTCGACCAGCGTGACGCCGAGCGCCCGCATCGCCGCGTTCTTCTCGCGCGAATTGCCGTGCGGCACCACGATGGTCGCGGCCAGTTGGTGGCGCTGCGCCGCGAAGCCGACCGACTGGCCATGGTTGCCGCGCGTGGCGCTGATCACGTGGCGCGCCTCGGGCTGTTCGCGCGCCAGGGTCTCGAAGTAGGTCAGGCCGCCGCGGATCTTGAAGGCGCCGACCGGCGTGTGGTTCTCGTGCTTGGCCCAGACCGTGGCGCCCAGGCGCTGCGACAGCAGCGGCCACGTGTACTGCGGCGTGGGCGGCATGGCTGCATGCACGGTGCGCAACGCAGCGTCGATCTCTTCGCGGGTGAATCGCATCAGGCGTCTTTCGTTCTTGCTTACTTGCGTTCGGTGAGCGCCACGCGCACGGCCAGTGCGGCCAGCACGCTGCCCATGATGTAGCGCTGCGCACGCAGCCAGCCGGCGCTTTGCGACAGCACAGCCGTGATGCTCGCGGCGCCGGCGATCACCACGGCGTTGACCAGCGCGCTGCTCGCCATCTGCGCCAGGCCCAGCTGCAGACTCTGCAGCAGCACCGAGCCGCGTTCGGGGTGGATGAACTGCGGAAAGAACGACAGGTAGAACATCGCCACCTTCGGGTTCAGCAGGTTCGTGAGAAAGCCCATGCGGAACAGCTTGGCCGGCGGATCGGCCGGCAGCGCGCGCGCTTCGAAGGGCGCGTTGCCGCCGGGCTTGACCGCCTGCCACGCGAGCCACAGCAGGTAGGCTGCACCGGCAAAGCGGATCGCGTCGAACGCGACCGGCACCGCCAGCAGCAGCGCCGTGAGGCCCAGCGCCGCGGCGAACAGGTGCACCAGGAAGGCCATCAGCACGCCGCCCAGCGAAATCATTCCCGCGCGGCGGCCCTGGATCAGCGTGCGCGACACGCAATAGATCATGTTCGGCCCCGGCGTGAGCGCCAGCAGCAAAGAGGCGAGGGCGAACCAGGCGATTTCGGTGAGGGTCAGCATGTCAGAGTCCCTTCGATTCAAGCGTGACGGGGCCACGCGGCGTGTCGAACACGGCGACGAGGTTGGGCGGTCCGGCATCGACCGGCAGGCGGACCATGCCGATGGCCGAGAGCGCGGCCGACAGCGCCGGCGCGCGCGGATGCGCCACGCGCAGCGACCGCAGCGTGAGGCCCGAGGCGGGCATGGCGTCGGTCGGATGCACGGCGCCCCACTGGATCAGCGTGGGCAGTGCGCCGTAGAACAGGCGCTGGCCGTCGTCGCGCACCGTGATCTGCCATTCGAGCCGGCCGGCCGGCGTGTCGCGCGCGGCTTCGAGCAGCTGGCCGCGGTCGATGTGCGCATGCTCTTCACGCGCGAGCGCCTGCGTGGCGGCGTGTGCATCAGGCACGCGCGCCACGAAGTGGATCAGCCGCGGGCCGCGCCGCACGAGCGCGGCCTGCAGCGCTGCGTCGTCCAGGTCGAACCAGCGGCGGGTCTTCGGCCGCGACGGCGCCTTGCCGGGCTCGATCGCGATGATCTCGGCATAGGCGCGCGGGAACGCGTCGCTCGCGATGTTCAGCAGCCGGTTGTGCGTGCCCATCAGCGGATGCGCGCCGCCCGGCGCGGGTGTCACGCCGAGCGTGGCCTCGCACCACGCCACACCCTCTGCCAGCGAAGCGGCGGCGATCACGAGGTGGTCGACTTCGGCGGGGGCCATGGTGTGCTTTCGTTCAGAGCGTGACGTGGCCGTCGATGCAGGTCACGGCGTCGCCGCCGACCCAGACCGTGCCGTCGCTGTCGCGCTCGATGTACACGCGGCCCGCGCGGCCCAGGCACTGGCCTTGCGCGGCCACGTAGCGCTCGGGCATGTGGCCGTCCGCGATGAGCCACTCGGCCAGGCCCGCGTTGAGGCTGCCGGTGACGGGGTCTTCCTCCACGCCGACGGCTGCCGCAAAGGCACGCACTTCGAGATCGATCTTCTCGCCGTCGTCGGGCGCGGCGGCCGGGCGATGGCCGAAGGCGCGCGCTTCGCGGTTCGAGCGGCCGATGAGCAGCGAGTCGTCGCGCGCAGCAGGCACGCCTGCCACGCCGGCTTCGACGCCGAGTTCCTTGAGCAGGCGGTGATCGGGCGTGAGCCGCAGCACAGCGTCGGCATCGTCCAGCAGCAGGCCGAGCCAGGCCGGGCCGTTGACGAGCATCTGCGCCGCGACGATCTGCTGCGCCTTCAACCCCAGCGCGCCGGCCACCTTGGCCAGCAGCGCAGGGCTCGGGGCGCTGCGCTTGAGCGGCGGCGCTGCAAAGGCCAGGCGCCCGCCGTCGTGCCGCAGCGGCACGAGGCCGGCGCCGCACTGCTGCACCACGCGGCCCGCCGCCTTGGGCTTGCCGCCGGCCTGCAGCCACGCATGGCAACTGCCGATGGTCGGATGGCCCGCAAAGGGCAGCTCGCCGCCGGGCGTGAAGATGCGCACGCGGTAGTCGGCAGTCGCATCGGTCGGCGGCAGCAGGAAGGTGGTCTCGGACAGGTTCGTCCACCGCGCGAAGCGCTGCATGGCGGCGTCGTCGAGGTCCTGGCCGTCGAGCACCACCGCGAGCGGATTGCCGAAATAGGCGGTGGCGGTGAAGACATCGACTTGCTTGAAGGGGCGGGATTTCATCAGGGTCATTCGAGGGATAAATCGAGCACGCCGCGCGTGCCCGGTCGGGAAAGCAAATCGGCGTACCAGCGCTCGACGTTCGGCCAGACGGGCCGGCGGTACTCGGCGCCGGGCAGGCCGAACCAGCGGTGCGCTTCGCAGCCGATCGGGATGTCGGCCATGGTGAAGCGATCGCCGGCCATGTAGGGGCGCTGCGCGAGGTGCGCGTCGAGCATGGCGAACAGCGCCTCGCTCTCGCGCACCGATGCGGCGATCAGCGCGGGCTGGCGCTCCGACGGCGCCGTGCGCACCCATTGCACGAAGGCGTCGCGGCTGGCGCGGTTGAGCGTGGTCTGCTGCCAGTCCATCCAGCGCTCGGCGTCGAAGCGCGCGGGCAGCTCGCTCGGGTAGAGCGTGCCGTGCGCGTACCGGGCGCAGAGGTAGCGCACGATGACGTTCGACTCCCACAGCGTGACGCGTTCGGCGCCTTCGCCGTCGTCGATGGTGGGCACCATGGCGTTCGGGTTGAGCGCGCGGTATTCGGGCGTCTGCACCACGCCGAACTTGCCGCCGGCCTCGGTGCGCTGGAAGTCGAGCCCGAGTTCCTGCGCGCACCACACGACCTTGCGCACGTTGATCGAGCTGATGCGGCCCCAGATGTTGAGCATGGGTGAGGTTCCTTGTGTGTGTTTGTCGAGGGGGCTCAGGCCGCCATGACGCGCGCCGTGCCGGACACGCGGACCGAGCTGCCCGCCACCGGTGAGATGTCGGCATGCAGGCGCGACAGCATGCCCATGTCTTCGCCCTGCACCACGTCGATGGCACCCCCGTGGGGCCACCCGAGGTCGCGCAGGTAGCCTGCGAGCGCGGCCGTCGCGGCGCCGGTGGCTGGGTCTTCGTAGACGCCGCCCGAGGCAAACGGATTGCGTGTGTGAAAGCGTTGAGCGCTTTCTGCGTGGACCAGCACGATGGTCGTCAGCTCGGCGCGCTGCATGAGCGCGCGGCCGGTTTCCAGCGCGTAGCGCATCGCAGACAGGGCCTGGCGGCTGTGGAGTGCCAGCACCAGGTGGTTCGCGCCCGCGTGGGCCACGGCGGGCGGAATGCGTGCGTCGAGGTCGCTGGGCGTGTGGCCGAAAAGGGCCAATGCCTCGGCGACCAGCGCGGGCGCTGCAGGCGCGCTGCGCGTGGGCGGCGATTGCAAGGCGGCGGCAATCACGTTGCCTTCGCGCCGGCCCTCGACCGTGATCTTGGCCTGGTTGAGCGTGAGCGCGAACACGCCGTCGCCGTGGCGCAGTGCGAGCGCGGCACCCAGCGCGATGGTCGCGTGGCCGCAGAACGGCACTTCGGACTGCGGTGAGAAGTAGCGCACGCGCCAGCCGCCGTCGATGGGCGCCGCGAAGGCGGTCTCGGAGAAACCGACGTCCGCGGCCACCGCCTGCATTTGCGCGGTGGATGGCAGCGTATCGCCGATGACGACGCCGGCGGGGTTGCCGCCCGTCTGTCCCTCCGAGAAGGCTGCGATCTTCAAGATGTTCATGAGGGAACTCGCTTTCAGCGTGGTGCCGGCCGGTCGAGGAACAGCAGGCGCACGGCCAGCCCCAGCATCACGGCGGCGAGCAGGCCGCGCTGGAATTTTTCGGCGCCCGGGCGTTGCTCCAGCCAGCGGCCGACCTGCCCGCTGCAGGCGCCCAGCAGCGTGTTGAATGCGAGCGCGGCCAGCGACAGCACCACGCCGAGCTGCACCAGCTGCAGCGGCACGCTGCCGTGCGACGGATCGACGAACTGCGGCAGGAAGACCATGAAGAACAGCAGCGCCTTCGGATTCACGAGGTTGTTCAGCAACGCCATGCGCACGATGCGGCCGAAGCCGGCCGGCTGCGCCTGCGCGCCCGGGCGGAAGCCGCCGCCGCCGCTGCGCAGCGCCTGCACGGCGAGCCACACCAGGTACAGCGCACCCGCGTAGCGCAGCACGTCGAAGGCGGGCGGCCACGCCGCGACCAATGCGGTGACGCCGGTGGCCGCGAACAGCGTGTGGACCAGGTCGGCCGCCGAGATGCCCACGGCCGCCGCGAAGCCGCCGCGCGGGCCATGCGCCACGCCGTGCGACATCACGAAGGCCATGTTCGGGCCGGGCGACAGAAACAGCGCCAGCACCGCGAGCAGGAAGAGCGAGAGGGTTGCGAGTCCGATCATGTCCGTGTTCCGTGGATCAGTGGATTCAGGCCGTGGCCGGTTGCTGCGTCTGCAGGTACGGCTCGATGTTGCGCATCGCGCGCGCCACGTAGTCGTCTTTCTCGCCGACCGGCGCGACGTAATGCAGCGCGCTCTTCGCAGCGTCGATGCCTTCGGTGCGCGCGATGAGCCACGCCGCAAGGTAGGGCGCCGAGAAGCAGCCGCCCGCGGTGGCCACGTTGCCCTGCGCGAAGAAGGGCTGGTTGAGCACCTCGATGCCGGCCTCCTGCACCCACGGCTTGGTCGTGAGGTCGGTGCACGCCGGCACGGTGCCCAGCAGGCCGAGCTTGGCGAGCAGCAGGGTGCCCGAGCATTGCGCGCCGATGAGCTGGCGCGACGGGTCGAGCCCGCGCAGCACGCCCATGAGGCCCGCATCGGCGGCGATCTCGCGCGTGCGGATGCCGCTGCCGACGATCACCGCGCCCGCCTCGCACGCCGACTCGAGCGTCGCGGTGGCGTGCACCGTGACGCCGTTCATCGAGGTCACGGTGGCGCTGGGCGAGGCCAGCGTCACGCGCCAGCCGGGCTTCTTCACGCGGTTGAGCACACCGAGCGCGACCAGCGAGTCGAGCTCGTTGAAACCGTCGAAGGTGAGGATGGCGATGTGCATGGTCGTGGGCCGGTTCAGGCGAGGGCAGGGGCAGGGGCGAGCAGCGCCAGCTCTTCGCGCAGCGTGAGCGCGAGCGCGGCGATGGCGGTGTCGATCTCTTCGACGCTGGCGGTCACGAACGACAGGCGCAGCGTGCGCGGATCGCCTTCGCCCGCGTAGAACGGCGCGCCGGGCACGAAGGCCACGTTGCGTTCGACGGCCTTGGGCAGCAGGGTCACGGTGTCGATGCCCTCGGGCAGGCGCGCCCACAGGAACATGCCGCCCTTGGGGGCGTTGAACTTCACATCGAGGCCGGCCATCTCGCGGTGGAGCGCGGCGATCATGGCGTCGCGCTGGCGCTTGTACAGCGCGCGAATGGTGGGCACGTGGCGGTCGAGGAAACCGTCGCGCATCACGGCCGAAACCATGCGCTGCGTGAAGATCGGCGTGTGCAGGTCGACCGCCTGCTTGGCCTGCAGCAGCTTGGGGAAGATGGCCTTCGGCGCCACCAGGAAGCCCAGGCGCAGGCCCGGGGCCAGCACCTTCGAGAACGAGCCCAGGTAGATCACGCCCTCGGGGTTGCGCGCGGCCAGCGGCAGCGGCGGGGCTTCGTCGAACCAGAGCTCGCCGTAGGGGTTGTCTTCGACGATCGGCAGGTTGGCCGCAGCGGCGGCAGCCGACACGGCGGCGCGGCGCGCCTCGGTCATGGTGCGGCCGGTGGGGTTCTGGAAGTTGGGCAGCAGGTAGACGAAGCGCGCGTCGGCGGCCTTGGCCACGAGGTCGTCGACGATCACGCCGTCGTCGTCGCTGGCCACGCCCACGGGGTGCGGCTCCATCGGGCCGAAGGCCTGCAGCGCGCCGAGGTAGGTGGGCGTTTCGACCAGCACCTTGCTGCCCGGATCGATCAGCACCTTGGCCACGAGGTCGAGGCCTTGCTGCGAGCCGGTGGTGATGAGCACCTGCGAGGCATCGACGTCCCAGGGCAGCATGTCGGCCACGGCCTGGCGCAGCGGCGCGTAGCCTTCGCTGGCGGCGTACTGCAACGCGGCCGCGCCGTCGTTGTGCAGCACTTCGGCGCAGGCGTCCGCGAATTCTTGAATGGGGAAGGTCTTGGGCGAGGGCAGGCCGCCGGCCAGGCTGATGATGCCGGGGCGCTCGGTGACCTTGAGGATTTCACGCAGCACCGAAGGATTCATCTTGGCGGCGCGGGCGGCGAGTTTCCAGTTCATGGGAGGCTTTCTTCTTTCTGGCGGATGAGAGGTGAGGTGAGTCTGAGTGTGGGGTCAGGGCGGCGGAATGTCGCCGCGGTGCACGACATGGATTTTGTTGCCGTCCGGGTCGCGCAGGTAGGCGCCGTAATAGCCCTGCCCATAGCGGGGGCGGGGACCGGGCGCGCCTTCGTCGCGGCCACCGTGACGCAGGGCCGCCTCGTGGGCGGCGTGAACGGCCTGCGGCGAGGGCGCGCAGAACGCGACCATGTTGCCGTTGCCGGCGCTGGCGGGTTCGCCGTCCAGCGGGAGGTACACGTAGAAGCGCGGCAGCGTCTGGCCCGGCACGATCCAGCAGGCGGCGTCGGGGCCGCCGTCGGGCGTCACGGGGCGACGGATGAGGCCGAGCGGCGCGAGCACCGCGTCGTAGAAGGCGGCGGCGCGCGACAGGTCGGTGCAGCCGACGGTGACATGGCTGAACAGCGTCATCGTCGTCAGCTCCTGGCCTGCGGTTCGGCACCGCGCGGCACCGCGGGCGCGGCCTGCGGTTGCGACAGCCGCTTGCCCACGACCACCGTGGCGACCACGGCGGCGGCGAAGCCCAGCGTGACCACGTCGAGCGGTTCGCCCAGCAGCGGGATCGACGCGAGGATCGACAAAAAGGGCTGCAGCAGCTGCGTCTGGCTCACGCGCAGCGCGCCGCCCAGGGCCAGCCCGCGGTACCACGCGAAGAAGCCGATCCACATCGAGAACATGCCGACGTAGGTGAAGCCGACCCAGGCCGAGGTGGCCACGGGCTGCTGCGGCCACAGGGCGATCGTGGCGGGCAGCGACACGGGCAGCGCCATCACGCAGACCCAGCAGATCACGCGCTCGGCACCGAGCGCGGGCGTGACCTGCGCACCGTAGATGTAGCCGACCGAAGCCGCGATGACCGCGCCGACCAGCAGCAGGTCGGCCCATTCGAAACCGAAGCCGTGCCCGCTCTGCTGCGCGCGCAGCACCGAGAACACCACCACCAGCAGGCTGCCCGCGACGGCGCAGAGCCAGAAGCCCAGCCGCGCGCGCTGGTGCAGCACCCAGGCCGCGACCGCGGCCGTGACCAGCGGCAGCAGCGCCGTCACCACCGCCGCGTGGCTGGCCGTGACCACGCGCAGCGCGTAGCCCAGCAGCAGCGGATAGCCGATGGCGTTGCCCAGCACCGCCATGCCCAGCGGCTTCCACTGGTGCGTTGCCGGGCGCGGCGAACGCGTCACCAGCAGGAAGACGACCGACAGCACGCCCGCCAACGCCGCGCGCCCGAGCGTGACGAACCACGGCGACAGCTGCGGCGCGTCTTGCGTGCCCGTGGCCAGCCGCGTCATCGGCAGCGTGACGGCGAACAGCGCGACACCGACGACCCCGAGCCACATGCCCAGCGTTTCGTCCTTGAGGGCGAGCTTCATACGCTCACCATCCACCACGCCGTGAGCACGAGGATCAGGCCCATCGCGCGGTTGAACCACAGCAGGCGCGTGCCTTTGGCCAGCCACTCGCGCAGCAGCGCGCCGACCAGCGCATAGGCGAAGTTGCTCGCGAAGGCATAGGTCAGCATCACGGGCGCGACGATGGCGAAGCGCGCGAGCGCGTCGGGCTGGCCGGCGATCCAGCCGGCCACCAGCGTGAGCGCGAGCAGCCAGGCCTTGATGTTCACGAACTGCAGCATCACGCCCTGCGTGAACCCAACCGAGAGGCTGGCGTTGTCGGCCTTGCCGAGCTTTGCGCTGCCGCTGAGCTTGTACGCCAGCCACAGCAGGTAGGCGATGCCCAGCCCCTTGATCGCCAGGCGCAGCGGCGGCATCGCCACCACCAGCGCGCCGAGGCCGGCCGCGCAGATGGCGAGCAGCAAGGTCCAGCCGACCGGCACCGCGACCACGAAGCGCATCGCGCGCGGCAGGCCGCCGTTGGCCGCCAGGGCGGTGGAGAGCGTGGTGTTGGGTCCGGGCGAGAAGCTCATCGCCGTGGCCAACACCAGCAGCGCGGTGAATTCTTGCCAGTTCATGTCACAGACTCTAAACTTTGGACCATTACAGTTCCGGTACAGATGATCGAACAAATCTGAAATCTGTATTGGTCATTCCTTCGACACACACCGCAGTCTTCGTGCGATGCGGACCGACCCGATGCTGACCCGAACCTCCACCCAGTCCCTGACCGGGCAACTGGCCGATCGCCTCGCCGAGCGCATCCGCAACCGGCTGCTGGCACCCGGCGCGCGCCTGCCGTCGGTGCGCGAATGCGCGCGCCAGCAGGGCGTGAGCCCGTACACCGTGGTCGCCGCGTACGACCAGCTGCTTGCACAAGGCCTCGTCGAAGCGCGCCGCCAGCGCGGCTTCTATGTGCGCGATGCGGCACCCGTGCCCGAGAGCTCACGCAACCCGGCGCATGCCGCGCCCGTGGTCCCGCCGATGATGGCCTCGCGTGTACCGGCCGACGCCAGCTCGCTGATCCGCAGCATGTTCCACCGCCCGAGCGACAAGCCGCAGCCGGGCATGGGCGTGTTCCCGCCCGACTGGATGGCTTCGACCTTCCTGGCGACCGCGGTGCGCCGCGTGACGACCACGTCGGCGTTGCAGGAACTGTCGCTTCAATACGGCGAGCCTTCGGGCGACCTCGCGCTGCGCCGCAGCCTCTCGCAGAAGCTGGTGCGCATCAACGTGCCGGCGGGGCCGGACCAGATCGTCACCACCATCGGCGCCACGCACGCACTCGACGTCGTGAGCCGCACGCTGCTGCGCGCGGGCGATCCGGTGATGGTCGAGGAACCCGGCTGGGCGCTGGAGTTTGCGCGGCTCGAGGCGCTGGGCATGCGCATCCTGCCGGTGCCGCGCCGCGCCGACGGGCCCGACCTCGACGTGATGGCGCAGTACTGCAAGCTGCACAGCCCCAAGCTCTTCGTCAGCGTGAGCGTGCTGCACAACCCGACCGGCTACAGCCTAACGCCGGGCAGCGCGCACCGCGTGCTCAAGCTGGCCAACGAACACGACTTCCACATCGTCGAGGACGACACCTACAGCCACCTCGCGCCCGAGCACGCCACGCGGCTCAGTGCGCTCGACGGGCTGCAGCGCACCATCTACGTCAGCGGCTTCGCGAAGATACTGGCGCCCAACTGGCGCATCGGCTTCCTGGCCGCTTCGCCTGCGCTGAAAGAGCGACTGCTCGAGACCAAGCTGCTGGCCACGCTGACCTCGCCCACGCTGTTCGAGCGGGCGCTGTCGTGGTGCATCGACCAGGGCCAGCTGCGCCGCCATTCGGAGCGCGTGCGCATCCGGCTCGACGGTGCGCGCGGCCGCGCCGTGAAGCTCGCCATGTCGCACGGCTGCACCTTCGCCTCGGAGCCCGCGGGGCTGTTCGGCTGGGTCGACACGGGCGTCGACACCGACGCGCTCACGCAGCGCATGCTCGACCAGGGCTACCTGCTCGCGCCGGGCTCGCTGTTCCATGCGCGCCGCCCGCCGAGCACGATGATGCGGATCAACTTCGCGACCTCGCAGGACGCGGCGTTCTGGAAAGTTTTCAGCCGGGTCAGGGACGAGCTCTGATTCGCTGGCAAAGGGCTTGGAGTAAGCTGGCAACACAAGAAAACCCCGCCAGGAGACCTCCCGCATGAGCAACGCCAGCAAACCCTTCGACTTCAGCCAGTTCGTCCCCGGATTCGACTTCCTGAAGAACCTCGCCGGCGGTGCCGCAGCGGGCGCCGGGGCGGTGCCCGGCATCCCGAGTCTCGCCAGCTGGGTCGCGCCCACCATGAGCGTCGAAGAGGTCGACAAGCGCATCCAGGAACTGAAGACGGTCCAGTACTGGCTCGAACAGAACGGCCACGCGCTCAAGGCGACCATCCAGGCGCTCGAGGTGCAGAAGATGACGCTGTCCACCCTGCGCGGCATGAACGTGCGAATGGAAGACATCGCCAGCGCGTTCACCCAGCAGGCCGCGGCCATGGCGCCTGCACCGGCTCCCGCCGCACCCGCCCCGGCACCCCGGCCTGAACCGGAGCCCGTCGAAGAAGAAGAGGAAGAAGAGTTCGACGAGGCCGAGGAAGACGAAGCAGAAGAAGAAACCCCGGCGCCGAAGAAGAAGTCGCGCGCCAAGCCAGCCACTGCCGCTGCCGGCGTCGACCCGATGCAATGGTGGGGCTCGCTCACCGAGCAGTTCCAGCAGATCGCGAGCACGGCGCTGCAGGACGCGGCGCAGCTCAAGGTGCCGGCCATGGCGCAGCCGCTGGCCGACGCCGTGGAGCAGGCCATCGGCAAGGTGACGGCGGCGCGCAAGCCGGCCGCCAAGGCTGCACCGAAGAAAACCGCCGCCAAGAAAGCCGCGCCGGCACCCGCCGCGCGCAAGAAAACCACGTCCGCCGCCGCGCGCAAGCGAACCTCCGGCCGGCGCTGACGTCTTACAGCCACCTCCTCAGACGACGACGCACGGGTCGGTACGCACCATGAAACTGTTTCCCACCGGCCATGCCACCCACCCGCAATGGCGCATGGCCGCCGGCCTTGTGCTGGCCCAATTGCGCGCGCAGATGGCGCTGCCCGACTACGCGTCGAACCCGACGCTCGGGCTGCTCTACATCACCGACCACTACGCGTCCGAGGCGCAGGAGATCCTTGATCACCTGAGCGCCGAGCTGCCCGAGGTGACCGACTGGTCGGGCACCGTCGGCATCGGCGTGTCGGCCAACAACGCCGAGTACTTCGACGAGCCCGGCCTGAGCCTGATGCTGTGCGCGTTGCCGAGCGACCAGTACCGCGTGTTCTCGGGCGTCGCGCCGCTGGGCAGCTCTGAAATGAGCGGCTTCGAGGCGCACACCGCGCTCGTGCACGCCGACCCCGCCACGCCCGACCTGGGCGAGCTCATCGGCGAGATGGCGGGCCGCACCGACACCGGCTACCTGTTCGGCGGGCTCTCGTCCGGCCGCGGCGGGGCGCTGCAGTTCGCGGTCGGCGGCAACGGCAACATCCGCGGCCACGGCGCGGCGGGCGGTGTGTTCTCGGGCGGCCTGTCGGGGGTGGTGTTCGGCGAGGGCGTGCGGCTGGTGTCGCGCGTCACGCAAGGCTGCCAGCCGCTGCGCACGGGCGGTGCGCGCGAGCGCGAGATCACCGAGGCCGACGGCAACCTGCTGCTGTCGCTCGACGGCGAACCGGCGCTCGACGTGCTGCTGGCCGACCTGCAGGTGTCGCTCGACCGGCCGCAGGAAGCCATCGACGCGGTGCGCAACACGCTGGTCGGCCTGGCCGACGCGGGCAGCGACGGCCTGCGCCGCACCGGCGACCTGGGCGCCGACGTGCTGGTGCGCCACATCATCGGCCTCGATCCGACACGCCGCGGCATCGCCATTGCCGACAACGCCGAAGCCGGCATGCGGCTGAGTTTCTGCCGCCGCAACGCGCAGGCGGCACGCGCCGACCTGATGCGCATCTGCGCCGAGATCCGTGAAGAGCTGGAGCCTGAAGAGCAGACGCTGGCCACCGCGCGCGCCGTGGCAGCCGGCGAGGCCGAGGCCGCACCGCATCCCGCGCGCCGCATCGCGGGCGCGGTGTACGTGAGCTGTTCGGGGCGCGGTGGTCCGCACTTCGGCGCACCGGGCGCCGAGCTGCAGATCGTGCGGCATGCGCTGGGCGACGTGCCGCTGGTCGGCTTCTTCGCCGCTGGCGAAATCGCACGCCACCACCTGTACGGCTACACCGGCGTGCTGACGGTGTTCACCGCGCCGGACTGACGCCAGGCGCCGGTCGCGTTCAGGCCGGCTGCAGTGCGCGCGGTGCGGGCGCCGGCATGCCGGCGAACGCGAAGTCGACCTCGGGCGCGAGCCCGCTCACGATGCGCGCGATCGACTTGCCCGAGCCGCAGGCGTGCGTCCAGCCGAGCGTGCCGTGGCCGGTGTTGAGGAACAGGTTCGGCAGCTTGGTCTTGCCGATCAGCGGCACGTTGCTCGGCGTGGCCGGGCGCAGGCCGGTCCAGAACTGCGCGCGTTCGGTGTCGCCGGCGCCGGGGAAGAGTTCTTCGACGCGCCGCACGATGGCTTCGCAGCGCACGCGGTTCAGGTCGCGGTCGTAGCCGTTGAGTTCGGCCGTGCCGGCGATGCGCAGGCGGTCGCCCGACTCCGACGTGTAGCGCGAGAACACCAGCTTGTATTCGTCGTCGGTCAGCGAGACCTGGTGCGCCTTCGACGCGTCCTTCACGGGCAGCGTCACCGAGTAGCCCTTGGCCGGATAGATCGGCAGGCGGATGCCCAGCGGCGCGGCGTACAGCGGGCTCAGCGAACCCATCGCGAGCACGAAGGCATCGCCGCGGATGCGTTGGAAGCGGCCTTCGTTGTCGGTGGCCTCGATGTGGTCGATGCTGCCGCCGGCTTCGCGCAGCGCGGTCACGGTGTGACTCATGAGGAACTTCACGCCGGCCGCTTCGGCCAGCTTCACGAGCTCGCGCGCGAAGCGGTTGGCGTCGCCCGACTCGTCTTCGGCGGTGTACGTGGCGCCGGCGAGTTGCGGGCGGATGTGGGCGAGGGCGGGTTCGATCTTGACGGCCTCGTCGGCCGAGATGACCAGGCGCTCGCAGCCCAGGGCGCGCATCTGCTCGGAAGGCTTCAGGGCGCCGTCGAATTCTTTCTGCGTCGTATAGAAGTGCAGGATGCCTTGCGTGCGCTGGTCATAGCTCAGGCCGGTGTCTCGACGCAATTGCTGCAACATTTCCCGGCTGTATGTACCGAGACGCACGATCTGTTCGATGTTATGGCGGGTGCGCGCAGGGGTGCATTCACGCAAAAACTGCAGGCCCCAGAGCCATTGGCGCATGTCGGCGCGGATGCGAAAGAGCAGCGGCGCATCTTCCTTGCCGAGCCATTGCAGAACCTTCAGCGGCGCGCTCGGATTGGCCCACGGTTCGGCATGGCTGACCGAGATCTGGCCGCCGTTGGCGAAGCTGGTTTCGGCGGCCGGGGTGGCTTGCCGGTCGATCACGGTCACCTCGTGACCGAGTTGCTGGAGGTAGTAGGCCGACGTCACGCCGAGCAGGCCGGCGCCGAGAACGATCACACGCATTGCAAGTACCTTTGAGTTTGCAGCGCTTGAACGGCGGGCGTGGAGTGCTATTGAATGAATAGCAAGCAACCGGACGACCGCTGTCCAAGTTGCCGCTCCCCCTGTCCTCGGTACCTGAGAGATTCACCCTGCTGCACCCGCAGCGGGTTTGCTCCTTCGGTGCGCCACATGGCGTGGCGGCTCTCCAGACGGCTGTATCGATGAGTGCAGTACTGACCCCTTGCCGATGTTCCTTGTTTGCACCTGGAACTTCGTCGGGCCGACCTGAGCGTTTATGGGAGTTTGCGCCTTCGGTAGGGCCTCCGTGAGGCCCGCTCTCCTGCAATTGTTGGGGATTGTAGACGGGGCCTCTGACCGGGCCAAGTCCTGTACATAGGCACGTCACGCCGATGGGATAATTGACTGTTAATTTCGCGTAAAGCAAACTTTTTTCTACAGGCGGGGGACTTCATGATCCTGGTTACCGGCGGCGCAGGCTTCATTGGCGCCAATTTCGTGCTCGACTGGATCGCGCAGGGCGACGAGCCCGTCGTGAACCTCGACAAGCTGACCTACGCAGGCAACCTCGAGACCCTCGCATCGCTCAAGGGCAACGCGAACCACGCCTTCGTGCAAGGCGACATCGGTGACAGCGCACTGCTCGATCGCCTGCTGGCCGAGCACAAACCCCGCGCAGTCGTGAACTTTGCCGCGGAATCGCACGTCGATCGCTCGATCCACGGTCCTGAAGACTTCGTGCAGACCAACGTGCTCGGCACCTTCCGCCTGCTCGAGTCGGTGCGCGGCTACTGGAACGCCCTGCCGGCGGACCAGAAGGCGGCCTTTCGCTTCCTCCACGTGTCGACCGACGAGGTCTACGGCTCGCTTTCCAAGACCGACCCGGCCTTCACCGAAGAGAACAAGTACGAGCCCAACAGCCCGTACTCGGCCAGCAAGGCCGCCAGCGACCACCTCGTGCGCGCCTGGCACCACACCTACGGCCTGCCGGTGGTCACCACCAACTGCTCGAACAACTACGGCCCGTTCCACTTCCCCGAGAAGCTGATCCCGCTGATGATCGTCAACGCACTGGCCGGCAAGAACCTGCCCGTGTACGGCGACGGCATGCAGGTGCGCGACTGGCTCTACGTGAAGGACCACTGCAGCGCCATCCGCCGCGTGCTCGAAGCCGGCCGCCTGGGTGAAACCTACAACGTCGGCGGCTGGAACGAGAAGCCCAACATCGAGATCGTCAACACCGTGTGCGCGCTGCTCGACGAGTTGAGCCCGCGCGCCGACGGCAAGCCGTACAAGGAACAGATCACCTACGTCACGGACCGCCCGGGCCACGACCGCCGCTACGCCATCGATGCGCGCAAGCTCGAGGCCGAACTCGGCTGGAAGCCCGCCGAGACCTTCGACACCGGCATCCGCAAGACCGTCGAGTGGTACCTCGCGAACGGCGAGTGGGTGCGCAACGTGCAAAGCGGCGCATACCGCGAGTGGGTCGAGAAGCAGTACGACGCCACGACGGCGAAGGCCGGCGCATGAAGCTGCTGCTGCTTGGCAAGGGCGGACAGGTCGGCTGGGAGCTGCAGCGCAGCCTCGCGCCGCTCGGCGAACTGGTCGCGCTGGATTTCGACAGCACCGACTTCCACGCCGACTTCAGCCGTCCCGAGCAGCTGGCCGAGACGGTGCGGGCCGTGCGCCCCGACGTCATCGTCAATGCCGCCGCGCACACCGCCGTCGACAAGGCCGAAAGCGAGCCCGACTTTGCGCGCAAGCTCAACGCCACTTCGCCCGGCGTGGTGGCCGAAGCCGCGCAGCAGATTGGCGCGCTGATGGTGCATTACTCCACCGACTACGTCTTCGACGGCAGCGGCACCCGCCCCTGGAAAGAAGACGACGCGACCGGCCCGCTCAGCGTGTACGGCCAGACCAAGCTCGAAGGCGAGCAACTGGTGGCCACGCACTGCGCGAAGCACCTGATCTTTCGCACCAGCTGGGTCTACGCCGCACGCGGCGGCAACTTCGCCAAGACGATGCTGCGCCTGGCCAAGGAGCGCGACAAGCTGACCGTCATCGACGACCAGTTCGGTGCACCGACCGGTGCCGAGCTGCTGGCCGACATCACCGCGCACGCCATCCGCGCCACGCTGCAAGACCCGAACAAGGCCGGCCTGTACCACGCCATCGCCGGCGGCGAGACCACCTGGCACGGCTACGCGCGCTTCGTGCTCGAGATGGCGCAGCAAGCCGGCGTCGAACTCAAGGCCGGCCCGCAGGCCGTGGAAGCCGTGCCCACCAGCGCCTTCCCGACACCCGCGGCGCGCCCGCACAACTCGCGGCTCGACACCACCAAGCTGCAGACCACCTTCGGCCTGCGCCTGCCGCCCTGGCAGGAAGGCGTTGCGCGCATGCTGCGCGAGACGCTCTGACGCCCGACTGATTTTTCCGGCTCCCTACAGAAGAAAACCCCCATGACGCAACGCAAAGGCATCATCCTCGCCGGTGGCTCCGGCACCCGCCTGCATCCGGCCACGCTCGCCATGAGCAAGCAGCTCCTGCCGGTGTACGACAAGCCGATGATCTATTACCCCTTGAGCACCCTGATGCTCGGCGGCATGCGCGACATCCTGATCATCAGCACGCCGCAGGACACGCCGCGTTTCCAGCAGCTGCTGGGCGATGGCAGCCAGTGGGGCATGAACCTGCAGTACGCGGTGCAACCGAGTCCCGATGGGCTGGCGCAGGCCTTCATCATCGGTGAGAAGTTCGTGGGCAATTCGCCGAGCGCGCTGGTGTTGGGGGACAACATCTTCTATGGGCATGACCTGGTGCATCTGCTGTCGGACGCCGATACGAAGCAGAGCGGTGCGACCGTGTTCGCGTACCACGTGCACGACCCCGAGCGCTACGGCGTGGTGGCCTTCGATGCCAGCGGCAAGGCCAGCAGCATCGAAGAGAAGCCTGTCAAACCCAAGAGCAGCTACGCGGTGACCGGCCTGTACTTCTACGACAACCAGGTCGTCGACATCGCCAAGGCCGTGAAGCCGAGCGCGCGCGGCGAGCTGGAGATCACGGCGGTCAATCAGGCGTATCTGGACCTCAACCAGCTCAATGTGCAGATCATGCAGCGCGGCTATGCATGGCTGGATACGGGCACGCATGAAAGCCTGCTCGAAGCGGGGCAGTTCATCGCGACGCTGGAGCATCGGCAGGGGCTGAAGATTGCGTGTCCTGAAGAGATCGCTTGGCGCAATGGCTTCATCGATCGTGAGCAGCTCGAAAAGCTGGCCGCGCCGTTGCAGAAGAACGGGTACGGCAAGTACCTGAACCACTTGCTGGCTGAACAGGTGCGCTCGTGAATGTCATCCAAACCGAGATCCCTGACGTTTTGATCATCGAGCCGAAGGTCTTCGGCGATGCCAGAGGGTTTTTCTACGAGAGCTTCAATCAGCGTGCCTTCGAAGAAGCGGTCGGGTCGAAGGTTGACTTCGTTCAAGACAACCACTCAAGGTCGTCCAAGGGCGTGCTGCGGGGTTTGCACTATCAGGTCCAGCAAGCCCAAGGAAAGTTGGTGCGTGCGGTGCGTGGCGCGGTGTTCGATGTGGCCGTGGACATCCGAAAGTCGTCGGCGACCTTCGGGAAATGGGTCGGCGTGGAACTCAGTGAGGACAACCACAGGCAGTTGTGGGTTCCTCCCGGCTTCGCGCATGGCTTTCTCGTACTCAGCGACAGCGCCGATTTCCTCTACAAGACCACCAATTACTACGCGCCTGCGCATGAGCGATGCATCTTGTGGAATGACGCTTCTCTCGATATTGCGTGGCCGGATGTGGGGCAGGCCCCTGCGCTTTCGGCCAAGGACAGCGCCGGGCTGTCGATGAAACAGGCGGAATTTTTCGAATAAGACAAGAGTGCTGCGAATTGGGTTGCCGCTGCGATGACACAGGGGCAGTCAAGGCCGTCGGATCTGCCCGCCACTCCATATTTTTATAACTCCCACCCGAGATTTTTATGCCTTCATTCTTTCCAGATCACCAGATAGCAGATGCTGGGCTGTACGCGGACGCGTATTTCGAAAGAATCACGGCTGCAGCCAAGACCGTAGACCGTGGCGCGCTGGCCGCCGCCGGGCGCCTTCTTGCAGAACGTGCAGCCCAGGGAAAGATGATCTTTTCATGTGGCAATGGGGGGTCGGCAGCCATCTCCAACCACTTGGTCTGCGACTGCATGAAAGGTGTTCGCAGCAATGGCTGGCTGAAGCCCAAGGTGAACAGCCTCTCGTCCGCCGTCGAACTGATCACCGCGATCGTCAATGACATCGGACCCGAGGAGATGTTCTCTTTCCAGCTGACGTCGATGGCGTCCGAAGGCGACGTCCTCATCGCCATCAGCTCGTCTGGCGCCTCGCCAAACATCATCAAGGCGCTCAACACTGCGCGCGAGATGAAGATGACGACGATTGCCATGACCGGATTTGCGGGTGGCGATGCCGCCCGTCTGGCCGACGTCGGTCTTCACGTGGATGCGGAGAATTATGGTGTCGTCGAGGATGTGCACCAGTCGCTCATGCACATCCTGGCGCAATACCTTCGCCAGAGCCACCTGACAGATCCTTCGCTGCTGGGAACGCTCAAGTTCTAGCATTCGACATGCCGGCCTGGGCAAGCAACTTCTAGCTCTTTAGGTCTGCTGTCACCCAAAGCTTTCCTATTGTGAGATCCCCATGAAATTGCACCTGATCACTGGTGGCGCTGGTTTTGTCGCTGTCAACCTGACGCGCCGTCTGCTTGGAGAAGGTGACGCCGTTCTGGCCCTGGATGACTTGTCACGCGGACGGCGTGAGCTGGTGGCGGAATTCGACAGCCATCCTCATTTCAGTTTTCGGCAGGTGGACTGCTCCGACCTGGACGCCATGTCGGCGGCGATCCAGGAGGCCGGCTCACCCGTGGCCCATGTCTGGCATCTGGCCGCCAATTCGGACATCCCGGCAGGGGTGGCCGATCCGCGCATTGACCGCGATCGCACGTTCCTGACCACGTTTGCCGTGCTCGAAGCGATGCGCCGGCATGACATTCCGGAACTGCACTTCGCATCGAGCTCGGCCATCTACGGCGATCTCGGCGAACGTGAAATTCATGAAGACATCGGCCCGCTGCAACCCATCTCCAACTACGGGGCCATGAAGCTGGCGTCGGAAGCGCAGATCCGGGCGGCCGTTGAATCTTTCCTACCGCGCGCAGACATCTTCCGATTTCCGAACGTCATCGGCGTGCCGGCGACGCACGGCGTGATCTTCGATTTCATCCGCAAGCTGAAGGCCACCCCCGACCAACTGCAGGTGCTCGGGGACGGCACGCAGCAGAAGGCCTATCTGCACGTCGACGACCTGATCGAGGCCATGCTGCACGTGAGCCGGCTCGAGGGGCGCTACAAGGTGTTCAACATCGGGCCGAAGGACGACGGCGTCACGGTGCGCATGATTGCGCAGACGGTGCGCGACCGGGTGTCTCCGAAGGCCGACATCGTCTTTGGCGAGGGCAACCGCGGCTGGGTGGGCGATGTGCCGCGCTTCCGCTATTCGACCCAGCGCCTGGCTGCCAGTGGCTGGAGCCCTCAGCTGGATTCCACGCAAGCCATGGTGCGCGCGGTCGACGAAATCGCACGCGAGGAGCTGGCGGAGTGACACAGGCGGTCATTCTTGCGGGCGGCAAGGGCACCCGGCTGGCAGAGCGCCTGAACGGGCGGCCCAAGCCGCTCGTGGATGTCAACGGCACGCCATTGCTGGAGCTTCAGGTCCGCACGCTTGCGCATCACGGAATCGATGACGTCGTCGTTCTGGTCAACCACGCGGCAGACCAGATCCAGGCCTTTTTCGAGCAGCGCCAGTTTCCGAGCCGGGTGCGCCTTTTCGACGATGGCGAGCCGCGCGGGACGGCGGGAGCCTTGTTGGCATGCCTGGACGACTTGGATGATCGATTCATCGTCATCTATGGCGACACGCTGTTCGACATCGATATCGGGCACATGCTGGCCGCGCACGAGGCTTCGGATGCGGATGCCACCCTGCTGCTGCATCCGAATGATCATCCGGCGGATTCGGACCTCGTCGAGATCGATGCCTCCGGCCGGGTGCAGGCGTTTCACGGCTATCCGCACCCGGACGGCGCCGAATTGCGCAATCTCGTCAATGCGGCCTTCTACATCGTCGAAAAGAAGGCGCTCCTGGCGTGGCGTGACTTTCCTGTGCCCTGCGACTTCGCCAAGGATCTCTTTCCGGCCATGGTGCGCGCCGGCGCGCACATCGCGGGCTATGTCAGCTTCGAGTACATCAAGGACCTGGGCACGCCCAAGCGGCTCGACAAGGTGGAAAAGCACCTGCGTTCAGGCGTTGTCCAACGGGCCAGCCGGCAGTGCTTGCAAAAGGCTGTGTTCCTGGACCGGGACGGAACCCTCAATGTGCTTCGCGACTACGTGCGCCGGCCCGCAGATTTCGAACTTCTCCCGCATGCCGCCGAAGCGGTGCGTGCGTTCAACAACGCGGAGTATCGCGTGGTCGTGGTGACGAACCAGCCGGTGCTTGCGCGTGGAGAGGCCAGCTTCGACGACTTGCAACGCATCCACAACCGGCTGGAAAGCCGGCTGGGCGATGCCGGAGCCTATGTTGATGCGATCTTCTTCTGCCCGCACCACCCCGATGCTGGTTTTGCCGGCGAAGTGCCGACGCTGAAAATCGCGTGCAATTGCCGCAAGCCTCAGCCCGGCATGATGCACGAGGCCATGACGGCGATGAACGTCCAGGCCGCCGACTCCTGGATGGTCGGTGACAGCACCGCCGACATGCTGGCCGCGCGGCGAGCCGGGCTGCGTTCGGTTCTGGTGGAAACCGGAGAAGCCGGGCGCGATGGCAAGTTCACCGCGGCGCCGGACTTTCGTTTCGCACACATCGGCGCTGCAGCACATTTCATCGTTCACACGTATCCACTGCTGGTTGCCGCCATCAACGAATGGACGCTCAAAATCCAACCGGGCGATCTGGTGCTGGTTGGCGGTTTGGCGCGCAGTGGGAAGTCGACCATGGCCAGCGTGCTGAAGTCCGAACTCGTCGCTCGCCATCTGGGTGCTCACGTGCTGTCGCTCGATCGCTGGTTACGGCCCGCCACCGAACGAGGCGCCGGCGTGATGGGGCGCTATGCGTTGGAAGAAGCGCAAGAAGATCTCAAAGACTGGCTCGACGGTGGCGCGGTCGACGCTGACTTGCCGTCCTACGACCGGATGCGTCGCGATCGGGGCTTGCCCGAGCGCACGGTGCTGGCGCAAGACGCGGTTCTGATTCTGGAGGGTGTCCCCGCGCTGCTCGCCGATTGGCGGAGCGAGCGGCGGATCTGGCGCCTCCACATCGAAGCGGATGAAGCATCGCGGCGCATTCGCGTCGAGGCCGACCTCATCGCACGTGGCCTGGCCGATGCACAAGGGGCGGCGCAAGCCTACGAGCAGCGACAGCAAGACGAAACGCCGCCAGTGGCCGCGGCGCGGACTGCTGCTGACGGCGTGCTTGACTTCGATTCCATTTTTTCCATTGATGACACCCCATGATCATTAGCCGGACACCGTTGCGGATGAGTTTTGTTGGCGGCGGAAGTGATCTGCCGAGCTACTACCGACAGCACGGCGGAGCGGTGCTTTCGACCGCCGTGGACAAATATGTCTATGTGAGCGTCAACAAGAAGTTCGACGGCGGAATCCGGATCGCGTATTCCAAGACCGAAGAAGTCGACCACATCGAGAAGATCGAACACCGCTTGGTTCGCGCGACGCTTCAAATGCTGGAAATCCCGGGAGGGATTGAAGTCACGAGCACGGCCGATATTCCATCGCGCGGCACCGGGCTGGGCTCGTCCAGCGCCTTCACCGTCGGTTTGATCAATGTCCTCTCGGCTTATCTGGGGCGGCATGTCTCGGCGGAACAACTGGGGCAATTGAGCTGCGAAATTGAAATAGATCGTTGCGGTGAACCAATCGGAAAACAGGATCAGTACGCGTCGGCGTACGGTGGGTTGAGCCTCATCGAATTCAAGCCGGATGACAGCGTCCTAGTGACGCCGCTGGTGTTGCAGCGAAAGATTCGAGAAGCCGTTGAAAGCAATATTCTTGTTTTTTACACGGGCATTACGCGCAGCGCTTCGGGCATCCTGAAAGAGCAGTCATCGAATGTGGCTGACAGTGCGGGAAAGCAAAAAATGCTGAACCGCATGGTGGAGTTGGTTTACGAACTGCGCGACGAGTTGCAGAGCGGCCATCTGGATTCGATGGGTGAAATTCTCGATGAAAACTGGCGACTGAAAAAGCAACTGGCCTCGGGTATTACCAGTGATGCAATTGACGACTGGTACGCAAAGGCTAAAGCCAATGGTGCGCTCGGTGGCAAGTTGCTAGGCGCTGGCGCAGGCGGATTCTTGATGTTCTACGCACCGTCTGAACGCCATGACGCGATCGAGAGGGCGCTTGGCTTGCGCCGGATACATTTCGGGTTCGAGCCTTTGGGAAGCCGAATCATTTTCTACAACCCGACTGATCTGTAGTTTTAACGAGCACCTGCTCTGCGCCTGCATTCATTTTGCGCAAACTATCGCCTTGAATTAAAAAATAAAACCGCTCATGTATCCAGTACGCGTATCAGTCGTTATTCCAACACGAAATTCAGAAAAATACCTCAAGGAGGCATTGGACAGCATCCTGGGGCAGACCTTCACGGATTTCGAGGTGCTGATTGTTGATGACAACTCGACAGATGGCACGTTGGACCTAATACGTGGTTATGAGGACTCCCGCATCACGGTGTTGAAAGGGCCAGGCAAAGGCCTCGCTGCTGCGTTGAACTTCGCTTACCGTGAAGCTCGAGGCGAATTCATTGCGCGGATGGATGCGGATGACATTGCGGAAGCGACGAGACTCGGCAAGCAGGTGGCGTTTCTCGATGAGCACCTCGACGTAGGGGTTTGCGGCACGAAGTTTCAGCAGTTCATGGACGGTGATGCGATTCACCATCACATGGAAAACGTTCGTTACGCCGACATGCTCATGGGCTGCTACATCGGTCATCCTACGGCCATGCTGCGACGCCAACTGTTCGCCGAAAACGATCTTTTCTATGACGAATCGATGCGTTTCAGTGAGGATTACGATTTGTGGACGCGTGCCATTCGCGTCACGAAACTGGGAAATGTCCAGGAGGTCCTGCTTCGCTATCGCCGACACGTTGAAAGTGTATCGATTGCCCATGTGGACGCGATGCACATGCTGGATGTCGGTGTCAAGGTCCGGATGATCGGTTACCTCGTGGGTGACCTGTCGCCAGCCGATGTGACGCAGGTCACGGCGATGTTGAGAGGCGAGTCCATCGACGAAGCCGCTCGGCTCGCGATGTTGGCGAAATTGATGGCTTCCATCAAGCACACCGATCTTTGCTCACCGCTCGAGCTGGCCTCCGTGTTCCACCAGATCAAGCCACTGGCCCAGGATGATTTCATTCGCCTGTGCGGAGACGTCATTCGCGAGATCCCGATCTTCGTCATCTCGTTCAACCATCTGACTTATCTGCAGGCAAGCATTGCCTACTTTGAAAAGGCGGGATTCAAGAACATCCATGTCATCGACAACGCGTCATCCTATCCGCCGCTTGTCGAATATCTGCGCACCTCTCCGCATAAGGTGCACTACATGGGGGTCAATTACAAACATACGGTGTTATTCGATTCCTTAAAATTCAAGGAGATTGTCGATTCGAAATATTTCGTGTTGACAGACCCGGATGTCCTGCCCGTCGAAGAATGTCCATTGGATTTTCTGTATGTCTTCCTCGATGTCTTGCTGAGCCATCCAGTCAAGAACAAGATCGGATTTTCTCTCAAGCTGGATGATCTGCCTGATCACTATGAACTGAAGGAAAATGTCCTCAAATGGGAAGGCCGGTTCTACGAAAAATTGAAGAACCACGGCTCACTGGCGATTTACGATGCGCCAGTGGATACGACATTTGCGCTGTATCGCCCGCGGAAAGAATGGCGCACGTCCGATTTTTTCTCGGCGTTTCGCATGGGCTATCCCTATGAGGCAAGGCATTTGCCGTGGTACCGGGATCTTGCGAAGCTGACGGACGAAGAGATTTTTTATCGCAGCCTGGATCAAGGAAGCAGCAATTGGAACGGCACGATGAGTGCCGAACAGCTTCACAAAAAATACGGTACAGGCGTGGCTCCGGATGCAAATGCCGAGCAGGCGGCGGCGTTGGAGAAAGCCGCGCTGCAGGGCACCTTCAGCGATACCTTTAGACGTCGCCGCGTGGGCGAGTTGCGTGGATATTTTCTCAATGGGCGCTGGCCATTGCTTAATTTGTTGACTGTTCCTGGCGAGAGCATCTGTACCACGCTGTACGTCTTCGGAAAATTGCCGTTGATGAGTAAAACCACGGATGCTCAGCACCACGTATATCGCGCACTCGGCGTGCTTCCAATCTGGAAGAAGGAAAAAGAGGATATTGAATGAAGCGTTTATGCCTTTTTGCCGGATACAGTCCCGAGAATCGGGTTGATGACTATGTGGTCCACTATCTGCGTGAGCTTTCCAAGTTTGCTGATGTCTACTATCAGGCGGCAAATGAACTCAACGAAGAGGAGCTCCGAAAACTAGATGCAGTCACCCGCGGACGATGGGCGGAAGTGCATGAAAAGTACGATTTCGGATCATGGCAGAAACTGATTTTTCGACTGGGCTGGCAGGAAGTCGATAAATATGATGCCGTCATTCTGGCGAATGACAGCAATTACGGCCCGGTGCGGGAGTTGACGGAAATCTTCGAGCGCATGGATGCAGCTGGCTTGGATGCCTGGGGCATCACTGAAAATTATGGCAAGACCCGTCACCTGCAGAGCTATTTCCTGACGCTGAATCAGCCTGTTGTCGGAAGCGCAGTTTTTCGTGATTTCTTTGAATCCATTGCGGTCGAAGAATCAAAGCAGGCAATATGTGAAAAATACGAAATCGGACTCAGCAGGCGGCTGGCCGAGAACGGATTTTCCTTTGCGCCCTTCGTCGACAGGTCCGTTCTTGAAATTCCATTCGGCGCAGATATTTCGACCTATCAGAACACGCTTCTTCAAAAGGGCTCACCATTCCTGAAGCGCAAGGTATTTTCATCGAGCAATTTTGCGAATGAAGACCTCGCGCTGACGCGGACGCTGCTGGAAGAACTGAAGTACCCACTCGACTGGATTGCCTCGCCTGCGGCACTGGAAGAGCCGGTGGTCGAAGGCGGCCCGGAAGCCGCGCAAAGGGAGTCGGAAGCGCTTGCGAAGGACGCAGCGGAGTTTCAGGCGCAAGAGGAGGCCCTGCCTGCGGCGGCGCTGTCCGTTCGCGCGGTGATCAAGCGGATGCTGTGGCCGCTCTACCGACCTTTTAAATTGAGGGTGGTCGACAAGCTGGTTGGCATCGAGCACAAGCTGACCGGCATCGAGCATCGCGTCGGTCATCTGACGGAAAAGACCGGCAAGATGGACAGTGTTGTCGGCGATCTGCGAGGCTCGGTCGGCGGCTTGGTCAATGGCTTGCCCAGTTTCCTTGTCGATGTCCGTGCGCAAGTGTCAGGCTTGGCTCGAGGGTCGCGGGACGCCGCTGCTCAAATTGCTGCGCTCCAGGTTCAGGTGACAGCGCTCTCTCAGAACTCGACGAACGCGGTCACCCGTGTGAGTGATGTGCAGACCTCCGTCGCGGAGCTGCATGGGCATTTGGATTGGGTGCAACGAGATATCCTGATTGCGCTGATGTCGAACATCGATCTCAAGAGCTTGCAGGGCTTCAAGTGCGTCACAGACTATCCCGTGGCCTATGACAGCCCGGATCACATTCATCCGGTGGGAACCGTTCTCGATCACACGCGGCATCCGCGCTTTATCCGCGCGTGCGAGGACTTCTTTGCTGCTTCTGGCAAGCCGTTGTCTTTCCTGGACCTCGGCTGCTCGGCGGGCGGGATGGTGCTCGATGCAGTCCTGCGGGGTCATGTGGGTGTGGGCCTCGAGGGAAGCGACATCTCCAGGCTGCAGCAACGTGCCGAATGGCGACTCCTGCGCGATTCCCTTTTCACGTGCGATGTGACTCGCCCCTTTGCGCTGGGCCGCGGCGAGATCGAAACTTTCAAGTTCGACGTGATCTCAGCCTGGGAAGTGCTGGAGCATCTGACGGCCGATGGGGTCGAAGGCCTGTTTTCCAACCTTGCGCGACATACCCGGCCGGGAAGCATCTTCGCCTGCTCGATCTCCCAGGTGGATGGTGGCTTCACGGAAGATGGCACCCCCTTGCATCAAACGTTGGAGCCGCTTCCTTGGTGGCAGGAGCGGGCAGCGAAACACGGCTTTGACGTGCTGGATTCCGACGCGTTCCTGCCGCTGGACTTCGCTCGGGGCAATGGCAATTCCAGCGTTTACTACCGTCCGGCGCACAGTTACCAAGAGAAGGAAGGCGATTGCTTCCTCGTCGTTTTTCAGCGCCGATGAGGCCTGCGTGGCGTCAAGGCTTCGGCCACGAAGTGCAGCGGCCCCATGAGTCGCTTGCATGGGTAACGCGCTGCTTCTGACGGCGCGCCGCCAAGCTGAGTTGTGGGTCCATGGCCGTTCCCCTACGGGTTGCGGCTGGCATGCCTCGCCGCATGTGGCTCGGCGGACCTCCTGAATCGTCACGAATTCCCGATGCACGTCGCTCACTGCGCTGTGTGCGGTTGTCCAATGGGCATCTATGTCCCGATCAACATCCACGGCGCCGTTCTTGCTCGGTGATGCAACTTCCGTGGGCATTCTCATGATCAAGGAAACTGCAATAATTTGCTGAAGATCACTGCTCAACATGAGGCCTCTTGATTTTTTAGTGGCTCTTGTATTGCTCATTCTCAGGGTTGATTTGGGTTGAGGTATTGCCGGGCTTTCGAGATTCATTTCAGTTTGATTTGCAACTCACGATTTTCATTTCTCAATGGTTCTCGCGTTGAGATTTGATGGATAAAACAGGAAACAAAAATGAGTGTGCGAGGTCGACGCTTCATAGAGTTCTGGCAGGAGAACGGAACCCGGGCCGCTGCGAGATTGATTCGCGAGAAGCTGGGGGACGCGATCGCAGGACGCGCCGTATTCAGCAAGGAGGATGACGAGTCCAATGCCGAATCGGTGCCGCAGCTTCGGGCCCGCCGGTTCATTTCCCAGCAGGCGCTGGACGTCTACACGATTCCCCGGCCCTCGGTGCCGCGCATCAGCCTGGTGACGGACAGCATCGGCTCCGAGAGCCTGTTTGGCGGCGTGGGGACTGCCTTGCTGTTTTCTGCGCAGTTGGCGAACCAGATGAACGCGACGCTGCGGGTCGTCACGCGAACCGAGGTCCCGTCACCAGCCAACGCGTGGCAGATCCTGAATGCATACGGGATTCAGCTTCAGCAGGAGATCCAGTTCGCTTTCGCACCGCTCAAGCGCGACGAGATCGATACGCCGCCCGTTGCCGAGGCTGTTCCCGGCTTGGACATCCATCCCGAAGAGATTTTCGTCACGACCTCCTGGTGGACCACGGCTGCCACGCTGCCCAGCGTTCCGGCGGCGTCGATCATCTATCTTCTCCAGGAAGATGAGCGCATGTTCTACCCGTTCGGGGAGGACCGCGTGCATTGCGAGCGGGTCTTGCGCAACCAGGACATCCGGTTCGTCGTGAACACGCGATTGCTCTACGACCATCTGATGGCCACGGGCCTGACGCACCTCGGGCGCAACGGGTTCTGGTTCGAGCCGGCATTTCCGAAGTCGCTGTTCCATCCGCGCCCTCGTGAGGCAAACGGCAAGAAGCGGTTCTTCTTCTACGCAAGGCCGAACAATCCACGCAATCTTTTCCAGATCGGGCTCGGCATCATCGATCACGCAGTGAACGAGGGCATTCTCGACCTCGAACAGTGGGAGATTTTTCTCGTCGGCAAGGACATTCCCCACGTGAAGTTCGGCGCGGGCTACACGCCGCACCGCTGCGAGGGCCTCGGATGGGAGGCCTATGCCGATCTCGCGGGCACCATCGACCTGGGACTCAGCTTGATGTACACGCCGCATCCCAGCTATCCACCTTTTGACCTGGCCGCGAGTGGTGCGGTGGTCGTGACGAACAGATTTACCAACAAGCAGGACCTGTCGGGCTATTCACCCAACATCATTTGCGCCGAGCTGGAGACGCGGGCTTTGCTGGACGCGCTTCGCTCGGGCGTGGCGATCGCCAACGACAGGGAAACTCGCCATCGCAACTTTGCGACGAACGGGTTGGGAACGGACTGGACGTTGGCGTTCGCAGATGTCCTTCGGGCGCTCACGGCAGGGCGCTGATGTTTTCCCTCGACGTTCCTGCGGTTCCTTATGCCGACCCATGGCTCTTGCCGGTCTCGGCGCGTCTGGCGATGCTGCACCAGCGCCGCGGTGCAAAGCGCGTTGCCTACTTTTACGAAGAGCCGAACAACAGCACCTTCCGCTACCGTGCGTACAACATGGCGCAGGTGCTCAACGAGTCCGGCGTCGAGAACGTCTCGGCCAGCTACTTCTTCCTGTCGGACAGCGAACGATTCGACGAAATCGCCGATGCGGCCGACGTGCTGGTGATCTGCCGTTCTCGCTACTGCCATCGCATCAACGGGCTCATCACCAGGTTCCGCTCGCGCCGCAAGCAGGTGCTGTTCGATGTCGATGACCTCGTCTTCGATACCGACTATGCCCACCTCGTGATGGCCACCTTGGGCCTCGACCTGACGCAAGCGGGGGTCTGGGACGACTGGTTCGCGATGATCGCGCGCATGGGCCAGACGCTGAGACTCTGCGACGGCGCCATCACCACGAACGACTTTCTTGCCCAGAAGCTTGCAGACTACGCGGGCCTTCCGGTCGCCGTCGTGCCGAACTTCATGAACAGGGAGCAGCTGGCGCTGGCGGAAAAGGTCTATGCGGCCAAGGAGCGCATGCGCTTCACCGGCGATGGCAAGGTCTGCCTCGGCTACTTCAGCGGCTCACCTTCGCATCGCCTCGACTATGCGATCGTGGAGCCGGCACTGATCGAGGTGATGGCCGAGCGCCCGGACGTGGAGGTCATGGTCGTCGGCTATATCGACCACGGCCCTGCGATGAAGAAGTTCGCCCATCGCATCAGCCGACAGCCGTTTCACGACTACGTGAACCTGCAACGGCTGCTTGGAACGGTCGAGTTCAACCTCATGCCGCTGCAGTCGAACGCCTTCACCGATTGCAAGTCCGAGTTGAAGTACTTCGAGGCCGCCAGTGTCGGGACGCTGAGCATTGCATCCCCGGGCTTCACCTACCGGCATGCGATCCGTGATGGCGAGAACGGTTACCTCGCCAAGGCCCATGAATGGACCGAAGTGATATTGAAGGCCGTGGACCGCAGCAGTGCGAACTACGGCACGATGGCCGCGTTGGCGCGGCAGGACGCACTGGCGAAGTTCGGTTGGCAACACCAGGCCGAGGCGATTCTGACGGCTTTGCAGATCGCCTAGAGGCCCAGGGGCGCACGGGGAGTTCCGCCCCCCGCCCCGGCGCGCTTTTCAGCGCTCCACGATTCGCCCGTGCTCCAGGTGAATGACCCGGTTGCACTCCTTGGCGATCAACTCCGGCGAATGCGAGGCGAGGATCAGGATGCCGGACTTGGCGACCACGTCCTTCATGCGCTGTTCGGCCTTCTCGGTGAAGGCGGCATCGCCGACCGACAGCCACTCGTCCATCAACAGGATGTCCGCCTCGACGCTGGTGGAAATGGAGAACGCGAGCCGCATCAGCATGCCGGTGGAATAGGTGCGCACGGGCATGTGCACGTATTCGCCCAGGCCGCTGAACTCGCAGATCTCGGGGGTCAGCTTGTCGAGCTGCTTCTTGCTCATGCCCATGACCAGGCCGCGCAGCATGATGTTCTCGATGCCCGTGGCATCGGCTTCGATGCCCAGCGAAGGGTCGATCAGGCTGGAGACCGAGCCTTGGCGGGTGAATTCACCTGACGAAGGCTCATAGACCCCGGCCAGGGTGCGCAGGAGCGTGGACTTGCCCGCGCCGTTGTGGCCGACCAGCCCCAGCCGGTCGCCGCTCTTCAATTCGAGGTTGATGTTGCTGAGCGCCTGAACGACGGTGACGCCGGTCTCCTGGCCGAATCGACCGCCGGTGACCGAGGCCGCGATGGTCTTCTTCAGCGAGTTGGCACCTGCCCCGTAGATGGGGAAGTTGACGGAGACATCTTTGAGTGAAATGAAAGCCATGTTTCTTCAGAGCCAATAGACGACGCGACGGCGGTACCTTGCGAACAGCAGGCACGAAACGGCGACGCAGCCCGCCGTCCATCCGAGGATGCCCCACCAGCTGTGGGCTTGGGCCACCTCGCCCATCAGCGGCGTGCGCAGGAGGTCGAGCATCTGTGCAAACGGGTTCCAGAGGATGTACTGGGCGCGGCCCGGCAGGCTCGAGGGCAGCCAGAAGACCGGCGTCAGGAACATCAGCATCTGCATCACGCTGGTGACGATCTGGGTGACGTCGCGGAATCGGGTGCAGATAAGACCCAGCGCGAGGCCCAGCGCGTGGGCGTTGATCAGCAGGAGGATGAATGCCGGCACGATGAGCAGCGCAGACCACGACAGCGAAATGCCCGCCCAGAGCGCCACCGGGACGTACAACACGATCTGATGCGCGAACTGGATGATGTTGCGCCCCATGCTGCGCCACACGAAGAGGCTGATCGGGAAATAGCTCTGCTTGAGGTAGTTGCCCGAGCTGACGAACGCGTTGCATGAGTCGGTGACCATGCTGGAGAAGAAGCCCCAGAAGATGATGCCGAGCGCCAGGTGGGGGAAGAACTTGGACAGCTCGGTGCCGAACAGCGAGCTGTACAGCGGCCCCATGCCCCCGATCATGGCGCCCATGCTCAGCGTGAGCCACAGCGGGCCCAGCATGGAGCGCCTGTAACGCAGGACGATGTCGGACCAGGCGAGGGTCCACCAGATGTCCGTGCGGCGTGTGCCCTCCCACCAATCAGACCAGGCGCTGCGGTGGAGGTTGGAGTGAACTTGGCTCATGTGCGTCTGTACGAGTCTGCGGGGGATGGACGGTGGTGTCTTCGCCCGAAGAGCTCCGGGCTGTGTCGTGGCGGGCAAGGGTCGCCACGTCAGCGATGCCGGAGGGCGGCCTCATTTTCTATCCTTTGTGTGAACCGCGCGATTTTACCGGGCGAGGTGAACGGCCTGTGTCGACGGCTGGCGGCCTGTACAGCCCCGGGCGGAAAGGCGAAGCGAAGATAATCGCCTGCCGACGGACATCGAGCCCTCGCTTCTCCTTCGAGCCGCCTGTACGGCGCGTATTCCACGAAAAAGTTCCCTCCTTGCCGTTTCAGCCGGCAGGTCGTCTATGAAATCTGTATCTCGGCTCTTCGACTTCTTCCTGACCGTGCTCTGGAGAACCCCCGGTGTCGGGGGGCGGCTTCAACGGGCGTGGCGGATGTTCCGCAAGGCGGGCTGGCGCGGCATTCAGTGGGAACTCGGGAGGCGTGTCACGGGGTTCAACGACTATGCGCGCTGGGTCCGCGACCACGACACCCTCACGCCCGCCGCCACGGACAGGTTGGCGCAGCGCGTGGCCGCCATGGCCGATCGGCCGTTGATTTCGGTGCTCATGCCCTCGTACAACCCCAATCCGGTCTGGCTGCGCGAGGCCATCGAGTCGGTGCGCGGACAGATCTATCCGAACTGGGAGCTGTGCATCGCGGACGACGCGTCGCCATCGGCGGAGGTCCGGTCGATCCTGCAGTCCTATGCCGACAGCGACCCTCGCATCAAGGTGGTGCTCCGGCCGAAGAACGGCCACATCTCCGCCGCATCGAACAGTGCGCTCGAGCTGGTCGCCGGCGCATGGATCGCGCTCATGGACCATGACGACCTGCTGCCGGCGGATGCGCTGTTCTGGGTGGCCGACTGCATTGCCAGCCATCCCGATGTCCGGTTGATCTATTCCGACGAGGACAAGGTCGACGAAGCCCTGAGTCGTTCCGGCCCGTATTTCAAGTGCGACTGGAATGCCGATCTCTTCCGCTCGCAGAACATGTTCAGCCACCTCGGCGTGCTGTCGGCCGACCTGGTGCGTGCCGTTGGCGGCTTCCGGTTGGGCCTGGAAGGTTCGCAGGACTGGGACCTCGTGCTTCGCTGCATGGAGCGTGTCGAGCCAAGGCAGGTGCGCCACATCCCGCGGGTGCTCTACCACTGGCGCGTGCATGCCGAAAGCACCGCGAAGTCGATGGACGCCAAGCCCTATGCCGTGGTGGCCGGCGAGCGCGCGCTCAACGAGCATTTCGAACGGACGCAGACGCGCGCGACCGCAGAACACATCGGGTTCGGCTACCGGGTGCACTACGCGTTGCCCGACACGCCGCCGTTGGTGTCGCTGGTCATTTCGACGCGCAATGCCGCGGTGTCGCTGCGCCGGTGCGTGGACGCGATCGTCGCAAAGACCGTCTACCCGCACTACGAAATCATCGTGGCCGACAACGCCTCGGACGATGCCGCGGCGCTGGCCTGCCTGGAATCTGTGGCCGGGCGCCCGAACGTGCGCGTGCTGCG
This sequence comes from Variovorax paradoxus, assembly GCF_009498455.1. Taxonomy (NCBI): domain Bacteria; kingdom Pseudomonadati; phylum Pseudomonadota; class Betaproteobacteria; order Burkholderiales; family Comamonadaceae; genus Variovorax; species Variovorax paradoxus. Next base: position 634,151 of record NZ_CP045644.1, on the reverse strand, counting down.
TCATCCGCAGAAGCAGGGCGCCGCCGCGCTGCGCAACGCGGCGGTCGAGGCTGCGACGGGCGACGTGATCGCATTGCTCGACGACAGCCTCGAGGTCCTCACGCCAGAATGGCTGTCTGAAATGGTGAGCCTGGCGCTGCAACCCGGTGTCGGCGCGGTGGGCGCAAGGCTGATGGACCGGCGCCGGATCCTGACGCACGCCGGCATCATCCTGGGCCTCGGACCCGATGGCGTGGCCGGCTGCTCGCACCGCGGCATGCCCGCAGGGCGCGAAGGCTATGGCGGCCGTGCCGCGCTGATCCAATCGCTGTCGGCCGTGACATCGGCCTGTCTTGTGATCCGCAAAGACCGCTATCTTCAGGTCGGGGGCCTCGACGGGACCCATCTGAAGGAGGTGTTTGCGGATGTGGACCTCTGCCTGAGACTGGGCGAAGCCGGATTGCGCACGCTCTGGACCCCCTACGCGGAGCTGCTCGACCACCAGCCTGCGGCGCGCGCCAGAAAGAGCACCGAGCCGGCAAGCGGGCCGTTCCAGGACGATGTGACCTACATGAAGCGCCGATGGGGCGCATGGCTGCAGAACGACCCCGCCTACAGCCCCAACCTCATGCTGGAACGCGAAGATTTCAGCTACGCCTGGCCGCCGCGCGTGGCACCGGCCTGACGCGATGGCGCCCGGTGTTTCCGTCGCGCTGTGTACCTACAACGGCGCCCGCTATCTTCCCGACCAGGTCCGCAGCATCTGCACGCAGGTGCCGTTGCCGCTGGAGATCGTGCTGTCCGACGACAACTCCAGCGACGACACGCTGGCGGTCGTGCGCGACACCCTCGCCGCATGCGGGGTGGCGGACCGCGTGGCGCTGCGGGTGTTCAGCAACAAGCCGGCTCTGGGCGTCACGCGCAATTTCGAACAGGCCGTGGGCGCCTGCCAGCATGACCTCATCGTGCTGTGCGACCAGGACGATGTCTGGCATCCCGGCCGGCTCGCGCGCATGGTGGCGCAGTTCGAAGCGCGCCCCGACCTGCTGCTGTTGCACACCGACGCCCGCCTGGTCGACGACCAGTTGGCCTCGCTGGGTTCGACCCTCTTTCATGCCCTGGAGGTGCAGCCCGGAGAGTTGGCGGCCATTGCGCAGGGCGAGGCCTTCGACGTGTTCTTGCGGCGCAACCTGGTGACCGGTGCGACCACCATGTTCCGCAGGACCCTGCTCGACGCGGCCCTGCCATTCGCGCCGGAATGGGTGCACGACGAGTGGCTGGGGGCCGTTGCCGCCGCCGTCGGGCGCGTGGACGCCCTGCCGGAGCCCACCATCGACTACCGGCAGCACGCCAGCAACCAGATCGGTGCGCGGCGTCTCACGCTGTCCGACAAGATGGCCAAGGCCTTTGCCGAGCGCGGCGACAAGCACGTGGGGCGCCTGCGCCGGGCAGAGGCGCTGCTGCAGCGACTGCAGCAGCTCGGTGACCGGGTGCCTGCGAGGTACGTGGCATCGCAGCGCGCCAAGGTGGCGCACCAGCGCTTCAGGGCGCAGCTGCCGGCGGCGCGGTTCCTGCGGCTGGTGCCGATCCTCATCGAGGCCGCCCGAGGGCGCTACGCGCGTTTTGGGCGGGGCGGCCACGCCGTCGCGCAGGATCTTTTCGAGCGCGGTTAGTCCTGCAGCCGCCGGTAGCGCCAAAAGGCCCCCGACAGCCACACTTTGAGCAGGCTGGTCACGTGCCAGTACAGGTACTTCTTGCTGCGGTGGCTGGCGCGCTGGGCGTCGTGGCGCGCGTGCAGGTCTTCGGTCACCTGGAGCTTCCAGCCGGCCAGCCGGGTGCGCGCGCAGATGTCGAAGTCTTCCCCGTACATGAAGAAGCGCTCGTCGAAGCCGCCGATCTGGTGGTAGGCCTCGCTGCGGAACAGCATGAACAGGCCGGGAATCCAGGCCGGCACGGCCGGCGGCTGGTAGCCGGGCTTCTTGCGGCCCAGGATCTCGAAGGGGGTCAGCAGGGCGCGGTGCGGCTCGGGCACGGGCCGGCCCGACTCCAGGATGCGCGGCGTCATGAGGCCGGCGTCGGGCGCGGCCTGGGCGAGCATCGGGGCCAGCACGTCGGCGTCGAAGCGGATGTCGGGGTTGAGCACCAGGAACCAGGGCGTGTCGCAGCGCGCGAAGGCCTGGTTGTGGTTGGCGCCGAAGCCCAGGGGCGTGGGGTTCTCGATCCGTTCGATGGCGAAGCCCCAGTGTCGTCCTGCACTCAGGTCGGCCTCGGGAATGTTCAGCGTGAGCACGACCTTGGCAATCGAGCCTCGGCTGTGGCGGTCGAGCTGCTCGAGCAGCGGCAGCACCAGCGCGAGCTGGCCGTGACTCACGATCGACAGGGTGACCGGGGCTTGGGGTGAAGAAGGGGGCGTGGGCATGGTCTAATTTCGCTCGGGAATTCTAGGGTTCCCCCAACCCCACTCATGATTGCCCTGATCATTCTCAGTTTCTTCGTCTCCGCCATCGCGGTGCAGCTGTTCATGCGCCGCGCGCGCAGACACGCGCGCCGCTACGGCGCTGACATGCCCCAGCGTTTCCACAAGGGCCACGTGCCGCGTCTGGGCGGGGCCGGCATCATGCTCGGCATGAGCGCGGCCTGGCTGGGCGCAGGGCTCATCGAGCCGCTGAACATTGCCTGGCCGCTCAAGTCCTCGGTCCTCACGCTGGTGTGCATCCTGCCCGCCGTGCTCGGCGGCATCGTCGAAGACGTGACCCAGCAGGTCAAGGTGCGCTACCGGCTGGGCCTGACCATCGGCTCGGCGTTGCTGGTGTGCTGGGTGCAGGGCCTGGGCGTGGCGCGCACGGGCTTCGAGACGCTCGACGGCTGGCTCGCGATGCTGCCCTATGCCTCGTTGGTCTTCGCGGCCCTGGCCATCGGCGGCCTGCCGCATGCCTTCAACATCATCGACGGCTACAACGGGCTGGCCGGCACCGTGGCCGTGCTCGTGTGCCTGGCCATCTCGCACGTCGCGCTGCAGCTGGGCGACCGGCAACTGGCCGCGATGGTGATCTGCCTGGTCGGCGCCACCTTCGGTTTCCTGGTCTGGAACTACCCGCGCGGCAAGATCTTCGCCGGCGACGGCGGCGCCTACGTCTGGGGCATGGTGATCGCCGTGGCCTGCGTGACGCTGGTGCAGCGCCACCGCGTGGTGTCGCCGTGGTTCCCGATGCTGCTCCTGATCTACCCGGTGTGGGAGACGCTGTTCTCCATCTACCGCAAGCTGGCGCGCGGCCAGTCGCCGGGCACGGCCGACGCGCTGCACTTTCACCAGCTGATCTTCCGGCGCATCGTGCGCGTGGCCTTCGCGGACGACGAGGCGCGCCAGCTGCTGGCGCGCAACAACCGCACCTCGCCCTACCTGTGGATGTTTGCCGCGCTGTCGGTGGTGCCCGCGGTGCTGTTCTGGAACAACACCTTCGTGCTGATGCTGTTCTGCCTTCTGTTCGTCACGACCTATGTCGGGGCGTACCTGATGATCGTGCGCTTCAAGGTCCCGCGCTGGCTGCGGCCCTGACCGCCGGCGCCCCCTTGTTGTTGCGAGAATCCTTTCTTTCGTCCACCGCTTCGGAGCCTGACTGTCCATGACCGATCCCGTCCTCAACATCCCTCCGCGCGACAAGGCCGAGATCCTGGCCCAGGCGCTGCCGTACATCCGCAAGTTCCACGGCAAGACCATCGTCATCAAGTACGGCGGCAACGCCATGACCGACCCGGCGCTGCAGGCCGACTTCGCGGAAGACGTCGTGTTGCTCAAGCTGGTCGGCATGAACCCGGTGGTGGTGCACGGCGGCGGCCCGCAGATCGAGGCTGCGCTGAACAAGCTCGGCAAGAAGGGCAGCTTCGTGCAGGGCATGCGCGTGACCGACGCCGAGACCATGGAAGTCGTCGAATGGGTGCTGGCCGGCGAGGTGCAGCAGGACATCGTGGGCCTGATCAACCAGGCCGGCGGCAAGGCCGTGGGCCTCACGGGGCGCGACGGCGGCCTCATTCGGGCGCAGAAGCTCAAGCTGGCCGACCGCACCGACCCCAACGTGCACCACGACGTGGGCCAGGTCGGCGACATCGTTTCCATCGACCCCAGCGTGGTCAAGGCGCTGCAGGACGACGCCTTCATTCCCGTCGTCAGCCCGATCGGCTTCGGCGAAGAGAACGAGAGCTACAACATCAACGCCGACGTCGTCGCCGGCAAGCTCGCCACGGTGCTCAAGGCCGAGAAGCTCATGCTGCTCACCAACACGCCCGGCGTGCTCGACAAGAACGGCAACCTGCTCACCAACCTGAGCGCGCGCGAAATCGACGACCTCTTCGCCGACGGCACCATCTCGGGCGGCATGCTGCCCAAGATCGAAGGCGCGCTCGACGCGGCCAAGAGCGGTGTGAATGCGGTGCACATCATCGACGGCCGCGTGCCCCACGCGATGCTGCTCGAGATCCTGACCGACCAGGCCTACGGCACGATGATCCGGGCGCGTTGAGCGCCGTGACGCGCCCTCGCGCGCCTTCGGCGACCCGAAGGCGCGCGCTCACTGCGCTGTGCGAGAATCAATTGATTACATCTTTGCACGCGCTCCCATGCAGAACGAAGAGACAGCTGCCCCCGGCGTAGAGACCCCGGCCGAAACGCCCGCCGCCGTACCGACGCGCAAGCGCCCCAAGCCGGGCGAGCGGCGCGTGCAGATCCTGCAGGCGCTGGCCGCCATGCTGGAGCAGCCCGGTGCCGAGCGGGTCACCACCGCCGCGCTCGCCGCGCGGCTCGAGGTGAGCGAGGCGGCCCTGTACCGCCACTTCGCGAGCAAGGCCCAGATGTTCGAGGGCCTCATCGATTTCATCGAGCAGAGCGTCTTCACGCTGGTTAACCAGATCCTCGAGCGCGAAGGCGCCACCGGCGGCCAGCAGGCCGCCCGCATCCTCACGCTGCTCGTGCAGTTCGCCGAGCGCAATCCCGGCATGACGCGCGTCATGGTCGGCGACGCGCTGGTCTACGAGAACGAGCGCCTGCAGCAGCGCATGAACCAGTTCTTCGACAAGATCGAAGCCACGCTGCGCCAGGTGCTGCGCGGCGCGGCCGCCGCCGACGGCTCGGCCACGCCCAGCGTCGATGCCCAGGTGCGCGCCGCGGCGCTCACGGCCTTCGTGGTCGGGCAGCTGCAGCGCTTTGCGCGCTCGGGTTTCCGCCGCGCGCCTTCCGAACACCTGGACGCCACGATCGCCCTGATCGTTTGATGGATCGGCCGGCTCCCCGCCGGTCCGCCACCGCATGCCGAACTCGACGCAGCCTCTTGCGGCGCGTACGATGAATTCTTGCCTTGCCGCCACGCGGTGCCGCGGTGACAAGCCCGTTTCGCATGACCTCTGATCGGAGGTTCGCATGAGCGCTTGTCCTTCCCGCAGCCCGCGCAGCCGCGGCCGTCGACCGCCTGGGGCGCGCCATGTCTGACGCCGCCGCTGCCCGCCCGGCCCTTCTTCTGCACGTCGTCGCGCTCACCGCGATCGCCATGGTCGCGTTCGCGGCCAACTCGCTGCTGTGCCGACTCGCGCTGCAACACGGCGGCATCGACCCGGCCAGCTTCGGCAGCATCCGGCTCGCGTCCGGCGCGATCACGCTGGCGCTCGTCGTGCGCTTCCGGGCGCAGCCGTCCGCGCTAGGACGCACCAGCTGGCTCCCCGCCGTCATGCTGTTCGCGTACGTCGCGTTCTTCTCCTTCGCCTACCTGAGCCTGTCCGCGGGCACGGGCGCGCTGATCCTCTTCGGCGCGGTGCAGCTCACGATGCTGGGCGCGGGCCTGGGTGGCGGCGAGCGCTTCGGGGTGCTGGCTTGGTTCGGCTTTGTCCTTGCGGCGGCCGGACTCGTCTACCTCGTGTCGCCGGGTGTTGCCGCGCCGCCGCTGCTGGGCGCCGTGCTGATGGCGGTGGCGGGCGTGGCGTGGGGCGTGTATTCGCTGCGCGGCCGGGGCGTGGCCGACCCGCTGGCCGCAACCGCGCGCAACTTTTTGCGCGCGGTGCCGATGGCGTTTGCACTGAGCCTGGTGTTCGCCACGCGCGCGCATGCCGATGCGCGCGCCATCGCGCTGGCCGTGGCCTCCGGCGCGCTGACGTCGGGGCTCGGCTACGTCGTCTGGTACGCGGCGCTGGGCCGCCTGTCGGCGTTGCGTGCGGCCACGGTGCAGCTGTCGGTGCCGCTGCTGGCGGCGTTCGGCGGCGTGCTGTTCCTGTCGGAGGCGATCACGCCGCGGCTGGCGCTTGCATCGGTGGCGATCCTCGGCGGCATCGCACTCGTGCTGAGCCAGAAGTCGCGCAACGCCGCGCGGCGAGCTTAGGCGACGGCCACGCCCACCTTCGCACCGGCGGCGACGATCTCGCCCCAGGTCGCGTCATCGATCCACACCCCGTCGCGCCGGCGTGCCGCGCGCGCCTGGCGCTCGGGCTCGCCCGCGATCTGCACGGCCTCAAAGCCCTGGCCCGGCGGGCTTTGCCGCAGCCAGTCGATGAACTCGCGCGCCTCGTCATCGAAAGCCTTCTGCGTGCCGAGCTTCACGGGGTCGATCAGCACCGTCAGCATGCCGTTGAGCACCGTGCGTGCCGTGTCCGCAGGCCGGTGCCAGGTGCCGCCGCCCGTGAGCGCACCACCCAGCAGCTCGCAGGCGACGGCCATGCCGTAGCCCTTGTGCTCGCCGAAGGTCATGAGCGCGCCGAACAGGCCGTTGCCCTGCGGCACCACGACCACGCCCGGGTCGTTGGTGGGCGCGCCGTTTTTGTCGATGAGGTAGCCGTCGGGCACCTGCTCGCCCTTGTTGTGGGCCACGCGCATCTTGCCCTGCGCCACGCGGCTGGTGGCGTAGTCGAGCACGAAGGGCTCGGCGCCCGCGAGCGGAATGCCGATGCAGCACGGGTTGGTGCCGAAGCGCCCGTCGCCGCCGCCCCAGGGCGCCACCACGGGCCGCGAGAGCACGTTGACGAAGTGCATCGCCACCAGCCCCTGCGCCGTCGCCATCTCGGCGAAATGCCCGATGCGCCCCAGGTGGTGCGCGTTCGCGAGCGTGAAGATGCAGCTGCCGTGCTGCTTCGCGCGCGCAATGCCGAGTTCCATCGCCTGCACGCCGACGATCTGCCCGTAGCCGTGCTGGCCGTCCAGGCCCATCAGCGTGCCGATGTTGAGGTTGACCTTCACTGAGGCGTTGGGCTTCAGTCCACCCTCGGCCACGGCGTCGATGTAGCGCGGCAGCATGCCCACGCCGTGCGAGTCGTGGCCGCTCAGGTTGGCCAGCACGAGGTTGGCGGCCACTTGCTGTGCCTCGGCGGCGCTGCTGCCCGCCGCTTCGAGGATGCGGGCGACATTGGTTTGCAGGCCGTCGGCCGGCAGTGTTCTGGACATGGATCAGGCTCCTCGTGCGTTCAATGGGATGGCGTAGCCGAAGGGGCGGGGCGGGCATGGGCTGCGCGGGCCTCACATCACCGCGCCGACCTGCCACGGCACGAACTCGTTCTGCCCGTAGCCGTGCTGCTCGCTCTTCGACTGCGCGCCCGACGCGGTGGCCAGCACCAGCTCGAAGATGCGCTGGCCCATCTCCGCAATCGAGGCCGTGCCGTCCACGATCTCGCCGCAGTTGATGTCCATGTCTTCTTCCTGCCGCTGCCACAGCGCCGAGTTGGTCGCGAGCTTGAGCGAAGGCGAGGGCGCGCAACCATAGGCCGAACCGCGTCCGGTCGTGAAGCAGATCAGGTTCGCGCCGCCCGCCACCTGGCCCGTGGCGCTCACCGGGTCGTAGCCCGGCGTGTCCATGTAGACGAAGCCGTGCGCGGTGACGGGCTCGGCGTACTCGTACACCGCCTCGAGGTTGCTGGTGCCGCCCTTGGCGACCGCGCCCAGTGATTTTTCGAGGATGGTCGTGAGCCCGCCCGCCTTGTTGCCCGGCGAGGGGTTGTTGTTCATCTCGCCCTCGTTGATCTCGGTGTAGTGCTCCCACCACTTGATGCGGTCCACGAGCTTCTGGCCGACCTCGCGCTTCACCGCGCGGCGCGTGAGCAAGTGCTCGGCGCCGTACACCTCGGGCGTCTCGCTGAGGATGGCCGTGCCGCCATGGGCCACCAGCAGGTCGACCGCGGCGCCCAGCGCCGGGTTCGCGCTGATGCCCGAATAGCCGTCGGAGCCGCCGCACTGCAGCCCGATGGTGATGTGCGCGGCGCTGCACGGCTCGCGCTTCACTGCGTTGGCGCGCGGCAGCATCTCGTTGATGAGCGCCACGCCTTTCTCGACCGTCTTGCGCGTGCCGCCCGTGTCCTGGATGTTGAAGGTGCGAAAGTTCTCGCCTTCGGCCAGGTGTCCCGTTGCGAGCCACGCGTTGATCTGGTTGGCTTCGCAGCCGAGCCCGACCACGAGCACGCCCGCGAAGTTCGGGTGCGTGGCGTAGCCCGTGAGCGTGCGCTCCAGGATCTGCATGCCGATGCCCTGCGTGTCCATGCCGCAGCCCGTGCCGTGCGTCAGCGCGACGATGCCGTCGACGTTCGGGAACGCCGCGAGCGCCTGTGGATTGGTCTTGCGCGAGAAGTGATCGGCAATGGCGCGTGCGGCCGTGGCCGAGCAGTTCACGCTGGTCAGCACGCCGATGTAGTTGCGCGTGGCCACGCGGCCGTCGGCGCGTTTGATGCCCATGAACGTCGCTTCACGCTTGGCGGGCGCAGGCTTCACATCGGCACCGAAGGCGTAGTCGCGCTCGAAGTCGCCCTTGTCCGGGCCCATGTCCAGGTTCTGCGTGTGCACGTGCTCGCCGGCGGCGATGGGCTTGCTCGCGAAGCCGATGATCTGGTTGTAGCGGCGCACCGGTTCGCCTTGCGCAATGGCGCGCATGGCGACCTTGTGTCCCGGAGGAATCAGGCCGCGCACGGCCACGTTCTCGACGAGCGTGCCGCCGAGCAGTTGCGAGCGCGCGATGACGACGTCGTCGGCGGGATGGAGTCGGATGTAGGGGGTCATGGTCAATAGAACATCTTGGGCAGCCACAGCACGAGCTTGGGCATGTAGGTGATGAGGCCCAGGCTCAGAAGCAGCGGCACCAGCCAGGGCAGGATGGCCATCGTCGTGCGCTCGAAGCTCAGGCCCGCCACGCGCGCCAGCACGAACAGCACCATGCCCATCGGTGGGTGCAGCAGGCCGATCATGAGGTTGAGCACCATCACGAGGCCGAAGTGAATCGGGTCCACGCCGAGCTGCGTCGCAATGGGCAGCAGGATCGGCACGAGGATGGTGATGGCCGCCGTCGGTTCCAGGAAACAGCCCACGAACAGCATCAGCAGGTTGGCCAGCAGCAGGAACACCCACGCCTCCTTGGTGAAGCTCAGCACCCACGCGGCGATGTCGGTGGTGACGCCCGTGGCCGTGAGCATCCAGCCGAAGATCGAGGCCGCCGCCACGATGAACAGCACCGTGCTCGTGGTCTCGATGGTGTCCAGGCAGACCTTGATGAACATCTTCCACGAGAGCGTGCGGTACCACGCGAAGCCCAGGATCATGGCCCACACGCAGGCCGCAATGGCGCCTTCGGTGGGCGTGAACAGGCCCGTGGTCATGCCGCCGATGAGCAGCACCGGCGTCATGATGGGCAGCAGCGCCTCGAAGCTGAAGATCTTGTCGAGCACGAAGAGCGAGGCCAGCCCCGCGAACACCGTGAGCTGCGGCGGCGTGCCCAGCTTGGCCACCAGCAGCCACAGCAGCATCGGCCAGCCGATCACCACGACCAGCTCCATCAGTGCCTTGAACAGGCGCGTGCGCGAGAACTTGACGTCGGCGCCCCACTTGTTCTTGTGCGCGTAATAGGCCACCGTGAGCATCATCAGCACGGCCATCATCACGCCCGGCAGCAGGCCCGCGAGAAACAGCGCGCCCACCGACACGTTGGCCATCATTCCGTAGATCACGAAGGGCAGGCTCGGCGGAATGATCGGGCCCAGCGTGGCCGAGGCGGCCGTCACGCCCACCGCGAATTCGGTGGAGTAGCCGTGTTCCTTCATGGCCTTGATCTCGATGGTGCCCAGGCCGGCCGCATCGGCAATGGCCGTGCCACTCATGCCCGCGAAGATCACCGAGCCCAGCACGTTCACGTGGCCCAGGCCGCCCTTGAGCCAGCCCACCAGCGCCAGCGCGAAGTTGTAGATGCGCGTGGTGATGCCGGCGTTGTTCATCAGGTTGCCGGCCAGGATGAAGAAGGGCACGGCCAGCAGCGGAAAGCTGTCGATGCCGCTCACCATGCGGTGGATCACCACGAACGGCGGCAGCGTGCTGTCGCTCACGAGGATGTAGACCAGCGAGGCGCCGGCCATGGCAACGGCCACGGGGATGCCGCCGGCCATGAAGAACAGGAAGATGATTTTCAGCATGGGGTTGTGTCGCAGGACCGCGCCTGCGTCTGTGTGGCGGAGGGGTCCGCGTCAGCGGTCGCGCAGAGTGGATTCGGGTTGTTCGAGCACGCTGTAGCCGCGCTGCCAGTGGATGCGCAGCACCTGCAGCGAACGCCACGCCATCGCGGCGAAGCCGAACACGCACAGCGCGTACACCACGTTCATCGGCAGGTCGACGAGCGTCATGCGCGTCTGGTTGCCGATCTTCATCATCATCTGCACCGTCATGACGACGGCCGCGACGAAGAAGGCGGTGCGCAGCACGTCCACGGCCATCGAGAGCAGGCGGCCCATCGCGCGCGGCATGTGACGGTAGAAGAAGTCGACCTGGATCTGGTTGTTCTTCGCCACACCGATCGCCGCGCCGACGAAGACCACGCCGATGAGCAGGTAGCGCGCCACTTCTTCCGTCCAGGCGGCCGAGTCGTTCATCACATAGCGCGTGACGAACTGGTAGAACACCGTCAGGCCCAGCATCCAGAAGAGGGCCAGCGAAAGCCAGCCCTCGGCGATGGTGTCCGACAGGTCGACCACTTCGTCCTCCGCATGGAAGTGGCCCTCGTCGTCGATGATCTTCTGTTCGGTCATGGCCGCGTCGCTTACTTGATGGCCAGGATGCGGTCGTAGTCCTGCTGGCGGTAGCCTTGATCCGTCGGCTTGGTGGCTTTCAGCACCGCTTCACGGAACGCGTTCTTGTCGACCGTGATCACGTTGTTGCCCTTCTTCTTGAACTCTTCCACCAGGCGGGCTTCCGACGCGATGATTTCGCGGCCGGTTTTCTCAGCGGCTTCCTGCATCACCTCGGTGAAGATCTTCTTGTCTTCGGCCGAGAGCTTGGTCCACAGCTGGCCCGAGGTGATGGTGAGCAGCGAGTCGACGATGTGGCCGGTGAGCGAGATGTTCTTCTGCACCTCGAAGAACTTCTTGGCCTCGATGGTCGGCAGCGGGTTCTCCTGCGCATCGACCGTGTTGTTCTGCAGCGCCAGGTACACCTCGGCAAAGGCGATCGGCGTCGGGTTGGCGCCCAGCGATTTCGGGAACGCCAGGTAGGCCGGTGCGTCGGGCACGCGGATCTTCAGGCCCTTCATGTCCTCGGGCTTGGCCACGGGCCGCGCGGCGCTCGAGGTGACGTGGCGCGCGCCGTAGTAGCTCAGCGCCGTGATGTGGTTGCCGCTCTTGTCGTCGTAGCCCTTGGCGAGCTCCTTGAACACGTCGCTCTTGGCGTACTTGAGCTGGTGCTCGGCGTCGCGGAAGATGAACGGGAAGTACGAGATCGCCAGCGGCGTGTAGGTGCGCCCCGCGAAGCTCGCGCCCGACAGAATGATGTCGACCGTGCCCAGCGTGAGGCCCTGGTTGATGTCGGCTTCCTTGCCGAGCGTGGAGGCCGGGAACACCTGCACCTCGTAGCGGCCGTTGGTGCGCTTCTTGATCTCGTCGCCGGCCCACACCGAGTACTTGTGGAAGGGCTCCGAGGTCTCGTACACGTGGGCCCACTTGAGCTTGGTCTGTGCGCTGGCGATGCCCGTCACGCCGAGCGCGCCGGCTGCGAGGGCGCAGGCGGCCAGGGCCTTGAGGGCGGTGCGTTTGCTGTTCTTGCTGCTGATCATGTGGCTTGTCTCCGTTGTAGTTAATGGGCAGGAATGCTGGCGAGAAATCAGGCGGGCTTGGCGCGGCGCCAGCTCGCGCTGAAACGGTGGTGCGAGTTGTCCATGTGCGCGTGCATCGCGGTGCGCGCGGTCTCCGCGTCGCGTGCGGCAATGGCATCGCGAATCGCCTCGTGCTCGGCGATGGCGGCGCGCCACGAGGTCACGGTCTCGAAGTAGCCGCCCAGCCGCGTGAAGATCGGCCCGCGGCGCGAATCCCAGAAGCCCTGCACCGTTTCCACCAGCACCACGTTGCCGCCGGCGTTGACGATGGCCAGGTGAAAGGCGCGGTCGCCGTCCAGCGGCATGACGTTGCGGTCGGCCATCTCGCGCATGGTGGCGATGGCGCGCGTCATCGCGTCCACGTCCTTGCGCTTGCCCGAGAGGGCGGCGATGGCGGCGGTCTCGCCCTCGATCACGCGGCGCGCGCGGATCAGCTCCAGCGGCCCCCATTCGGTGGGCGCCACCGGCGCGCTGGCGCGGTGCGAGCGGTCGAGCACGTACACGCCCGAGCCGGTGCGCACCTCGACCCAGCCCTCGACCTCGAGCGCAATGAGCGCTTCGCGCACCGAGGGACGGCTCACGCCGAGCTGCTTGGCGAGGTCGCGCTCGGCGGGCAGGCGCGCGCCCACGTCGAACTCGCCCTTGGCGATCAGCCCGCGGAGCTGGTCGGCAATCTGGCGATAGAGGCGTTGGGGTTCGACGGTCTGGAGCGGCACGGGAGCAGGGCGGGTGGCGGGCGAGGCGGTGGATCGGCTTAAGGGTTGTCCTGAATTGGACAAGTGGTAAGGCCAATTCAGAATACGGCGATTCACACATGTCACCCATCGGGCCTAACCCGAATCCACCCCTCGCACTTGCGAACCCCCAGGAGACACCGACCATGAGATTGAAGGGAAAGACCGTGCTCGTCACCGCCGCAGGCCAGGGCATCGGCCGCGCGAGCGTGCTGGCGCTCGCGGCCGAGGGCGCCCGCGTGTGGGCCACCGACGTCAACGAGCAGCTGCTGGCGGCCTACGCCGGCGTGGCGAACGTCACGGCCCTGAAGCTCGACGTGCTCGACAAGGCGGCCATCGGCGCGGTCGTGGCGCAGCTGCCCGCGCTCGACGTGCTGTTCAACTGCGCGGGCGTGGTGCACAACGGCACCATCGAGCAGGCCAGCGACGACGACCTCGACTTCGCCTTCCGCCTCAACGTGCGCGCACAGATGTGGACCATCCAGGCCGTGCTGCCCGGCATGCTCGCGGCCGGGCGCGGCAGCATCATCAACATGGCCAGCGTGTGCTCCAGCATGAAGGGCCTGCCCAACCGCTTTGTCTACGGCACCACCAAGGCGGCCGTGCTCGGCCTCACCAAGAGCGTGGCGGCCGACTACGTGGCACGCGGCATCCGCTGCAATGCCGTGTGCCCGGGCACGGTCGACACGCCCTCGCTGGGCGATCGCATCAACGCCAACGCCGACCCCGAGGCCGCGCGCAAGGCCTTCGTGGCGCGCCAGCCGATGGGCCGGCTCGCGCAGGCCGAGGAGATCGCGCCGGTGGTGGTGTTCCTGGCCAGCGACGAATCCATCTTCGCCACCGGCCAGTACTTCACCGTCGACGGCGGCATCACGATATGAACCGGCTCGATTTCGAAGGCCGCCATGCGGTGGTCACCGGCGGTGCCACCGGGCTGGGCTTCGGCATCGCGCAGCGGCTCGTCGCCTCGGGCGGCAGCGTCACCTTGTGGGACCGCGACGAGGCCGCCGCCGGGCGCGCGGCCGAAGCGCTCGGTGCCAAAGCCTTCGCACTGAAGGTCGACGTGACGCAGCAGCCCTCGGTTGCGAAAGCCGTGGCTGCCACGCTCACGCACGCGCCGCGCATCGATGCGCTGGTCAACAGCGCGGGCATCACCGGGCCCAACGTCAAGCTGTGGGACTACCCGGTGGACGACTGGCGCCAGGTGATGGAGGTCAACGTCAACGGCGTGTTCCTGTGCTGCCGCGAGGTGGTGGGGCAGATGCGAAAGCAGGGCCACGGTCGCATCGTCAACATCGCCTCGGTCGCCGGCAAGGAAGGCAACCCCAACGCCAGCGCCTACAGCGCGAGCAAGGCCGCCGTCATCGGCCTCACCAAGTCGCTCGGCAAGGAACTGGCCGACACCGGCATCCGCGTGAACTGCGTGACGCCCGCCGCGGTGAAGACGGCGATCTTCGATCAGATGACGCCCGAGCACATCGCCTTCATGTTGTCGAAAATCCCCATGGGCCGTTTCGGCACGGTGGAAGAAGTGGCCGCGCTGGTCGGCTGGCTTTGCACCGAAGATTGCTCGTTCTCCACCGGCGCGGTCTTCGACCTGTCCGGTGGTCGCTCCACCTATTGATCCATTCCCCATTTCAATGCACTGAAAGGAACGCATGAAACTCGTCCGCTACGGCAACCCCGGCAAGGAGAAGCCCGGCCTCATCGATGCAGAAGGCAAGCTGCGCGACCTGAGCGCCATCGTCAAGGACATCGGTCCCGACCAACTCGGCGATGCCGCCATTGCCAAGCTGCGCAAGACCAAGCTCGACAAGCTGCCGCTCGTGCGCGGCAAGCCGCGCCTGGGCAGCCCCGTGGCCAACGTCGGCAAGTTCATCGCCATCGGCCTGAACTACGCCGACCACGCGGCCGAGTCGGGCCTGCCGGTGCCCAAGGAGCCCGTGGTCTTCATGAAGGCCAACAGCTGCATCCAGGGCCCGAACGACCCCGTGATGCTGCCCAAGGGCTCGGTCAAGACCGACTGGGAAGTCGAGCTGGGCGTGGTCATCGGCACGCGCGCACGCTACGTGTCGCAGAAGAGCGCGCTCGACTACGTGGCCGGCTACTGCACCATCAACGACATCAGCGAGCGCGAATACCAGATCGAGCGCGGCGGCACCTGGGACAAGGGCAAGGGCTGCGACACCTTCGGCCCGCTCGGCCCCTGGCTCGTGACGCGCGACGAGATCGAGAACCCGCAGAAGCTCGCGATGTGGCTCGACCTGAACGGCCAGCGCGTGCAGACCGGCAGCACCAAGACCATGATCTTCAGCGTGGCAAAAATCGTGAGCTACGTGAGCCAGTTCATGACGCTGATGCCCGGCGACGTGATCACCACCGGCACGCCGCCCGGCGTCGGCATGGGCATGAAGCCGCCACTGTTCCTGAAGAAGGGCGACGTGATGACGCTGGGCATCGAAGGCCTGGGCGAACAGCGCCAGGAAGTGATTCCCTTCAAGCTCTGAGCACGCGGATCAGTTCGTCGTACACCAACCGCACGCGCGCCGGCACCGGCGCGCGCTGCGGGCGGTAGACGTGAATCGGCCAGGGCTCCGGCGCGTCGGCCGCCAGCACCTCGACCATTGCGCCCGACTGCAGCCACGGCTCCGCCAGCGGGCCGATGAGCTGGCCGAAGCCGATGCCCGCGAGCACCGCGGCGCATTCGGCGTCGATGTTGTCCGTCACGAACGCGGGCGACGACACGGTGAACACCCGCTTCTTGCTGAACGCCCATGGCCAGGGCCGGCCCGAGCTGCGATCGATCAGCGCCGTCACCGGCAGCTGGGACAGCGCGTCCACGGTGCGCGGCGCACCGGCCCGCTCGATGAGCGCCGGTGACGCCACCACGCGCAGCGGCATCTTTCCCACACTCCGTGCCACGAAGCGCGCGTCGCGCATCGGCCCGACGCGCACGCCGATGTCGATCTGCTGGTCGACCACGTCGGCATGCTGCTCCGACAACCGCAGGTCGAGCACCAGCCCCGGGTGCGCCACCAGCAGCGGCGCCAGCGCCTGCGGAATGAACCGGCCGTACACATGCGGCGCCGTGACCCGCACCGTGCCCGCGTGCTGCGACAGCGCGCGCCGGTCGATGCGGTGAAAGAGCTCGTCGACGCCGCCCACCGCGATGCGGGCGCGCTCGGCGAGTTGCCGCCCGAAGTCGGTGAGCTGCACGCCGCGCGTGCTGCGGTGAAAGAGCGGCTCGCCCAGTTCTTCTTCGAGTTCGCGCACCGCGCGCGTCACCACCTGCGGCGACACCGACAGGCGCACGGCCGCCTCGCGGAAGTTGGCGGCAGCTGCGGCGGTGAAGAACACGCGCAGGGCTTCGAGGCGGTTGGACATGAGGTGTTCCTCGCTTGGGAATTCTGAAGTCGCCAGAGTTTCATTTACTGGAACGCGTGGATTTTCCACACTGCATGCACTTCTTCAACACACCCCAAAGGAAATCTTCATGACCTCCGTTCAAGACAACATCCAAGGCAAGGTCGCCATCGTCACCGGCGCGAGCAGCGGTCTGGGCGAATCGACGGCGCGCCACCTGGCCGCGCGCGGCGCCAAGGTGGTGCTCGCGGCCCGCCGCACCGACCGGCTCGACAAAGTCGTCGCCGAGATCCGCGAAGCCGGCGGCGAAGCCATCGCCGTCGCCACCGACGTGGCGAAGCGCGCCGATCTCGAAAAGCTCGCTGCCGCCACCGTCGAGGCCTTCGGCCGCATCGACGTGCTGGTCAATAACGCGGGCGTGATGCCGCTGTCGCCGCTCGACAAGCTCAAGGTCGACGAGTGGGACCGCACCATCGACGTCAATATCAAGGGCGTGCTCTACGGCATTGCCGCCGTGCTGCCGCGCATGCAGGCACAGGGCAGCGGCCACATCGTGAACGTGGCCTCGATTGCCGGGCTGAAGGTGTTCACGCCCATCGGCACCGTCTACAGCGCGACCAAGCATGCGGTGCGCGCCATCTCCGAAGGCCTGCGCGTGGAGGTGGGCAACAGCGGCGTGCGCGTGACCATCGTGTCGCCCGGCGCCGTGGACTCGGAACTGAAGCTCGGCAGCAGCGACGCCGAGAGCGCCGCCGGCCTGAAGGCCTTCTACGACGCCAACCAGATCCCCGCCGACTCGGTGGCGCGCGCCATCGTCTACGCGGTGGAGCAGCCGGCCAACGTGGACATCAACGAGGTCGTGCTGCGGCCCGTGTCGCAGGACTTCTGATCCCGCCGGGCAAGGGTGTGACCCTCTGGCGGTCGCCCCTTGCTTTGGCTAACCTTCATTAACCCAGTGCCGCCCAAGGTCATTTGCGGTCAAAAGTGCAAAGCCCCTGCAAAATAGAACGACCGTTCGTTTTATTCGGAGCTTTCACGATGTCTGCCACCGCCGTTCCCGCCAAGCCGGCCCGCGCCGCCCCCAAAGGCCAGCAGACCAAGGCCATCATCGTCGACGCCGCACTGGCGCTGGCCGCGCAGATCGGGCTCGAGGGCCTGTCGATTGGCGCCGTGGCCGAAATCACCAAGATGAGCAAGTCGGGCGTGTTCGCCCACTTCGGCTCGCGCGAAGAACTGCAGATTTCCGTGGTGCGCGAGTACCACGCCCGCTTCGAGCAGGAAGTGTTCTTCCCCGCCCTGACAGCCCCGCGCGGCCTGCCGCGCCTGCGCGCCATGTTCGCCAACTGGATGAAGCGCACCTCGACCGAGATCGACTCGGGCTGCATCTACATCAGCGGCGCCTCCGAATTCGACGACCGCCCGGGCCCGGTGCGCGATGCGCTGGTCGAGTCGGTCAGCATCTGGCAGGCCGCCGTGCTGCGCGCCATCGTGCAGTCGAAGACCGAAGGCCACCTGCGCGCCGAGGCCGACGAGCGCCAGGTCGGGTTCGAGATCCACGGCCTGATCCTCGCGCTGCACTACGAAGCCCGCTTCCTGCAGGTGCCCGGCTCCATCGGCCGCGCCAACGTCGGCTTCGACAACATCCTTGCGCGCGCCGCCACGCCGGACGCGCCGCCTGCTTCCAATGCCACCGAGTCCGCGCCCGCTGCGCGCGGCACGCGCCGGCTCAAGACCGTGCGCTGAGCGCCACGGCCGCCCGTTTCGTTTTTCCCGTTTTCGTTTTTTCCAATCTATCTAGCTTCGACCAGGAGAGTCCCGGATGCCTACCTACAACCCCCCCGTGCGTGACATGCAGTTCGTGCTGCACGAAGTGCTCAACGTCGCCGAGGAACTCAAGGCACTGCCGGCCCACGCCGAGACCGATGCCGACACCATCAACGCCGTGATCGAAGAGGCCGGCAAGTTCGCGGCCGAAGTCACCTTTCCGCTGAACATCAGCGGCGACGAAGAAGGCTGCGTGCTCGACAAGGCCACGCACGAAGTGAAGACGCCCACCGGCTTCAAGGGCGCCTACGCCAAGTACGTCGAAGGCGGCTGGCCCGCGCTGTCGTGCGACCCGGCCTTCGGCGGCCAGGGCCTGCCGTTCGTGGTGAACCAGTGCCTGTTCGAAATGCTCAACAGCGCCAACCAGGCCTGGACCATGTACCCGGGCCTCTCGCACGGCGCGTACGAGGCGCTCAAGGCCCACGGCACCGAAGACCAGAAGAAGACGTACCTGCCCAAACTCACGAGCGGCGAGTGGACCGGCACCATGTGCCTGACCGAACCCCATTGCGGCACCGACCTGGGCCTCTTGCGCACCAAGGCCGAGCCGCAGCCCGACGGCACCTACCGCATCACCGGCAGCAAGATCTTCATCTCGGCCGGCGAGCACGACATGACGGACAACATCATTCACCTGGTGCTGGCCCGCCTGCCGGACGCGCCCAAGGGCAGCAAGGGCATCAGCCTGTTCGTGGTGCCCAAGTTCCATGTCAAGGCCGACGGCTCGCTCGGCGAACGCAACCCGATCTTCTGCGCCGGCCTGGAGCACAAGATGGGCATCCACGGCAACGCCACCGCGCAGATCGTGATCGAAGGCGCCACCGGCACCTTGGTGGGTGAGCCCAACAAGGGCCTGGCCGCGATGTTCGTGATGATGAATGCTGCACGCCTGGGCGTGGGCAACCAGTCGCTCGGCCTGACCGAAGTGGCTTATCAGAATGCACTGGCCTACGCCAAGGACCGCACGCAGATGCGTTCGCTGTCGGGCGTGAAGGCCAAGGACAAGGAAGCCGACCCCATCATCGTGCACCCCGATGTGCGCAAGATGCTGCTCACGGCCAAGGCGTATGCCGAAGGCGGCCGCGCGCTGCAGATCTTCTGCACGCTGCTGCTCGACAAGGAGCACAACCACCCGGACGAAAAGGTGCGCAAGGACTCCGGCGAACTGGTCGCGCTGCTGACGCCCATCGTCAAGGCCTTCATCACCGACAACGGCCACATCGCGACCAATTCGTGCATGCAGGTTTTCGGTGGCCACGGCTTCATCAAGGAATGGGGCATGGAGCAGTTCGTGCGCGACAACCGCATCAACATGATCTATGAAGGCACCAACACCATCCAGTCGCTGGACCTGCTGGGCCGCAAGATTTTGGGCAACAACGGCGCCTCGCTGAAGAAGTTCGGCAAGCTCGTCGCCAAGCTGGTGGAAGAAGAAGGCGTGAACGAGAAGATGGCCGAGTTCATCAACCCGATCGCGATGCTGGGCGACCAGCTCACCAAGTTCACGACCGAGATCGGCTTCAAGGGCTTCCAGAACCCCGACGAAGTGGGCGCCGCCGCTGTCGACTACCTGCGCGTGGCCGGCCACTTCGTGTTCGGCTACCTGTTCGCCCGCATGGCGCAAGTCGCGCTGCGCGAAATCGCCGCCGGCAACACCGATCCGTTCTACGTCGCCAAGCTGCAGACCGCACGCTTCTACTTCGCCAAGCTGTTCCCCGAGACCGTGATGCTGATGCGCACCGCGCGCGCCGGCAGCAAGGTGTTGATGGACACCGACGCCGCACTCGCTTAAGCGACGCACACAGCCTTTCTTCATCGACCTACCGGGAGCCGCTCATGAAAGCAACGCTTGCAGCCGTCTTGTTCACAGTCACCGCCGTCTCGGCCATGGCCCAGAGCACGCCGGTGGGCCTGTGGCGCAATGTCGACGACAAGACCGGCGAGGCCAAGGCCGAGATCCGCATAGTCGAGTCCGACGGCGCGCTCCGGGGACGTATTGAAAAGTCGTTGAAGAAAGACACCAAGCCCGACGCCACCTGCGACGAATGCGCCGACGACCGCAAGGGCAAGCCCATCGCAGGCCTGGAGATCGTCCGTGGCGGCAAGAAGGCCGAGGGCAAGGACGTCTGGGAAGGCGGGAAGATCCTCGACCCCGAGAACGGCAAGGAATACCGCGCGAGCTTCACGCCCATCGACGGCGGCAAGAAGCTCGAGGTCCGTGGCTACCTCGGCCCGTTCTGGCGCACCCAAACCTGGAACCGTGTGCAGTAAACCTGCACGCAACCCATCCAAGAAATACCAAGCAACATGTCCCGATTTCAAGTGAAGAAGGTCGCCGTGCTCGGCGCCGGCGTGATGGGCGCGCAGATTGCCGCCCACCTCGTCAACGTGCGCGTGCCTGTCGTGCTGTTCGACCTGGCCGCAAAAGAAGGCCCGAAGAACGGCATCGTCACGCGCGCCATCGACAACCTCAAGAAGCTCAAGCCCGCGCCGCTCGGCGACGTGGCCGATGCGGGCCTGATCGAGCAGGCCAACTACGACGATGATCTGGCCAAGCTCGGCGAGTGCGACCTCATCATCGAAGCCATTGCCGAGCGCATGGACTGGAAGCTCGATCTGTACAAGAAGATCGCGCCGCACGTCGCCAAGCATTCGATCCTGGCCTCGAACACCTCGGGCCTGTCGATCACCAAGCTCAGCGAAGCACTGCCTGAAGCCCTGAAGCCGCGCTTCTGCGGCATTCACTTCTTCAACCCGCCGCGCTACATGTTCCTGGTGGAGCTGATCAACACGCCCACCACGCAGCCGCAGGTGCTCGACGACCTCGAAGCCTTCGTCACCAGCACGCTCGGCAAGGGCGTGGTGCGCGCGCACGACACGCCCAACTTCATCGCCAACCGCGTCGGCATCGCCGGGATGCTGGCCACGCTGAAGGAAGTCGAGAAGTTCGGTTTGACGCCCGACGTGGTCGACGACCTCACCGGCAAGAAGCTGGGCCGTGCGAGCTCGGGCACCTTCCGCACCGCCGACGTGGTGGGCCTGGACACCATGGCCCACGTCGTGAAGACGCTGCAGGACAACCTGAACGCGCAGACCGATCCGTTCTATGCCAACTTCGCGACGCCGCCGGTGCTCGCCAAGCTGCTCGAGCTGGGCAACCTGGGCCAGAAGGCCAAGGCCGGTTTCTTCAAGAAGGTCGGCCGCGACATCCTGCGCTTCGACCTGAAGAGCGGCGAGTACGTGCCCGCCGGCGCCAAGGCCGACGAGGTGTATGGCCGCATGCTGAAGAAGCCCGCGGGCGAGCGCCTGAAGCTGCTGCGCGAGAGCGAAGGACCGCAGGGCCAGTTCCTCTGGGCCATCCTGCGCGACGGCTTCCACTACGCCGCCGTGCACCTGGCCGACATCGCCGAGAGCGCGCGCGACATCGACTATGCAATGCGCTGGGGCTTCGGCATGAAGCAGGGCCCGTTCGAACTCTGGCAGGAAGCCGGCTGGGCGCAGGTCGCCAAGTGGGTGCAGGAAGACATCGACGCCGGCAAGGCGCTGAGCAGCGCACCGCTGCCGAAGTGGGTGTTCGAAGGCCCGGTGGCCGAAGCCGGTGGCGTGCACACGCCTGAAGGCTCGTGGAGCGCCTCGCAGAACAAGTTCGTGCCGCAGCGCAAGCTGCCCGTGCACGACCGCCAGCTGTTCCCCGAAAGCGTGCTGGGCGCCAACGCGGCCGATGCCCACACGGCCGGCACGACGATCAGCGACGAAGGCGATGTGCGCGTGTGGACGCTCGACGGTGAAGTGCTCATTGCGAGCATCCAGTCGAAGATGCATGCCATCAGCCCCGACGTGGCCGAAGCACTCGGTGCTGCGGTCGACCTGGCCGAGGCTGAGTACAAGGGCCTGGTGATCTGGTCGCCCGACGAAGTCTTCTCGGTCGGCGCCGACCTGCAGGCGATGCTGCCGGCCTTCGTGGTCGCGGGCATCGGCGCGGTCGAAGGCGCGGAAGAAGAGCTGCAGAACGTCATGCTCAAGATCCGTTATGCCAACGTGCCGGTGATCTCGGCCGTGCGCGGCATGGCACTGGGCGGCGGCTGCGAGCTGGCCATCCACTCGGCCAAGCGCGTCGTCGCGATGGAAAGCTACATCGGCCTGGTCGAAGTCGGCGTGGGCCTGATCCCCGGCGCGGGCGGCCTGACGTATATCGCACGCCGCGCGGCAGAGAACGCCTCGGCCTCCACGGGCACCGACCTGCTGCCGTTCCTCACCGAAGGCTTCACCGCCGCGGCGATGGCGAAGGTGGGCACCGGCGCGCTCGATTCGAAGAAGCTGGGCTACCTGCTGGACAGCGACGTGATCGTGCCGAACAAGGACGAGCTGCTGTACGTGGCGCTGCAGCAAGCGAAGGCCATGGCCGACGCCGGCTACCGCCCGCCGCTGCGCCGCACCTTCCGCGTGGCCGGCCGCAGCGGCGCCGCCACGATCAAGGGCCAGCTCGTGAACATGCGCGACGGCGGCTTCATCAGCGCGCACGATTTCCACATCGCCAGCCTGATCGCCAACGTGGTCACCGGCGGCGACGTGGACGCGGGCTCGCTCGTGACCGAGGAATACCTGATGACGCTGGAGCGCAAGGCGTTCTGCTCGCTCATCGTGCATCCGAAGACGCAGGAGCGGATCATGGGGATGTTGAGCACGGGGAAGCCGGTGCGTAACTGAAGCAGGTACCCCTCTTCCTCCTTCCCCCTCTGGGGGAAGGCCGGGATGGGGGCAAGCAGCCTATGCAGAACCAATCCACTTCCAACGCGCAACAGAACGCTCGCACCCTGCGGCGCGAGATGACCGACGCCGAGCGCAAGCTTTGGAGCGGGCTGCGCAGCGAGCAGCTGGGAGTGAAGTTCCGTCGGCAGCATCCGCTTGGCAACTACATCGCCGACTTTGCGTGCCTCGATCCAAGGCTGATCGTCGAACTCGACGGGTCGCAGCATCAGACCCAAAAAGGCTACGACGCGCAACGTGACACCTTCCTGCGGACGCAAGGATTCGAGGTGCTGCGCTTTGGATCGAATGATCCGTTTGTCAATTTCGAGGGGATGCTGCAAGCCGTTCTCAACCGCCTGAACGAGTTGAAGGCCGCTTGCCCCCATCCCAACCTTCCCCCAGAGGGGGAAGGAGCCCAATCCAGGAGCCATCCATGAAACAGATTCAAGACGCCTACATCGTCTCCGCCACCCGCACCCCCATCGGCAAATCCCACCGCGGCTACTTCCGCAACTACCGCCCCGACGACCTGCTCGCGACCACGCTGAAGGCAGCGCTGGCCGCCGTGCCGGGCCTCGACCCGAAGGCCATCGAAGACATCATCTGCGGCTGCGCGATTCCCGAATCGCAGCAGGGCCTGAACGTCGCGCGCATCGGCGCGGTGCTCGCCGGCTTGCCGACCAGCATCGGTGGCATCACCGTCAACCGCTTCTGCGCCTCGGGTCTCTCCGCGGTGCAGATGGCGGCGGACCGCATCCGCGTCGGCGAGGCCGACGTGATGATCGCGGCCGGCGTCGAGAGCATGAGCATGGTGCCGATGATGGGCAATTCGCCCTCGCTGTCGCCCTCGATCTTCGAGCGCGAAGGTGACGTGGGCATCGCCTACGGCATGGGCCTCACGGCCGAGAAGGTCGCGCAGCAGTGGAAGGTGAGCCGCGAGGCGCAGGACGCGTTCGCGCTCGCCTCGCACCAGAAGGCATTGGCCGCACAGGCCGCCGGCAAGTTCGCCGACGAGATCACGCCGATCGAAGTGACCGACCGCACGCCGGACCTGGCCACCGGCGAGGCCATCGCCAAAACCCGCACCGTGAGCCTCGATGAAGGCGCACGCCCCGACACCAGCCTCGAGGGCCTGGCCAAGCTGCGCACCGTGTTCGCCGCACGCGGCACCGTGACCGCCGGCAACAGCTCGCAGACCTCCGACGGCGCGGGCGCGCTGATCCTGGCGAGCGAGAAGGCCATCAAGCAGTACGGCCTCACGCCGCTCGCACGCTTCGTGAGCTTCGCCAGCAAGGGCGTGCCGCCGCACATCATGGGCATCGGCCCGATCGAGGCGATTCCCGCTGCATTGCGCTACGCCGGTCTGAAGCACGAAGACATCGACTGGTTCGAACTCAACGAAGCCTTCGCCGCGCAATCGCTCGCGGTGATGAACACGCTGGGGCTCGATCCGTCGAAGGTCAACCCGATGGGCGGCGCGATTGCGCTGGGCCACCCGCTCGGCGCGACCGGCGCGATCCGCGCGGCGACCGTGGTGCATGCGCTGCGCCGCGAGAAGCTGAAGTACGGCATGGTCACGATGTGCGTGGGCATGGGCCAAGGCGCCGCCGGCATCTTCGAGCGGGTCTGATCGGCAGGGGAATCACGGCCATGCACGGCACGCAGCAGCAGTTCCGTGCGGGCGGTGCATGGCCCCCGGTGCGTGCCGCAGTGCAGCACGCCAACGTCCCGCACACGACTGCGTGAGGTCATCGACCGGAGGCACACTGCTGATCACCATGCGCACGACCCCACACCCCTTCGACAAAGCCCTGGCCCTGCACCACAGCGACATCCGCGTGGGGCACTTCACCGGCACCACGAGTCCCGACTACTGGAACATGGTCGGTCCGTTCGGCGGCACCACTGCGGCGCTGGCGCTGCAGTCGGTGCTCCAGCACCCCGACCTGCTCGGCACGCCCATCGCGTTGACGGTCAACTACGCGGCCGCGCTCGGCGAGGGCGCGTTCGACATCCAGGCCATCGCCGTGCGCACCAACCGCTCGACGCAACACTGGACGGTGACGATCACACAGCCGGGTGCCGACGGCACGGCGAACATGACGACCACCGCCACGGTGGTGACGGCCGCGCGTCGCGACACCTGGAGCCAGGCCGACCTCACCATGCCCGAGGCGCCGACGCCCGCGTCGGTCGATCGCATGAGCATCGGCCCGTCGGGCGTGGCCTGGCTCGATCAGTACGAGATGCGTCCGTTCAGCGGCGGCATTCCCTCGAAATGGGACGGCAGCCTGCAGCACAGCGAGACCCGCATCTGGGTGCGCGACGCGCAGGCCCGCCCGCTCGACTTCGCCTCGCTCGCCGCATTGAGCGACGTGTTCTATCCGCGCGTCTGGCTGCGCCGCGCCAAGCACGTGCCCGCGGGCACGGTGTCGATCACCACGTACTTCCATGTCGGCGCCGCCGAGCTGGCCGAGGTCGGCACGGGCTACCTGCTGGGCTGCGCGGCGGGGCAGCAGTTCTTCAACGGCTTCTTCGACCAGAAGGCGCAGCTGTGGAGCGAGAAGGGCGCGCTGCTCGCCACCTCGAACCAGATCGTCTACTACAAGGAATGACCCGATGGCACTCACCAAAGCTGCATTGATCGTCGGCGCAGGAGACGCCACCGGCGGCGCCATTGCCCGCCGTTTCGCGCGCGAGGGCTACGCCACCTGCGTCACGCGGCGCAGCCTCGACAAGCTGCAGCCGCTGGTGGCGCAGATCGAGGCCGACGGCGGCCGGGCCCACGCCTTCGCTTGCGATGCACGCAAGGAAGAAGAAGTGGTGGCGCTCATCGAGCAGATCGAATCGACCGTCGGGCCGATCGAGGTGATGGTGTTCAACATCGGCGCCAACGTGCCGGAGAGCATCCTCACCGAGTCCGCGCGCAAGTACTTCAAGGTGTGGGAGATGGCCTGCTTCTCGGGCTTCCTCAACGGCCGCGAAGTGGCCAAGCGCATGGTGGCGCGCGAGATGCCGACGGGCGCTCATCGCGGCACGATCATCTTCACCGGTGCGACGGCGTCGCTGCGCGGTGCAGCCAACTTCGGTGCCTTCTCGGGCGCCAAGATGGCCTTGCGCGCGTTGGCCCAATCGATGGCGCGGGAGCTGGGGCCGCAGGGCATCCACGTCGCGCATGTGGTGGTCGACGGTGCCATCGACACCGAGTTCATCCGCAGCAATTTCCCCGAGCGCTATGCGCTGAAGGACAGCGACGGCATCCTGAACCCGAACCACATCGCCGACAGCTACTGGATGCTGCACGCGCAGCCGCGCGATGCGTGGACGCACGAGCTCGACCTGCGCCCCTGGTCCGAGAAGTTCTGACCGGCGCCGAGCTTCGCGCCGCGACACACAGCCTCAAGGAGACGACACCATGACGAAAACCGTCGATTTCTATTTCGACGTCGGCAGCCCCGCCGCCTACCTGGCCGCCACGCAGCTGCCGCACGTGTGCGCCGACACCGGCGCCGAGCTGGTCTGGAAGCCCATGCTGCTCGGCGGCGTGTTCCAGGCCACGGGCAACCATTCGCCGGCCGAGATCAAGGCCAAGGGCCCGTACCTCACGACCGACCTGCAGCGTTTCTCCAAGCGCTACGGCGTGCCCTTCGCGCACAACCCGCATTTCCCGATCAACACGCTGCTGCTGATGCGCGGCGCGACCGGCGTGCAGATGACGGCACCCGAACGTTTCGGCGCGTACGTCGATGCCGTGTTCCATGCGATGTGGGTCGAGCCGAAGAACCTCAACGACCCCGCGACCGTCGGCGCCGTCTTGCAAAATGCGGGCTTCGACGCCGCGGGCCTGCTCGCGCTGGCCGGCGCGCAGGAGACCAAGGACCGCCTCAAGGCGGTCACGCAAGAGGCGGTGGAACGCGGCGTGTTCGGCGCGCCCACCATGTTCGTCGGCGATCAGATGTTCTGGGGCCAGGACCGCCTCGACTTTGTCCGCGAAGCCCTGACCTGATGCACACCCCCAGGCTTGCCCACTTCGTGTGGCCGCCAACCCCCTTGCAGGGGGCGACACCTGCGGCCCGGCAAAGCCGGTTCCGCGGTGTCTCCCGAAGGAGCCACGCTCGATGCGTGGCGTTGTCCATTTTTTGTTTCAAGGAAATCCCATGAGCGACATCCTCGTCCACACCGAAGCCGGCGTGATGACCATCACCTTCAACCGCGTCGACAAGAAGAACTCGATCACCAGCAGCATGTACGCCGCGATGGCCGACGCGCTCGCCACGGCCGAGAGCGACGCGGCTGTGCGCTGCGTGCTGTTCCAGGGCGACCCGACGATCTTCAGTGCCGGCAACGACATCGGCGACTTCCTCAATGCGCCGCCCGCCAACACCGAATCGCCGGTGTTCCGCTTCCTGCGCGGCATCGCGACCTTTCCGAAGCCGATCGTCGCCGCCGTGTGCGGCCCGGCCGTGGGCATCGGCACCACGATGCTGTTCCACTGCGACCTCGTCTATGCGGGCGACAACGCGGCCTTCTCGATGCCCTTCGTGAACCTGGGCCTGTGCCCCGAGGCCGCGTCGAGCCTGCTGGTGCCGCAGATGCTGGGCTACCACCGCGCCGCCGAAGCCCTGCTGCTGGGCGAGCCCTTCATGGCCGAGGCCGCGCTCGAAGTGGGCCTGGTCAACCGCGTCGTGCCGCCGACCGAGGCCAACGGCATCGCACAGACGCAGGCCCGCAAGCTCGCCGCCAAGCCGCTGAGCGCGCTGATCGAAACCAAGCGCCTGCTGAAGAAGACGCAGATGCCCGCCGTGCTCGAGCGCATGGGCGAAGAAGGTGCGAGCTTCGGCCGCATGCTGCGCGAGCCGGCCGCCAAGGAAGCGTTCGGCGCCTTCATGGAGAAGCGCAAGCCCGATTTCTCGAAGGTCTAAGCCTTCCGTGGGCTTGCTTGCGGACGGTGGCTGCGTACACTGTTCCTCGTGCCTGCTCCAGACATCAACTCGCCCACAGCGCCCGCCACACGGGCGATGCGTGCTACTGAAAAAGTAGCATTCGGGCCCACGCGCCGGCATGCTTTGGGCTTACTCGCAGGCTCGCTCGCGGCGCCCTCGCTGGTGCTGGCGCGCGTGCGGCCGTTGCGCATCGGGGTCATCGGCTCGTGGTCGGGGCCTTATGCGGGCGGTGGGCGCCAGTTCGACGCCGGCATGGCGGTCTGGCTGGCCGACCACAAGCAGCAGATCGCGGGCCGGCCGGTCGAGCTCCTGCGCCGCGACGTGCCCGGCAGCGCGCCCGAACAGGCACGGCGCCAGGCGCAAGACCTCATCGAGAGCGAACGCGTCGACCTGCTCACGGGGCTGGACTTCAGCTCCAACGCCTACGCCGTCGGCGCCGTCGCCACGCAGGCGCGCGTGCCGACCGTGATCATGAACGCCGCCTCCTCGGGCATCACCGGGCGCTCGCCGTTCATGGTGCGGGTGTCGTTCACCATCGCGCAGGTCACGGCGCCGCTGGCGCGCTGGGCGCTGCAGCAGGGGCTGCGCGATGTGTGCACCGTGGTGGCCGACTACGCCTCGGGCGTGGACGCCGAAAGCGCGTTTGTCTCCGGCATCACCGCGGGCGGCGGCCGCGTGGGGGCGATGCTGCGCGTGCCGCTGAACACCCTCGACTACTCGGCCTACATGCTGCGCCTGCGCGAGCTGAAGCCGCAGGCCGTGTTCTTCTTCCTGCCGTCGGGCCAGATGCCGGCCATCTTCCTGAAGTTCTGGCGCGACCGCGGCATGGCCGACACCGGCATCCGCCTGCTCGCCACGGGCGACGCCACCGACGACCACTACCTGGACGGCATCGGCGAACTGGCCGAGGGGCTGGTCACCAGCCACCACTATTCCTTCGCCCACGAGTCGCCGGCCAACCGGCGCTTCGCGGGCGCCTTCGAAACCGAGTACGGCAGCCACCTGCGCCCGGGCTACTTTGCCGTGGCAGCCCACGACGGGCTCGCGGCCATCGATGCGGCCCTGAGCGCGCCGGGTGCGCGCGGCGGCAAGGCGGGCGCCGAACGGCTGGTGGATGCGTTCCGCGGCCTGCGGCTGGACAGCCCGCGCGGACCGGTCGAGATCGACGCCCACACGCGCGACGTGGTGCAGTCGGTCTACATCCGCCGCGTGGAGCGGCGCGACGCGCGCTGGATCAACCGCGAGTTCGAGTGCAGCGAACGGGTGCGCGACGCCGGCATCGGCGTCGGCTGACGGAGGCCGCTCAGGCCGCCGGCTGTTCGATCGGCCGGGGGCGGCCGTTGTCGTCGATCGCGACGTAGGTGAAGGTGGCCTGCGTCACCTTGATGTACTCGCCCTGCGCGCGGAAGCGCTCGGCAAACACCTCGACCGTCACCGTGATCGAGGTGCGACCCACGCGCACCAGCTTCGAATAGAACGAGAGGATGTCGCCCAGCCGCACCGGCTGCTTGAAGATGAATTCGTTGACCGCCACGGTGGCCTGGCGCCCCTTGGCGTAGCGCGCCGGAATCACCGAGCCGGCCAGGTCGCACTGCGCCATGACCCAGCCGCCGAAGATGTCGCCGTTGGCGTTGCAGTCGGCCGGCATCGGAATGACCTTGAGCACCAGCTCCATGTCGGTGGGCAGGCTCTTGAGGGTGGCGGCGGCCGTCGCTGCGGCGGAAGAGGCACTGGAAGAAGAGGACATGGGCACAATCTGAGGCAACAACAACAGCCACGATTGTCCCCCATGCGCCGAAGCGGCGAAGCCCTTTCCCCCTCTCCCCATGCGCCCGGCGGCCATCCGCCGGACCGCGCCGACCGTTCCGACTGGGCGACCCTGCGTCGCCTCTTTCCCTATCTCTGGCAGTACAAATGGCGCGTGATGGCCGCGCTGGCCTTCATGGTGGGCGCCAAGGTGGCCAACGTGGGCGTGCCGGTGCTGCTGAAGAACCTCATCGACACGATGACGCCCAAGCCCGACATGGCGCAGGCGCTGCTCATCGTGCCGATCGGGCTGCTGCTGGCCTACGGACTCTTGCGCTTTTCGACGGCGCTCTTCGGCGAACTGCGCGAGCTGATCTTCGCCAAGGCCACCGAAGGCACGGCGCGGCAGATCGCGCTGGAGGTGTTCGGCCACCTGCACTCGCTGAGCCTGCGCTTCCACCTGGAGCGCCAGACCGGCGGCATGACGCGCGACATCGAGCGCGGCACGCGCGGCGTGCATTCGCTCATTTCGATGTCGCTCTACAGCATCGTGCCGACCATCATCGAGCTGGCGCTGGTGCTCACCATATTGGGCGTGAAGTTCGATTCGCTGTTCGTGTGGATCACGGGCGCGGCGCTGGTGCTGTACATCACCTTCACCGTGACGGTGACCGAGTGGCGCACGCAGTTCCGCAAGACCATGAACGAACTCGACTCGATGGCCCAGAGCCGCGCGGTCGATTCGCTGCTGAACTACGAAACCGTCAAGTACTTCAACAACGAAGACTTCGAGGCGAAGCGCTACGACGCCAGCCTCGACCGCTACCGCAAGGCCGCCATCAAGAGCCAGCGCACGCTGAGCATGCTGAACACCGGCCAGCAGCTGCTGATTGCCGTGAGCCTCGTGCTGATGCTGTGGCGCGCGACCTCGGGCGTGGTCGAAGGGCGCATGACGCTGGGCGACCTGGTGATGGTCAACGCCTTCATGATCCAGCTCTACATTCCGCTCAACTTCCTGGGCGTGATCTACCGCGAGATCAAGCAGAGCCTGACCGACCTGGACAAGATGTTCGTGCTGATGGAGAAGGAGCGCGAAGTGCGCGACGCGCCCGGTGCGAAGCCCTTGTCTTTGCTCCCTCTCCCTCCGGGAGAGGGAAGGGGTGAGGGCGGCGGCATCAACTCCACCATCCGCTTCGAAGACGTGAGCTTCGCCTACGAACCCGATCGCCCGATCCTCAAGCACGTGAGCTTCGAGATCCCCGCCGGCAAGACGGTGGCCGTGGTCGGCCCGTCGGGCTCGGGCAAGTCGACGCTCGCGCGCCTGCTGTACCGCTTCTACGACGTGCAGCAGGGCCGCATCACCATCGGCGGCGAAGACATCCGCGCCGTGCAGCAGTCCAGCGTGCGCCGCGCCATCGGCATCGTGCCGCAGGACACGGTGCTGTTCAACGACACGGTCGAATACAACATCGCCTACGGCCGCCCCGGCGCCACGCGCGAAGAGGTCGAAGGCGCCGCACGCGCTGCGCGCATCCACGACTTCATCTCGGCCACGCCCAAGGGCTACGAGACGACGGTGGGCGAGCGCGGCCTGAAGCTCTCGGGCGGCGAAAAGCAGCGCGTGGCCATCGCGCGCACACTGCTGAAGAACCCGCCGATCGTGATCTTCGACGAGGCCACGTCGGCGCTCGATTCGGCCAACGAGCGCGCCATCCAGTCGGAGCTGCGCAGCGCCGCGCAGGGCAAGACCACGCTGGTCATCGCGCACCGCCTCTCGACCGTGGTCGAGGCGCACGAGATCCTGGTGCTCGAATCGGGCGTGATCGTCGAGCGTGGCACGCACTCAGAGCTGTTGGCCCAGCAGGGCCGCTACGCCCAGATGTGGGCTTTGCAGAAGAGCGAAGCGGTCCCCTTGCTCTAGCCCGATCATTCATCCCTTCTTTTTCACCGACCCAGGAGTTCAGACGTGTCGACCAAGATTCCCCTGCTGGTGCTCTGCAGCCTCTCGAGCGCCCACCAGGCCCAGATTGCCGAGGTCTACGACATGACCTACGCCTTCGGCGACGCCGAGCGCGCCGCTGCCATCGCCGAGCACGGCGCCAAATTTCGCGCGGTGCTGACCATCGGCGTCATCGGCCTCACGCCCGCCGACATCGCGGCCATGCCGGCGGTGGAGTTGATCTGCTGCCTCGGCGCGGGCTACGAGGGCGTGCCGCTCGACGTGACGCGCGCACGCGGCATCGTCACCGCCAACGGCGCAGGCACGAACGACGACTGCGTGGCCGACCACGCCTTCGGCCTGCTCATCAGCATCGTGCGCGAGTTTCGCAAGCTCGACCGCCTGTGCCGCGAAGGCGTGTGGCGCGAAGCCATTCCGCAGCCGCCGAACGTGTCGGGCAAGAAGCTCGGCATCCTGGGGCTGGGCACCATCGGCCAGAAGATCGCCAAGCGCGCCGCCGCCTTCGACATGGAAGTCGGCTATCACAACCGCAAGCCGCGCGAAGGCGCCACGCAGCGCTACTTCGACGATCTGAAGTCGCTTGCTACCTGGGCCGACTTCCTGATACTGGCCGCGCCGGGCGGGCCGGCGACCAAGCACCTGGTCAACGCCGAAGTGCTCGATGCACTCGGGCCGCAGGGCTACCTCGTGAGCATCGGCCGCGGCAGCGTGGTCGACACCGAGGCGCTGGCGAAGGCGCTGCGCGAACACCGCATCGCGGGCGCGGGGCTCGATGTGTACGAGAGCGAACCCAAGCGCCCCGAGCCGCTCGTCGGCCTGGACAACGTACTGCTCACGCCGCACATGGCGGGCTGGTCGCCCGAGGCCACGCAGAAGTCGGTGAACCATTTCCTCGCGAACGCCGAAGGGCACTTCGCAGGGCGGGGCGTGCTCACGCCGATCTGAGGGCCTTGCTCCTTCCCCCTCTGGGGGAAGGTTGGGATGGGGGCAGACGGCGCTTGCAATGCAGGCAGCGCTCGATTGACGGCCGCTTGCCCCCACCCCCGCCCTCCCCGGAAGGAGTCAAGCCAAAACCGGAGGGCGCCGCGCGCCGCATCCGCACGCGTGGGTCTTGCTCCTTCCCCTCTGGGGAAGGTTGGGATGGGGGCAGACGGCGCTTGCAATGCAGGCAGCGCTCGATTGACGGCCGCTTGCCCCCACCCCCGCCCTCCTCCGGAAGGGGAGGGAGTCAAACCAAAACCGGAGGGCGCCGCGCGCCCCAGCCGCAGGCCTGGTCGTACGCATGCCCCAGCCGCAGCACCTCGAGGTCCGCATGGATCGGCCCCGCCAGCTGCAGCCCCATCGGCAGCCCGCCGTCGCCGAAGCCCGCGCGCACATTGAGCGTCGGCAGGCCCGCCAGCGTGAAGGGCGTGACGATTTCCATCCAGCGGTGGTAGGTGTCGCTCTTCACGCCGTTCACCTCGGCCGGCCAGTGCAGCGCGGCATCGAACGGGAACACCTGCGCGGTCGGTGCGAGCACGAAATCGAAGCGCTCGAAGAGCTTCAGGAACGCGCGGTACACATTCGAGCGATAGAGCGAGGCCTGGTACAGCGAGGCGGCGTCCAGGTGGCGGCTCTGCTCGATCTCCCATTGCGCCTCGGGCTTGAGCTGGGCGAAGAGCTTCGGGTCGCTCACGTAGGCGCCGAGCTTGCCGCCCACCAGCAGTTGCCTCAATCGCAGCCAGGCGCTCCAGTTGTGCTCGCGCGGCACGTCGAGCGTGCAGGGTTCGACCTCGCAGCCGATGGCGCGGAAGGTGTCGAGCGCCTGCTCGCCGAGTTCGCGCACGCCCGGTGCCAGCGGCAACTCGGGCCATACGCTGCCCAGCCAGCCGATGCGCAGGCCCTTGCCGTCGCCGTCGAGCGCGATGTCGTCGGGCGAGGGCATGGCGTGTGGCGACGACAGCGGCACGCGCGTGTCGAAGCCCGCCTGCACCGCGAGCAGCCGCGCGGCGTCTTCCACCGTGCGCGCCATCGGGCCTTCGCAGCCCAGCTGCTGAAAGAACAGCTCCTGCTCCGGGTCGCCGGGCACGCGCCCGCGCGAGGGCCGCATGCCGATCACGTTGTTGAAGGCGGCGGGGTTGCGCAGCGATCCCATCATGTCGCTGCCGTCGGCCACGGGCAGCATGCCCAAGGCCAGCGCGACGGCCGCGCCGCCGCTGCTGCCGCCCGCGCTGCGGTCGGGCGCGTAGGCGTTGCGCGTGATGCCGAACACCGTGTTGTAGGTGTGCGAGCCGAGCCCGAACTCGGGCGTGTTGGTCTTGCCGATGACAACGGCGCCGGCCGCGCGCATGCGTGCGACGTGCAGGCTGTCGGTGCGCGCAGGCGAGCGCGGCGACAGCGGCGAGCCCATCGAGGTCGGCAGGCCGGCGGCATGGCTCAGGTCTTTCACGGCCAGCGGAAAGCCGTGCATCCAGCCGCGCCGTTCGCCGCGCGCCAGTTCGGCGTCGCGCTCGTCGGCCTCGGCCAGCAGCTGGCCCGGGTCGCGCAGCGAGACGATGGCGTTGAATTGCGGATTGAGCGCGTCGATGCGGGCGAGCGACGCCTGCATCACCTCGCGGCAGGACAGGTCGCGGGCCGCGATGCGGCGCGAAAGTTCGGTGGCGCTGAGGTCAGGCAGGTCGTCGAAAGACATGGCGCATGCGGGAAAAGGAGGGGGCGCCCAGTATGGCGCGGCGCTCGCATAATCGCCGCGTATGGAAACAAAGTGGCTTGAAGACTTCATCAGCTTGGCGGAAACCCGCAGCTTCAGCCGCTCGGCCCAGTTGAGGCACGTGACGCAGCCGGCGTTCTCGCGGCGCATCCAGGCGCTCGAGGGATGGGCCGGCACCGACCTGGTCGACCGCAGCTCGTACCCCACGCGCCTTACACCCGCAGGCCAGACGCTCTACAGCCAGGCCATCGAGATGCTGCAGTCGCTGCAGAGCACGCGCGCCATGCTGCGCGGGCACTCGGCCGCCGGGCAGGACGTGATCGAGATCGCCGTGCCGCACACGCTGGCCTTCACCTTCTTCCCGTCGTGGGTCACCAGCCTGCGCGAGCACTTCGGGCCGATCAAGAGCCGGCTCATCGCGCTCAACGTGCATGACGCGGTGCTGCGGCTGGTCGAAGGCAGCTGCGACCTGCTCATTGCCTACCACCATCCCTCGCAGCCGCTGCAGCTCGATGCCAACAAGTACGAGATGGTCAGCCTGGGCGAGGAAACCGTCGCCCCCTGGGTCAAGGCCGATGCCGAGGGCGCGCCGCGCTACCGGCTGCCGGGCCGCCCGGGCCAGCCGCTGCCCTACCTGGGCTATGCGCCGGGCGCGTACCTCGGGCGCGTGGTCGACCAGTTGCTGAAAGAGTCGGGCACTGCCATCCACCTCGATCGCGTCTACGAGACCGACATGGCCGAAGGCCTGAAGGTGATGGCGCTCGAAGGCCACGGCATCGCCTTCCTGCCGCAGAGTGCGGTGCGCAAGGAGATCAAGGCACGCAAGCTCGTGAGTGCGCTGCCGCCCGAGATCGACAGCCTCGAGGCCAAGATGGAAATCCGCGCCTACCGCGAGCGGCCCAGCGCGCCGGTCCCGGTGAAGGCCGGCGCCAGCCGTTCGGCCGCGCGGGCCGGGCTCTCGGAAAGCATGCAGCCCAAGCGCACGGCCGACGCCTTGTGGTCGTACCTGGTCGGAACCCAGCCGCCGCACTGACCCGCGGGAGCGGCGGCCGGATTTGTGCACTGCACAATCTATAAGCACCGCGCATACCGGGCCCCGCAATCAGCATTGGCGGCCGGACCCCGGCGCCACTACAGTCGCGGCAGTTTTTTTCGGCTGTTGCACGCCGGGATCGCCGGTACTGCTTGCGCCACGCACAGCCGCCCGAATGCCGGGCACAAAGGCTGCTTAGTGAAAGTCGGACAATGCGAAATGTCTGGATTGCACCAGGCTGGCGCCTTGATGGGCGCGGCCGGTGCGAGGCGGGCGACGATGCCCGTGGGATGCACCGGGTTGGTCCGGGTATCCCGCAAAATGCGAATGTCTAGAATTTCGTTCTATTTGTTTCAGTCACCCTCAGGAGCTTTCCGTATGAAAAAACAAGTATTGGCATTGGCTGTCGCAGCGCTCGCCACCAGCGGCGCCTTTGCACAGGCCAATGACACGCTGGCCAAGATCAAGGGCAGCGGTGCCGTCGCCCTCGGTGTGCGCGATTCGTCCGCGCTGTCCTTTACCCTGGGCAATGGCAAATACGTGGGCTTCCACACCGAGATGGGCGAGCGCATCATCGAAGACCTGGGCAAGACCGCGGGCAAGAAGCTCACCGTCAACTACGTGCCCGTCACGTCCCAGAACCGCATCCCGCTGGTGCAGAACGGCACCGTGGACCTGGAGTGCGGCTCCACCACCAACAATGCCACCCGCCAGAAGGACGTCGACTTTGCCTCGACCACCTACGTGGAAGTGGTGCGCATCGCCGTCAAGGCCAGCTCGGGCATCAAGGACCTGAAGGACCTGAACGGCAAGACCGTGGCCACCACCACCGGCACCACCTCGGTCCAGACCCTGCGCAAGAACGAACGCGCCCAGAGCATCGACTTCAAGGAAGTCATGGGCAAGGACCACGCCGACAGCTTCCTGCTGCTCGAAACCGGCCGTGCCGACGCCTTCGTGATGGACGGCTCGATCCTGGCCGCCAACATCGCCAAGTCCAAGGCACCGAAGGACTACACCATCGTCGGCCCCGAGCTGTCGGTCGAGCCGATCGCCTGCATGGTGCGCAAGGGCGACGAGGCCTTCCTGAAGGCGGTCAACGAGTCCATTGCCCGCCAGATCAAGGACGGCTCGCTGACCAAGCTGTACGACAAGTGGTTCATGCAGCCCGTTCCCCCGACCAACACGGCGCTGAACCTGCCGCTGTCGGACGCCACCAAGGCAGCCTGGGCCAACCCGAACAACAAGCCGATGGAAGACTACGCCAAGAAGTAATCCATTTGGCGTGATCCGATCAACAAGCGCCCGCCCTCAAGGTGGGCGTTTGTTTTTTTCATAGATAGAAGAAACGACAAGACGAGGAGTTCCCCATGGCATGGGACTGGCAGGTCTTTTGTAAAGACACGATCGATGGTGACATCGTTCCAGGCTGCTTCGGTACGGGCGGTGCATCTACGTATCTCAACTGGATGATGTCCGCCTGGGGCTGGACGGTGTCGGTGTCGCTGTGCGCACTGATCATCGCCCTGGTCGTCGGATCGGCCATCGGCATCCTGCGCACGCTGCCCGACAACCCGTGGCTGGTGCGATTCGGCAACGCCTGGGTCGAGCTGTTCCGCAACATTCCCTTGCTGGTGCAGATCTTCCTCTGGTACCACGTGGTGCCGTCGCTGTTCCCCGTCATGCGCGATTTCCCGCCCTTCGTGCTGGTGGTGGTCGCGCTGGGCCTGTTCACATCGGCGCGCATTGCCGAGCAGTTGCGCTCGGGCATCCAGGCGCTGCCCAAGGGCCAGCGCTATGCGGGCATGGCGGTGGGTTTCACCACGCTGCAGTACTACCGCTACGTCATCCTGCCGATGGCCTACCGCATCATCCTGCCGCCGCTGACCAGCGAGTCGATGAACATCTTCAAGAACTCGTCGGTGGCCTTCGCGGTGTCGATCGCGGAACTCACGCAGTTCTACCTGCAGGCTGGCGAGGAAACCGGGCGCAACATGGAAATCTACATCGGTGTCGTGCTGCTCTATATCTTCTCGGCGCTGGTGATCAACCGGCTCATGGCCCACATCGAGAAGAAGGCGCGTGTCCCGGGCTTCGTTGCCGCGGGCACCGGCGGAGGTCACTGACATGATGAACCTCGACTTTTCCTTCTACGACTGGGGCGTCATCAGCAACTACGTGCTGAAGGGCTTCTACTTCAGCGTGTTCCTCACGGTCGTGGCCACCCTGGGCGGCATCGTCTTCGGTACCGTGCTGGCGCTCATGCGCCTGTCGGGCAAGAAGTGGCTGGACATGCCGGCGGCCATCTACGTCAACGGCATGCGCAGCGTCCCGCTGGTGATGGTGATCCTGGGCTTCTTCCTGCTGGTGCCCTTCGTCATCGGGCGGCCCATCGGCGCGGAGTATTCCGCGATGATCACCTTCATCGCCTTCGAGGCGGCCTACTTCAGCGAGATCATGCGCGCGGGCATCCAGTCGATCCCGCGCGGCCAGGTCTATGCCGGCCAGGCCGTGGGGATGAGCTATGGGCAGAACATGCGGCTCGTGATCCTGCCGCAGGCCTTCCGCAACATGCTGCCGGTGCTGCTGACACAGACCATCATCCTGTTCCAGGACACCTCGCTGGTGTATGCCATCGGCGCCTACGACCTGCTCAAGGGCTTCGAGACCTCCGGCAAGAATTTCGGCCGACCGGTGGAGTCCTACCTGCTGGCCGCGGTCGTCTACTTCATCATCTGCTATTCGCTGTCTTACGTGGTCAAGCGTCTGCACAAGAAAATCGCCATCATTCGCTGATTGTTTGAGTGGCTGAACTGAACCGGAGAGAAACAAATGTCCGAAAAAATGATTGAAATCAAGAACGTCTCCAAGTGGTACGGCCCGGTGCAGGTGCTCAACGACTGCTCGGTGAACATCTCCAAGGGCGACGTGGTGGTGGTGTGCGGCCCGTCGGGTTCCGGCAAATCCACGCTCATCAAGACCGTGAACGCGCTCGAGCCCTTCCAGAAGGGCGAGATCACCGTCAACGGCATTCCGCTGCACGACCCCAAGACCAACCTGCCCAAGCTGCGCTCCAAGGTCGGCATGGTGTTCCAGCACTTCGAGCTGTTCCCGCACCTGTCGGTGACCGAGAACCTCACGATCGCGCAGATCAAGGTGCTGGGCCGCACTGCGGACGAAGCCAAGGTGCGTGGCCTGAAGATGCTCGACCGCGTGGGCCTCATGGCGCACAAGGACAAGTTCCCGGGCCAGCTCTCGGGCGGCCAGCAGCAGCGCGTGGCCATCGCCCGTGCGCTGTCGATGGACCCGATCGTCATGCTGTTCGACGAGCCCACCTCGGCGCTCGACCCCGAGATGGTCGGCGAAGTGCTCGACGTGATGGTGGCCCTGGCC
The DNA here is from genome assembly GCF_009498455.1 of Variovorax paradoxus. Classification (NCBI taxonomy): domain Bacteria; kingdom Pseudomonadati; phylum Pseudomonadota; class Betaproteobacteria; order Burkholderiales; family Comamonadaceae; genus Variovorax; species Variovorax paradoxus. The sequence goes on along the minus strand of NZ_CP045644.1, from coordinate 595,658 downwards.
AAGGAAGGCATGACCATGATGGTCGTCACGCACGAAATGGCCTTCGCCCGCAAGGTCGCGAGCCGCGTGATCTTCATCGACGTGGGCGGCAAGATCCTCGAAGACTGCCCGAAGGACGAGTTCTTCAATCACCCCGAGAATCGCCAGCCGCGCACCAAGGATTTCCTCAACAAGATCCTGCAACATTAGGCTAACCCCCAGGCTTCGCGCACTTCGTGTCGCTACGCCAACCCCCTTGCAGGGGGCGATACCAGCGGCCCGGCAAAGCCGGTTCCGCGGTATCCCTGGAAAAAGTCCTCAAGGCCACGCGCATTTTTGCGGCGTGGCTTTTCTTTTTCAGGGCAGCCGCGCAATGTGTTCCGTCAGCAGGTCGAAGAAGCCCTGCGCATCGCCGTCGACGATCCACTGCACGTTGGCGGACCGCTTCAGGCTGCCGTGCCAGTCGGCCACGGTCTGGCCGAAGCCCATGCCTTCGCGGCTGTCGACCTCGACGTGGATGCGTCGGCCCTGGAACAGGTCGGGCCGCAGCAGGTAGGCCGTGACGGTGGCGTCGTGCACCGGGCCGCCGGGCATGCCGTAGTGCGCCATCTCCTGCGGCGCGTAGGCATCGAGGATGTCGGCGACGATCGCGCCGGCGCGATTGCCCAGCTGGCGCAGCCGCGCAATGCGCGCGTCGCTCGTGAGGATCTTGTGCGTCACGTCCAGCGGCAGCATCGTGATCGGCACGCCGCACTGCAGCACCGCCTCGGCCGCGTGCGGGTCGGCGAACACGTTGAACTCCGCCACCGGCGTGATGTTGCCGCCGTTGAAGTGCGCGCCGGCCATGAGCACCAGCTCGCGCAGGCCGCGCACGATGTCGGGCGCCTGTTCGAGCGCCAGCGCGAGGTTGGTCTGCGGGCTGAGCATGGCGAGCGTCACGCTGTGCTCGGGTGCGGCGCGCAGCGTGCGAACGAGGTAATCGATGGCACTGCCTTCGGCCAGCGGCACGGCGGGATCGTGCACGGCCACGCCCGTGAGGCCTTCGCGGCCGTGGATGTTGGCGGCGTAGATCGGTGTGCGCTGCAGGGGCCGTTCGGCACCCGCGTAGACCGGAAGCTCCGGCCGTCCGGCCCATTCGCAGGCCAGGCGCGCATTGCGCGAGGTCTTGGCCAGGGGGACATTGCCTGCCACCGTGGTCAGCGCCTGAATCGCCAGCGATTCGGGCGCCGCCAGGGCAAACAGCAGCGCGATCATGTCGTCCGCGCCGGGGTCCGTGTCGATGATCAGGGGGGTGGGATGCAGCATGGCGACATTGTCGCGATCGTCACCACCAGCCGTCACCCCGATGCGCGGGGAAGAAAGCGGGAAGAAAGAGCGAGGCTTGCTTGCTTACTTCGCGCGGGCCGCGATGGCCTTCTCGGCCTTCGCCACCAGGTCGGTGCCGACGGTCGACTTCCACTTGTCGTACACCGGGCGCGTGGCCTTCACGAAGGCGTCGCGCTCGGCCGGCGTGAGGTTGGTCACCGTCACGCCCATGGCCGCGATGTCTTTCAGCACGGGCTTGTCGGCTTCGACCAGGCCCTTGCGCGCGATGGCGATTTCCTGCTTGCCGGCGTCGAGCGCGGCCTGGCGCACGATGGCCTGGTCGGCCGGCGTCCACGAGGCCCAGATTTCCTTGTTCACGACGAACACCAGCGGGTCGGCCACGTAGCCCCAGGTGGTGACGAACTTCTGGCCCACCGTGTGCATCTTGAGCACGGTGAACAGGAACAGCGGGTTCTCCTGGCCGTCGACCGCGCCGCTGGCGAGCGCGGGCTGCGCGTCGGCCCAGCTCATCTGCGTGGGGTTGGCGCCCAGCGCGGTGAGCATGTCGGAGTAGATCGGCGAGCCGACCACGCGGATCTTCATGCCCTTGATGTCGGCCGGCGACTTGATCGCTCGCTTCGAGTTGGTGATTTCGCGGAAGCCGTTCTCGCCCCAGGCAAGCGGCACCACGCCGGCCTTGTCGAGCGTCTTGAACATGTCCTTGCCCACTTCGCCCTGCGTGAGCGCGTCGATGGCCGCGTAGTCGGGCATCAGGAAGGGCATGGAGAACAGGTTGAGTTGCTTCACCTGCGGCGACCAGTTGATGGTCGAGCCCACGGCCATGTCGATCACGCCCTGGCGCAGCGCGCTGAACTCGCGCGTCTGGTCGCCTTGAATGAGCGACACGCCCGGGTACAGCTTGATGTTGATGCGGCCCTGGGTGCGCTCCTTCACGAGGTCGGCCCAGATCTTTCCGGCCTGGCCCCACGGCGTGGGCGGGCCCAGCACCAGCGACATCTTGTACTCGGGCTTGTAGGCGGCCTGCGCCATCGCGCCGGTCGAGAACAGGCCGAGGGTGGCGGCAACAGCGGCAAGGCCGAGCAGGGTGCGGCGGAATTTCATGAGAGAGGTCTCCTCTTTGTCGATGGTCGATGGAACGAAAAAATCAGTAGCCCAGCTTGCGGGGCAGCCACAGCGCGAGTTCGGGGAAGGCGATCACCAGCACCATCACCACGAACATCGAAAACAGCATCCAGCCCACCCACTGCACGGTTTCTTCCATGCGCACCTTGGCGATGCGGCACGAGACCATGAGGTTGACGGCCAGCGGCGGCGTGAACTGGCCCAGCGCCACCTTCAGCGTGAGGATCACGCCGAACCACACCGGGTCCCATTTGTAGTGCTGCACGATGGGCAGCAGCAACGGCACGAAGATCAGGAAAATCGACACGCCGTCCAGGAACATACCCACGGTGATGAGCAGCAAAATCAGCAGCGCCAGGATGCCGTACTCGCCCAATCCGGAGTTGACGATGGCCTGCGTCACCGGATCGATGATGCCCAGCGTCGAGAGCGAGTACGCGAAGATGCCCGCCAGCGACACCACCAGCAGGATCACCGCCGACAGCTCGCCCGACTCGCGCAAGATCACGAACAGGTCGCGCACCTTGATGGTCCGGTGGATGCACATGCCCACGAACAGGCCGTAGAACACCGCCACCACGGCCGCCTCGGTGGGCGTGAACCAGCCTGCGCGCATGCCGCCCAGAATCAGCACCGGCGCCGCCAGGCCCCAGATCGCTTCGCGAAAGCTCTTCCAGAACGGCGGGCGCGGCAGCGTCGATTCGAGCGCGCCCATCTTGTGTTTGCGCGCCAGCCACACGGCCGGAATCATGAGCGCCAGACCGGCCATCACGCCGGGGATCATGCCGGCCGCGAACAGCGCCGGCACCGAGGCGCCGGGCACCAGCACCGAGTACACGATGAACGCGACCGAGGGCGGAATCAAAATGTCGGTGGCCGCCGCGGCGCCCACCACGCTGGCCGAGAAGGCCGGCGGATAACCGGCGCGGCTCATGGCCGCGATCATCACCGCGCCCACGGCGGCGGCGTTGGCCGGGCCCGAGCCCGAGATGCCGCCCAGGAACATCGCCACGGCAATCGCCACCAGCGGCAGCATGCCGGGGCCGCGGCCCACGATGGCAATCGCAAAGTTGACGAGCCGCAGCGCCACGCCCGAGCGGTCGAAGATGGAGCCGACCAGCACGAACATCGGAATCGCCAGCAGCGGGTACTTGCCCAGGCCGGCATAGAAGTTCTGCGGCACGGCCAGCAGTCCGAACCACTGGGCGTCGGCGTTGGCCAACGCGATGCAGGCGGCGCCCGCCAGGCCGAGCGCGGCGCCGATGGGCACGCCCACCAGCATCATCACGACGAAGGCGACGAAGAGCAGGGTGGCGATCACTTGGCGTCGCCCTTGCTGGTGTTGCTGTGGTCGTCAGACTTGTAGTTCGTCTTGCGGCCACGGCGGACCATGAGGCCGATGGCGCGCCCCGCGATCGCGAACGACACGATGGGCAGCCAGATCGAATACCACCAGGCCGGCAGTCCGATGCCGGGCGTGGTCTCCTCGAAGCGGTAGTCGTCCCACACCATGCGGATGCTGAGCGCGCCGATCAGCGCGAACAAGATGGCGATCATCAGCGCGCCGAACTGCGCCAGGCGCTTGCGCCGTGCCATGGAGCCGCTCTCCGAGAAGTACTCGATGCGGATGTGCCGGTCGCGCGCCACGGCGGCCGAGCCGGCCACCAGCGCCAGCATGATCATGAGGAACACCGAGAACTCTTCCGTCCACGCGAAGGACGAGTCGGTGAAGTAGCGCACGATGACGTTGGCGAAGGTAATGAGCGCCAGCGCGCCCATGATGAGGACCGTGAGCCAGTCTTCGATGGCGAGGGGAACCTTGTTCGGTTCGTCGGCGGCTTCGATGTCGGGGAGGGCTGGCGGCGTCCAGCGTGGGGCCGGACTCGGGAGGAGTTGTCATCGAAGGAAAGGGCAGCTGAGGCAGGCGCCATGTCACCGGGCGGACGCCGGGACGCGATCCGTACACCTTGACAGGCGAGCAGCGCTCGATCCTAGGGGGTCAATGACCATTCATATATCGGGGGTTTCCTTAGCTGTGGCGGTGCGTTGACGGCCTCGGCTTGGGGGCCTTCGGGGCGCGTGCACAGGACACCGGGTGCTCCCCTCCGCGAATGTCCCCCGCTTCGCTCCTCCTTTATTTCGCTGCGGGGAGCACCCGGTGCCCTGCGCACGATGAGTGCGGCTGCGGCGTTGGCGGTTGGACCGCGTCGAAGGCTTCTGGAGCCCTTCATAATCAAAACCTGCCCCCCGCTTGTTCGAGATACCGATCTTTCGTCATGGATAAATTCTTGCTGCAACAGCAGGTGCTGGAACGGCTCGCCGAAGACCTGCTGCAAGCCGAACAGGCCGTGCGGGCAGCCCATGAAACGGCGACGCACGAAGAGAACATCGCCGAAAACAAATACGACACCTTGGGACTCGAAGCCGCCTACCTGGCCACCGGCCAAGCCCGGCGCGCCGAAGCCATACGCCAGGCGATGGCCAATTGGCGCCGATTCCGCCCGCGTCCCTACGACGCCATCAAAGGCATACAGCTCGGCTCGCTGGTCTGCCTGGTCGACTCCGACGACAAGCAGCAACAGCTCTTTCTCGGCCCGGATGGGGGCAGCATGACGTTGGTCAGCGGCACTCAGCTTGTTCAGGTCATCAGCAGCGAAGCCCCTTTGGGCAGGGCAATGCTGGGCAAATGCGAGGGTGATGAGGTGTCGATACAGGTCGCTCCCATCCGACAGCAGTTTGAGGTGCTGCGGGTTCTTTAAGCCGCGACTGGACAGAAGCGGCGCGCGTGACGTTGAGAGTCAGTCGAAGGCGGCGGACCTCGACCTGCGTTGACGCTAACTAGGGTCTCGACGAACGTTGCTCGAAGATTGGCCCCGATTTCCCAGTTGTAGATTTCAGCTGCGCGTTGGCGAGATCTCCAAGACTCCTGATAGCCCCTTCCAAGCGCGGGTCGCCGAGATACCCGTAGTTGATGCGCAGGTGCCGGGTGTATCGGCGGTCGGCTGAAAACAGATGGCCCGGCGCTACGCCTATGCCGAGCCGAAGAGCGTCCTGGTGCAGTGCGAGCGAGTCGACACCTTCTGGCAGCGCGAGCCACAGGAAATAGCCACCCTCGGGGCGCGTGACCCGCGTTCCAGTCGGAAAGTATCGATCGACAAATCGCAAGCATGCAGCCTGCTGGCGGCTGAGCGAATGCCGCAGGGCGCGCAGGTGGCGATCGAAACTCTTGTGTTGCAGGTACTCCTGCAACGCCAGTTGCGAAGGGAGTGCCGTCGCCAGCGAGCTCATCAACTTGTTGCGACCCAAAGTGGCTGCAAAGCGACCGCCCGCGACCCAACCGATGCGATATCCGGGTGCCAGGGATTTCGAGAAAGAACTGCAGTGCAGCACCCAGCCATCCCGGTCCCAGGCCTTGGCTGGTGGCGGTCTCCGAGCCCCATGCGCGAGCTCGCCGTACACGTCGTCTTCGATCAGCGGTATGGCGCGGGTGGCGAGCATGCTGACCAGTTGCTCTTTGGCTGCGTCGCTCATGGTGCAGCCCATTGGATTCTGGAAGGTCGGCATGAACCAGCAGGCCTTCACCGGATGCTGGTCGATCACGCGAGCAAGAGAGTCGAGATCTACGCCCGTTCGCGGGTGGGTCTCAACCTCGACCGCGCGAAGACCGCGCCGCTCCAGTGCCTGCAACGCACCATAAAAGGTTGGTGTTTCGATCGCCACGAGGTCGCCTGGCTGCGTCACCGATTCGAGCGCAAGATTGAGTGCTTCCATCGCCCCGCTGGTGATGACCAGTTCAGATGCTGGAACATCCATCCCGACGCTGCCGTAGCGCAGGGAGATCTGATGGCGTAATTGGGCGTTTCCTGGAGACAAATCTTCGACGGTCTGCCAAGGATCCATCCGCTTGAGCGCTCGCGTCAGGCCGGCGGCAAGTTGCTCGAAGGGAAACAGCTCTGGCGACGGAAAGGCCGAGCCGAGCGGGACCATATCGCGCTCGCGAGCCTGTGCTAGGACCTGAAAGACAAGCGACGAGACGTCGACCGACATGGACCGCAGGACAGGCTCGCTGGCGGCGAGTTCGTTGGCCGGCATTTCCGCGCCCGCTCGAACGAAGTATCCCGACCGCTGCCGAGCTTCGACAAGCCCTTGCGCCTCCAGCAGGTAGTAAGCAGAGAACACGGTGGACGCACTGATGCCCATTTGCGACTTCAGTTCGCGCACGGAGGGAAGGCGATCGTTCGCCTTCAGGCTACCCGCGCGAATACGCTGAGCGATGTTGTCGGCAAGCCTCTCGTAGCGGTTCATGGGCATCTCTTTCTGATACGGTCGTTCTGGACCGCTCCAGAGATTGTCATATCAGGCGTCGGCCTGCCCCGGCGCGACTACCGGCCTCCTTGCATCTGATACGAAAATTTTCAGCTGATCTGGTTCTGTACGTATCAGCCTGGAAGATGAACACTCGACAGCACGATGAGAGTGCTTCTGTGGTGCAGGCGGACCGCTCCGCCTTTCGACCCATGTCTTGCGTGCCTTTCGACGCGCCTTGCGGACGCCCATTTAGCTCACCGCAACCGTGTCGTGAGATTGATTGATTTCCGCTTCTTCAGCGGTCTATTGAGCTACTCGCCGCACTCGGGCACTTCGCCGTCTGTCACCCATTGATATCCCTTCAATCATGAATTCAATCCCTATCTCTTTTGTTATTTTCAAAGTTCTCGTGCTCAGCGTGGGCATGTACTTAGCCGTCAAGTGGCATTACGAACGGGGACAGAAGGACAAGAATCAAAAGACAGCTGCAGTGGTACTGACATCCATCAAGGTGGGCGGGGCGTTCGTCGCTTCTGCGTTCCTCGTGCTCTTCCTCACCTTTGAATTTTGCAATTGGATGGGTCTGGACCTGGCCATGCAGTGATTGGAAGTTTTCGGTCGATAGCCCGGATACGGTGCGACCAACGGCACGACCTCCTGATCGCAGGGGCAATCTTGCCGGCCGCCGCCAAGGAGAAAGTCATCGACCGGAGCATCACGGAAGCGGAAGTCCTGGGGCCCCGCAGGCCTGGTGCAAGGCGCTGGTCGAGCGGCAGTGGCCAGAGTGGCTGAACGCCTGTCCGTCTTGGGTCAGTAGGCACCCATGTAGTCGCGCTTGCCGATCTCAACACCGTTGTGGCGCAAGATGGCATAGGTGGTGGTCACATGGAAGAAAAACTGCGGCAGTCCATAGTTCAGAAGATAGGCGCTTGCGGTCAGCTTCTTTTCCTTGGGGGTGCCGGGGCGCAATACGATCTCGCGGCTCTCGCTTGAATCAAATTGCTCAGGCTTGAAGGAGCCGATATGGGCCAAAGCTTTGGCGATCAACGCTTGCAGATCGGCGAAGCTGACCTCGGTGTCGGGCCAGGACGGCACCTCGGCACCCGCCAGGCGGGAGGCAATGCCCTTGGAGAAATCTGCGGCGATCTGTACCTGACGTAGCAGCGGAAACATGTCAGGGAACAGCCGTGCCTGCAGCAGCGCATTCGGATCGATATTTTTCTGCGTCGCCTGGTCTTCGGCCTTCTTGAGCACGTCGGACAGGGCGCGCAGCATCTGCTGCATGACGGGAACGGAGGCGTTGTACAGCGGGCTGGTCATGGTGAGTTCACTTCTTGAATTGGGCGCGATGGCCGGAGTTGGCGTGGCAGAGGCCCTGCCGACCATGTAAGGCTAACAGCACAGGGCGAACTGAATCGCCCCGGCTTTTGTGGCCAGATTTTCTTCCCGCTCGTAGTCGGAGCCGCCGCGTTGAAGGGGCGGTTCAGCAGCAAGAAGCGGACGTCAATTGCAGACGCACGACAGACCGCGATCGCTGCATAGTTGCCGTCGGGCATGTCTGCTTCAGACGGGTGCTATCGGCCAAACGCCGGCGGTCGACGCCGGCCTGCTGCGCGACACCTGCGCAGTCGGCCAGGCCTTTCACCTCGGGTCAGCTCTTGGACTTTGCGTATTCCTCTGCGCTCATCATCTCCAAGCCGACGAACGGAGCGTTGCCTTCGACCCATGCGTCGTGACCCGGCGGAATGGTGTACGACATGCCTTCCTCAATGACAGTCTGCGAGCCGTCATTCATTTGCACGGTGATGCGACCGGACACCGCATACCCGACGTGAGCCACCTGGCAACTGTCCGTGCCCACGACCGGTTTGATGCACTTCGACCAGCGCCACCCGGGCTCGAACTTGAAGCGTCCGAGCGTGTAGCCCTCGAGGCGGACCACTTCGACCCGGGTCTTTTCGGGCTCCCGAACCTCATCCGGTTCGTCATGGGATTTCGTCTGAAGCTTGTTGACATGCATTGGACTTGCCATCGCGACTCTCCTCGCACGAGTGAGCAACCAGTCCGCGGCAGTCTCGTGCCGAACCGCACGTGAACGATGGAATGGTAGTCCTGGGCCACGCTTGCAGCGATCTATTTCTTGCGCGGCAGTGCGCTCCTTGCAGTGAGCGTCATGTGGCAGTTTGCGTAAGCCGAGTTACAGAAAATCTTCGTCCACCACCAGCGCCCTGCGGCCCGCAGACCAGCCGCTAACCGCCAGTCTCAAGCGCCCCACGTCGCGCCTTCTCGCTCAGCTGAAACAGCGCCCCGCCTTGCGAGCCAGTTCAGCCGCAAGCCAAAGCACGTTGTCCAGTTGTCGAGGCCCGTCACCGCTGCACCAGTCGATCTCTTCCCCATGGCAGACCCACAGGAGCGCTTCGAGTTGCGAGAGGGTGTTTTCGAGAAGATCCGCCGGGTCTTGGGCGTTGTCTTCGGAAGCTACCGGCGTAGTTGGCCGGGCTATAGTCTTGGTAGCCATTTTTGTGCGGTTCCTTGAGAGGTGATTGCACGAACTTGGTTAGACGGCTGGGGTGCTAGTAACGCCCTGGCCGTCGCCTTTTGATACCTCGCATCTGCATCGCTGCTTTCGCACCGACGACCTGCCGCGAGGCAAGCAGCCTTCAAACATCTGGGTGGTGGGGGTATGGCGCCTTTCTTCTTCCCTTGGTGGGGTGTCGAGTGACAGGGGGCATTCACTCTAGAGAAGAACCCGGCGAAGCAGCCGGTTCATGCGGCACGAAGTCTCGGCGAGCGCCAACAAATGCAGCTTCTGCGGCGCGCCGCGCACGGACCTCGTGGGCCCGATGCCGCATCAGCCCGAAGCGGCTCTGAACGCTCACGCCGATGGGGTGCCTTGCGCAGCGAAATCAAGGAGGAGGGGCGCAGCCCCGGGGGACATTCGCGGAGCAAGGTACCCCGTCGGCGGGAGCGCGGCAGAGCCTGAAGCCCTCAGTTCATCCAGCTGCGCGCCCGGTCCAGATGCTCGCGGCACTCCCGCACCATGCGCTCCAGCAATTCAGCACACGTCGGGATGTCGTCGATCAGCCCGATGCACTGGCCGGCCGAGACCACGCCGTTGTGCACCTCGCCCGACTCCAGCGCCGCACGGCCGCGCGCGCCGGCCACCAGCGGACGGATGTCCTCGAACTCGCAGCCGCCCGGACGGCGTTCGGTGGCCACCACTTCTTCGGAGATCGCGTTGCGGAACACGCGCGCCGTGTTGTGCAGGGTGCGGAACATCAGCTTGGTGTCGCGCTCGGTCGCGGCCACCAGCGCCTGCTTGATGTTGTCGTGGATCGGCGCTTCCTGGGTCACGCAGAAGCGCGTGCCCATGTTGATGCCCTCGGCGCCCAGCGCCAGCGCGGCGGCCATGCCGCGGCCGTCGGCGATGCCGCCCGACGCGATGATCGGAATGCGCAGCTTGCGCGCCGCCACCGGCAGCAGCACGAGGCCGGGCACGTCGTCTTCGCCCGGGTGGCCGGCGCATTCAAAACCGTCCACCGACACCGCGTCGACGCCGTTGCGTTCGGCCGAGAGCGCATGGCGCACCGAGGTGCACTTGTGGACGATCTTCACGTCGTGGCGCTTCAGGGCCTCGATGAAGTCCTTCGGGCTGTTGCCCGCGGTCTCCACGATCTTCACGCCGCTGTCGATGATGGCCTGGATGTACTCGGCATACGGCGGCGGCTTCACCGCCGGCAGGATCGTGAGGTTCACGCCGAAGGGCTGGTCGGTCATCGTGCGCGTGCGCTCGATTTCGTGGCGCAGGTCGTCGGGCGTGGGCTGCGTCAGCGCGGTGAGGATGCCGAGGCCGCCGGCGTTCGACACGGCCGCGGCCAGCTCGGCGCGGCCCACCCATTGCATGCCGCCCTGGATGATGGGGTAGCGGATGCCGAGCAGTTCGGTGATGCGGGTCTTCATCGTTGTCGCCGCCGCTTACAGCGCCTTCACGAGTTCCGGCACGGCCGTGAACAGGTCGGCCACGAGGCCGTAGTCGGCCACCGAGAAGATCGGTGCTTCTTCGTCCTTGTTGATCGCGACGATGACCTTCGAGTCCTTCATGCCGGCCAGATGCTGGATGGCGCCCGAGATGCCCGCAGCGATGTACAGCTGCGGCGCGACGATCTTGCCGGTCTGGCCCACTTGCCAGTCGTTCGGGGCGTAGCCTGCGTCGACGGCTGCGCGGCTGGCGCCGAGGCCTGCATTCAGCTTGTCGGCCAGCGGCGCCATCACTTCGGTGAACTTCTCGGCGCTGCCCAGGGCACGGCCACCGGAGACGATGATCTTGGCGGCGGTCAGTTCGGGGCGCTCGCTCTTCGTGACTTCACGGCCGACGAAGCTGCTCTTGCCGCTGTCTGCCACGCCTTCAGCGGTTTCAACGGTAGCGCTGCCACCGGTGGCTGCTGCGGCATCGAAGCCGGTCGTGCGCACGGTGATCACCTTGGTGGCGTCGGTGCTCTGCACGGTGGCAATCGCGTTGCCGGCGTAGATCGGGCGCTCGAAGGTGTCGGGGCTGTCGACCTTGGTGATGTCGCTGATCTGCGCCACGTCCAGCTTGGCGGCCACGCGCGGAGCGACGTTCTTGCCGTTGGCGGTCGAGGGGAACAGGATGTGGCTGTAGTTGCCGGCGATCGCGAGCACTTGGGCTGCGACGTTCTCGGCGAGGTTTTCAGCGAGGCTGGCGCTGTCGGCAGCGATCACCTTGGACACGCCGGCGATCTGCGCGGCGGCCTTGGCGGCCTCAGCGGCGTTGGCACCGGCCACGAGGATGTGGACGTCGCCACCGCAAGCCAGGGCTGCAGTCACGGTGTTGAGGGTGGCCGGCTTGATGCTGGCGTGGTCGTGTTCGGCAATAACAAGTGCGGTCATGTTCAGATCACCTTCGCTTCGTTCTTCAGTTTGTCCACCAGCGTTGCAACGTCAGGCACCTTGATGCCGGCGCCGCGCTTCGGCGGCTCGCTGACCTTGAGGGTCTTCAGGCGCGGCTTCACGTCCACGCCCAGGTCTTCGGGCTTGAAGATGTCCAGCTGCTTCTTCTTGGCCTTCATGATGTTGGGCAGCGTCACGTAGCGCGGCTCGTTCAGGCGCAGGTCGGTCGTGATGACGGCGGGCAGCGTGAGCGTCAGCGTTTCCATGCCGCCGTCGACTTCGCGTGCGACGGTGACCTTGTCGGCTGCGAGATCGACCTTCGAGGCGAAGGTGGCTTGCGGCAGGTCGGCCAAGGCAGCCAGCATCTGGCCCGTTTGATTCGCGTCGTCATCGATGGCTTGCTTGCCGAGGATGATCAGCTGGGGCTTTTCCTTGTCGACCAGTGCCTTGAGCAGCTTGGCAACCGCGAGGGGCTGCAGCTCTTCGGTGGTCTCGACCAGGATGCCGCGGTCGGCGCCGATGGCCATCGCGGTGCGCAGGGTTTCCTGGCACTTGGCATCGCCGCACGAGACGGCGATGACTTCGGTCACGATGCCCTTTTCCTTCAGCCGAACCGCTTCTTCGACAGCGATCTCGTCGAAGGGGTTCATGCTCATCTTGACGTTGGCAATGTCCACCCCGGTGCCGTCGCTCTTGACGCGCACCTTCACGTTGTAATCGACGACCCGTTTGACAGGCACCAGAACTTTCATGGCTGTTCCTCTTGAATGACAAAAAATGGGAAAGGGGTTACTCGAGCTTGGCGCCCGACTGCTTGATGAGGCGCTCCCACACGGGACGCTCCTGCTTCCAGGCTGCTGCAAAGAGTTCGGGCGAGCTGTCCTTGATCTCGAAGCCCATGGCCGCGACACGCTCGCGCACGTCGGGCTGCTGCGTGGCCTTGCGCACTTCGTCGGCGATGCGGTCGACGATGGCCTTGGGCGTCTTCGCGGGCGCGGCGATGGCGAGCCAGCCGGTCACGCGGTAGGCCTCGTCCTTCAGGCCTTGCTCGGCCATCGTCGGCACGTTGGGCAGCGTGCTCATGCGGCGCTCGCCGGTCACGGCAATGGCCTTGAGCTTGCCCGCGTCGATGTGCGGCTTGGCCGCGAGCGCGCTGGCGTAGGCCATCTGGATCTGGCCGCCGATGAGGTCCTGCACCATCGGTGCCTCGCCCTTGTAGGCGACGTGGTTCATGTCGGCCTGTTGCGTGAGGCTCATGTGCGCGCCGGCCAGGTGCGGGTAGGCGCCCACGCCGTACGAACCGTAGGCAACCTTGCCCTTGTGCGCGACGACGTACTTCTGCAGTTCGGGCCCGGTCTTCGCGGTCACGCTCGGGTGCACCACCAGCACCAGCGGCGCCATCGCGATCTGGTAGACCAGCGTCAGGTCGCGCTGCGTGTCGTAGGGCAGCTTGTCGTACAAGAACTCGTTGGTCATGAGCGAGTTGCTCAGCGACAGCACGATCGTGTAGCCGTCGGGCGCGGCCTTGGCGACCATGTCGGTGCCGATGATGCCGGCCGCGCCGGGCTTGTTGTCCACCACGATGGGCTGGCCCATGCTGGCCGCCATCTTCTGGCCCAGCACGCGCGCCAGCACGTCGGTCGCGCCGCCGGCCTGGAAGGGCACGATGAGGCGGATCGGCTTGTTCGGATAGGGCGCCTGCGCATGCGCGGGGGCCAGTGCGAACAGCGCGGCGGTCGATGCGGCAGCGCACAGCAGGGCGCGGCGGGTCGAGGCTTGATGGGTCATGGGTTGTCTCCCGTTCGGTTTCAGAAAATCGTGTCGAAGAAGAAGCGGGTCGCTCACTTCAGTGCGATGCGCGTCTTGAATGGCAGGGGCTCCAGGGCCTTCTGCAGCCGCTCCTGCAGCGTCGCGGCTTGCGTGCCTGCCGCGGCAGCGTCGATCTGCACGTGCACGAGGCTTTCGCCTTCCGTGCTTACCGCAGGCTGCGCCGCATCGCTCAGGCCGAGTGCCGCGCAGACCTCGGCGACGGTGGTCGCCACCACCTGCCGCGCGGCCATGGCGCGCAGCTCGGGCTTGTAGATCTTGCCGACGTTGGTCATCGGCATCGTGGCGATCACCGACACCCACTTGGGGCGCGCGGGCGCCTCGTCGACGCGTGCAGAAGTGAAGGCCAGCAGCTCGTCTTCGGTGGCCGAGGCGCCGGGCACCAGCGTCGCGAAGATCACGGGCAGTTCGCCCGCGTAGGCATCGGGGGCGCCGACGGCGGCGCACAGCTGCACGGCCGGGTGCGCGCCCAGCGCGTCCTCGATGGTCTTGGGGTCGATGTTGTGGCCGCTGCGGATGATCAGGTCCTTCGAGCGGCCCGTGAGGTGCAGCCGCTCTTCGGCGTCCATCCAGCCCAGGTCGCCGGTCGCGAGCCAGCCGTCGGCCGTGAAGGCCTTGGCGTTGTCGGCCGGATCGACGAAACCCGAGAACACGTTGGGCGACTTGAACAGCACCATGCCGGTCTCGCCTTGCGCCACTTCGCGGTCGCTGGCGTTGCCGTTCTCGTCGAGCGCCACGATGCGCACCTGCGCATACGGCAGCCGGAAGCCGACGCAGCCCGCGGGGCCGTTCACGCCGGGCGGCGTGATGGTCGAGATGCCGGCCATCTCGGTCATGCCCAGGCTCTCGTGCACGTGCAGGCCGAACAGGCGCTCGAAGCGCGCGGCCAGCTCGGGCGCGAGCACGGCGGCGCCGGTGCGGCAGTAGGTGATGGACGAGATGTCGGCGCCGTCCAGCGACACGTTGGCCAGCGCGGCGAGCACCGTGGGCACGGCCGACAGCGAGGTCGGGCGGTACTTCTCGACCAGCTTCCAGTAGTTGGCCAGCACCTCCTTGTTGCGCAGCAGCGAGGGCGTCGGAATGATCACCTCCACGCCCGCCGACAACGCCGAGAGCGACGCCGGCAGCACGCCCGCCACATGGAACAGCGGGTAGCCGTTGATCGAGATGCCCTGTTCGTTCATGCCCGCGAGCTGCACGCTGGCCCAGGCGGTGAACACCTGCGCGCCGTGGCTGTGGCGCGCGAGCTTGGGCGCGCCCGTGGTGCCGCCGGTGTGGAAGTAGGCGGCGATGTCGGTGGGGGCGATGTCGCGGCCGCTCACGAGGCGGTCCGAAGGTTGCGCGGCGCGCAGCACGTCGAACTCGGCCACGCCTCCAGGCAATGCCCCCGCAGCGCCCGGCGCTTCGTCGTGCGGCGCCACGCGCAGCACGGTGGTGAGTGTGGGCACCTGGCCGCGCAGGCGCATCGCCTTCGACCACATGCCCGATTCGCTGTCCGAGCCGTAGGCGATGAGCACCTTGGCGCGCGCCGCGGTCATCAGCGCGACCAGCTTCTCGTCGGTGAGCAGCGGGTTCAGCGGCTGCACGATGCCGGCCGCCTCGCCGCCCCAGAGCGCGAGGTGGTACTCGAGGCAACCGGGCAGCAGCACCGCGACCGCATCGTCGGGCCCCACACCCAGCGTGTGCAGCAGGTTGGCGGTCTGGTGAATGCCCGCGAGCAGCTGCGCATACGACCAGCGGATGGGTTCATCCGCCGGGTTGCCGCTGCGCAGAAAGGTCAGCGCGGTCTTGTCGCCGAAGGCCGCACCGGAATTGCGGAAGAGCTCGTAGGTGCTGCGCACCGTGAGCGCTTCTTCGAGCGGCGTTGCTTCGAGCGCGCGGATGTCGTCGAGCCCGCGCACCGGAAACCGGGGGCGGAACGGTGTGCCGATGACGTTGTTGTTGTTCTTGTCGTTGCCTGTTGTCATGGTGTCTCCTTAGGTCGTCTTACCGGCTGCGGACGCGGGTCCGCGTCTTACTGGTTCGTGATCTTGTTGTCGCGGATCACCTTGCCCCAGCGTTCGAAGTCCTGGCGCATGCGCGTGGCGGTCTGTTCCGGCGTGCCGTAGGCCGCGAAGGAGCCCACGCTCTGCAGCTTCTCGCCGACTTCCTTGTCGGCCAGCGCCTTCTTCAGCTCGGCGCTCATGCGGTCGACCACGGCCTGCGGCGTGCCGGCCGGGGCCAGCAGCCCGCCCCACGAGGTCGCGTCGAAGCCGGGGAAGCCCTGCTCGGCCACGGTCTTCACGTCGGGCAGCAGGCTCACGCGCTTGCCGGAGCCCACGGCGATCGGGCGCAGCGTGCCGGCGCGGATGTGCGGGATCACGGCCACGAGGTCGGAGAACATCGCGGGCACCTGGCCGCCGATGAGGTCGGTCACGGCGGGCGCGCTGCCGCGGTAAGGCACGTGCTGCATCTCGAACTTGCCGATGTTCTTCAGCTGCTCGGTCGTCAGGTGGCCGAAGCTGCCGGCGCCGGCGGTCGTGTAGTTGAGCTTGCCGCCGTCGGCCTTGGCCTTGGCGATCAGGTCCTGCAGGCCGTTCACGCCGGGCAGCGCCTTCGGGTTCACCACCATCACGATCGGCAGGTCGTACACCGTGCCCACGGGCGTGAAGTTCTTGAAGATGTCGTACGGCACGGTGCCGTACAGGTGCGAGGCCAGCAGCGTCGGCGTGGCCAGCATCACGAAGGTGTAGCCGTCGGGTGCGGCCTTGGCCGCAAAGGCCGCGCCGATGGTGCCCGAGGCGCCGCTGCGGTTGTCGACCAGGATGTTCTGCTTGAGCGACAGCGACATCTTCTGCGCCACGATGCGCGAGGCCACGTCGGTCGGGCCGCCGGGCGGGAAGGGCACGACCAGCGTGATCGGCTTGGTCGGCCAGGCCTGGGCGAAGGCGCTGCCGGCCAGAAGGGGAAGGGCCAGCGCGATCAGGGCGCGGCGCACGGGATTGCGGGGGGTACGGAAAAACGGAAAGGCCATGGACTTCTCTTCAGGAATGCGGACGTTGTCTTCGCGAAGTGCGATCAGACAACGCCGTTCGTTTTCAGCGCTGCCAGCTTTTCATCCGACAGGCCGAGCAGGGACTTCAGCACGTCGTGCGTGCCTTCGCCCAAAGTGGGCGGCGCGCTGCGCACGGGCAGGCGCTCGCCATCGAAACGGTAGGGAGGCGCGAGCACGTCGACCTCGCCGGCCACCGGGTGCGGCTGCTTGGTCACCAGGCCGGCGTCGGTCGCGCGCTTGGAGTTCAGCGCCTCCAGCAGGCCCAGCACTTCGCCGCAGGGAATGCCCGAGGCGTTGAGCTTTTCGAGCAGCGCGGCGCGCGGGCGCTTGGCCAGCTCGGCGTGCAGCTCGGGCAGCAGCACGGCGCGGTTGGCCGAGCGCAGGATGTTGGTCTTGAAGCGCTCGTCGGCCGCGAGGTCGGGGCGCTCGATCACTTCAGTGCAGAAGCGTGAGAACTGCGCGTTGTTGCCCACGGTGATCACCAGCGGGCCGTCGGCCGCGTCGAACACGCCGTAGGGCACGATCGACGGGTGCGAGTTGCCGTAGCGCGGCGGGTCTTCGCCCATCAGCAGCGCTTCGAGGCCGTAGTAGGCAGTGATCATGAGGCCGCAGTCGAACAGCGCCATCTCGATGTGGCGGCCCGTGCCGGTTTTTTCGCGCTGGTAGAGCGCGGCCAGCACGGCCTGCGCCGAGTACATGCCGGTGAACAGGTCGACGGCGGCCACGCCGAACTTCAGCGGCGGCTGGTTGGCTTCGCCGTTGAGCGCCATCAGGCCGGCCTCGCCCTGCACCACGAGGTCGTAGCCGGGGCGTGCGGCCTCGGGGCCGGTGCGGTCGTAGCCCGAGATCGAGCAGTAGATGAGGCCCGGGTTCTCCTTGCGCAGCTGTTCGTAGCCCAGGCCCAGCTTGTCGATGCCGCCGAACTTGAAGTTCTGCAGCACCACGTCGCACTGCTTGGCGAGGTCGCGTGCGATCTGCTGGCCTTCGGGCGTCTGCAGGTCGAGCGTGACCGAGCGCTTGTTGCGGTTCACGCTGTTGAAGTAGGCGGTCTCCGTCTTGCCCACGCGCAGGCCCCAGTCGCGCGTGTCGTCGCCGCGGCCCGGGTGCTCGACCTTGATCACCTCGGCACCCATGTCGGCCAGCACCATGCCGCACCACGGGCCGGCGAGGATGCGGGACAGATCGAGGACGCGCACGCCGGCGAGCGGCAGCGAGGAATTCAGCGAGGGCATGGGAACAACTCCAGGAAAACGAAAGACCCCCGCATCTGCATCGGCATGCACACGCGGGGAAGGGCGCGGCGCGTCAGGACGCGTCGGGCTGGGGCGCGTGGCGCAACGCGACGAAGTCGGCCTTGCGCTTGCCGAGGAAGGCACCGATGCCTTCAGCGGCTTCGGCGTCGGCCTGCGACGTCACCATGTAGACCGCTTCGGCCTCGAGTTGTTCCTCGAGCGTGGCGCGATGGGCCTGGCGGCACAGCGACTTGATGCGTGCGCTCGCGCGCAGCGGGCCAACCGCCACCTTGGCGGCGAGTGCGATGGCTTCGGCCAGCGCGCCGCCCTTGTCGGTCAGGCGGTTCACGGCGCCCATCGCGTGCAGGCGCTCGGCCGTGAGGCGGTCGCCGGTGAGGCACAGCTCGGTGAGCACCTGGCGCGAGACGAACTCCGCGAGGAAGGCCGTGGCGCCGCCGTCGGGCGTGAGGCCGACCTTGATGTAGGCGACCGTGTAGAACGCATCGCGCGCCGACACGAGCATGTCGCAGGCCAGCGCCATCGACAGGCCGGCACCGGCCGCACCGCCTTCGACCGCCGCGATCACGGGCTTGCCGCAGTCGCGGATCGCGCGGATCAGGTCGTGCAGGCCTTCGAGCTTCTCGCGGCGTTCGGCCTCGGGCAGTTCGCGGCGCTTGGCCAGCAGGTTCAGGTCGCCGCCCGAGCAGAAGAAGTCGCCTGCGCCGGTGAAGACGATGGCGCCCACCTCGGGGTCGTTCTGCGCGTCGGTGAGCGCGGCGGAGAGCTCGGCGTACAGCGTCGGCGTGATCGCGTTGCGCGCGGCCGGGTTGCTGTTGGTCAGGATGCGGACGGCGCCTTCCTGCGAGATGAGGACGGTCTTGTCCGTCATGCTGCAAGCTCCTTGCCGAGCGCGATGTAGCGCTGCAGGTGGTGGTCTTCGTCGCCGAGCTGGTGGTCGATCATCACGAGGCGCTTGGCGTAGTGGGGCAGCGGCAGCTCCCACGTCATGCCGATGCCGCCGTGCATCTGGATGCTTTCTTCCGCCACCAGTGCGCCGATGCGGCCGATGCTGAACTTGGCGGCCGACAGTGCGCGCTCGCGCGCCACGCGGTCGCTGCCGTCGATGGCGGCGGCGGCGTTGATCACGGCCGAGCGGGCCTGTTCGATCTCGAGCAGCAGGTCGGCCATGCGATGTTGCAGGGCCTGGAAGCTGCCGATGAGGATGCCGAACTGCTTGCGCGTGCGCAGGTACTCGAGCGTGGCGGTCTTGGCGGCTTCCATCGCGCCCAGCGCTTCGGCGCACAGCGCGAGCACGCCGCGGCCGATGGCGCGTTCCAGCGTCGCAGCGCCCTGGCCTTCGGCGCCCAGCAGCGCGTCGGCGCCGAGCGTCACGCCGTCGAGCGTGAGTTCGGCCACGCGGCCCCCGTCGATCGCGGGGCAGCCGCGCACGGTGAGGCCGGCGGTTTTTGCGGGCACGAGGAACAGCGAGATGCCGGCTTCGTCATCGACGTTGCCCGAGGTGCGGGCCGAGACCAGGAACAGGTCGGCCTGCTCGCCTTGCGGCACCACGGCCTTGGCGCCCTTGAGCACCCAGCCGTCGCCGCTGCGTTCGGCCTTGGTGGCCACGCGCGTGCGTTCGTAGTGCGTGTCGGCTTCGTCGTGTGCAAAGGCCGCTACGGTCACGCCGTTGACGATGTCGCCGATCTTCTCTTTCTGCGCATCGCTGCCGGCGGCGCTGATCGCCTCGCCGACCATCACGGCGCCCAGCAGCGGCTCGACCACGAGGCCGCGGCCCAGCGCTTCGAAGACCACGGCGATGTCGAAGCCGCTGCCGCCGAAGCCGCCGTCGGCTTCGCTGAACAGCGCGCCGATCACGCCGAGCTCGGCGAAGTTCTGGAAGATCTCTTTGCTGAAGCCGTGCTCGGACTTTGCGATGCGGTCGCGTGCATCGAAGGCGTACTGCTCGGCGATGAAGCGGTTCAGGCTGTCGGCCAGCATGCGCCGGTCTTCGGAATGTTCGAAGTTCATTGCATGTCTCCTTACAGGCCCAGGATCATCTTGCTGATGATGTTCTTCTGGATTTCGTTCGAGCCGCCGAAGATCGACAGCTTGCGGTTGTTGAAGTAGCGCGAAGCTGCGGCCGACGCGTAGGCGGGGCCGAAGGTCTCGCCGTCGAAGCCGTCGTGCAGCGCCTCCTCGATGAAGGGCCGTCCGTACACGCCCATGGCACGGCGCGCGAGCGACGAGATCTCCTGGCGAATTTCCGTGCCGCGAATCTTCAGCATCGAGCTTTCCGCACCGGGCACGCCGCCGCCGGCCACGGCCGCGATCACGCGCAGGTTGGTCGTCTTCATGTTCTCCAGGTCGATCTCGACACGTGCCAGGCGTGCCGCGAAGGCCGGGTCTTCGGCGAGCGGCTTGCCGTTCCTGGTTTGCGACGCGGCGATGCCCTTGAGCTGTTCGAGTGCGGCCACCGAAAAGCCCACGCCCGCGATGTTGGTGCGTTCGTAGGTCAGCAGGTACTTGGCGCAGGTCCAGCCCTTGTTCTCTTCGCCCACGAGGTTCTCGGCGGGCACGCGCACGTCGGAGAAGAACACCTCATTGACTTCATGCTCGCCGTCGAGCGTGATGATCGGGCGCACTTCCACGCCGGGCGAGGTCATGTCGACCAGCAGGAAGCTGATGCCTTCCTGCTTCTTCGCCTCGCGGTTGGTGCGCACCAGGCAGAAGATCATGTTGGCGTGCTGGCCCAGCGTGGTCCAGGTCTTCTGGCCGTTGACGATGTAGTGGTCGCCCTGTGCGTCGATGCCGCGCACGGCCGTGGTCTTCACCGCGGCCAGGTCGGAGCCCGCGCCGGGTTCTGAATAACCCTGGCACCACCAGTCGGCGCCGCTCAGGATGCGCGGCAGCCAGTAGCGCTTCTGTGCTTCGTTGCCGTACTTGATGAGCACCGGGCCCAGCATGTTGACGCCGAAGGGCACGATGCGCGGTGCAAAGGCCAGCGCGCACTCGTGTTCGAAGATGAACTTCTCCACCGCCGTCCAGCCGGGTCCGCCGTACTGCTCGGGCCAGTGGTTGGCGAGCCAGCCGCGCGCGTTCAGGATGGCGTGCCATTCCTGCATGTCGGCCTTTTCCAGGATCTTGCCGCCGCGCACCTTGTCGGACAGCCGCGCAGGCAGCTTGTCCGCCAGGAAGGTGCGCACTTCGCTGCGGAAGGCTTCTTCTTCGGTCGTGAAGTTCAGGTCCATCGCGGACTCCTCAATGAATCAGTAGATTTCGAACAGACCAGCGGCGCCCATGCCGCCGGCGATGCACATCGTGACCACGGCGTACTTGGCGCCCCGGCGCTTGCCTTCGATGAGCACGTGGCCCGTGAGGCGCGCGCCGGTCATGCCGAAGGGGTGGCCGATGGAGATCGCGCCGCCGTTCACGTTCAGGCGTTCCGACGGAATGCCCAGCTTCTCCTGGCAGTAGATCGACTGCGAAGCGAAGGCTTCGTTGAGTTCCCACAGGTCGATGTCCTGCACCTTCAGGCCGTGGCGCGCGAGCAGCTTGGGCACGGCGAAGACCGGGCCGATGCCCATCTCGTCGGGCTCGCAGCCGGCCAGCGCCAGGCCGCGGAACGCGCCCAGCGGCTTGAGGTTGGCGCGCTCGGCGTCCTTGGCTTCCATCATCACGCAGGCCGAGGCGCCGTCGGACAGCTGCGAGGCGTTGCCGGCGGTGATGAACTTGTCTTCGCCCATGACGGGCTTGAGCTTGGCCAGCGCTTCGTAGGTGGTGCCGCGGCGGTTGCAGTTGTCTTCCGTGGCGGTGACTTCGCGGTGCGTGACTTCCTTGGTGTCCTTGTCGGTCACGGCCATCGTGGTGGTGCAGGCCACGATCTCGTCCTTGTAGCGGCCGGCCAGTTGCGCTTCTTCGGTCTTGCGCTGGCTTTCGGCGGAGAAGCGGTCCTGCGCTTCGCGGCTGATGTTGTAGCGCTTGGCCACGATGTCGGCGGTGTCGATCATCGCCATGTACAGCTCGGGCTTGTGTTCGACGATCCACGGGTCCAGGCTGAGGTCGCCACCGTCGCCGGGGCTGCGGCCACGGATCTGCGAGATGCTTTCCACGCCGCCCGCGATCATGGCCGGCGCGCCGTCCACCACGATGCGGCCGGCGGCCATGGCAATCGCCTGCAGGCCCGAGGCGCAGAAGCGGTTCACCGTGGTGCCGGCGATGCTGATGGGCAGGCCCGAACGGATGATCGACTGGCGCGCGATGTTGCGGCCGGTGGTGCCTTCGGGGTAGCCGCAGCCGAGGATCGCGTCTTCGATCAGGGCCGGGTCCAGGCCCGAGCGCTCGACCGCGGCCTTCACCGCGAACGAGGCCAGCGTGGCGCCGGAGGTGATGTTGAATTCGCCGCGGTGCGCCTTGGTGAGCGGGGTGCGGGCGGTAGAAACGATGACGGCTTCACGCATGGGTTTGTCTCCTGGACGGTGGGCTCTAACGGTTACTCGGATTTGTTGAGGCTGGCGAAATCGGCGCCGCGTTCGACCAGCTCCACGAGCAGCGGCGACGGCTTCCAGAAAATCGGATCGGCCTTGGCGAACTCGCGGATGTCGGCCAGCACCTTGGGCAGGCCCACGGTGTCGGCGTACTTCATGGGGCCGCCGCGGTGGCGCGGGAAGCCGTAGCCATAGAGGAAGGTCACGTCGACGTCGAGCGGGCGCAGCGCGATGCGCTGGAGCACGACATTCGCGCCTTCGTTGACCATGGCGGCCATGTAGCGGCGCATGATTTCTTCTTCGGTGAATTTGCGCGGCGTGATGCCGGCGCGCTCGCGCTCGGCGTCGATGATGGCCAGCACCTCGGGGTCGGGCACGCCGGTGCGCGCGCCTTCGGGGTACAGGTAGTAGCCGCGCTGCGTCTTCTGGCCGAACCAGCCGCGCTCGCAGATGCGGTCGGCCACCTGCACGTAGCGCGCCTGCGGGTCGCGCGTGGCGGCCTTGCGCTTGCGCGTGGCCCAGCCGATGTCGCCGCCGGCCAGGTCGGACACCTGGAACGGGCCCATCGGGTAGCCGAAGTTGCGCACGGCCGCGTCGATCTCGTAGGGCGAGGCGCCGTCTTCCATCATGTGGTCGGCGGCCTGGCGGTACACGGCCAGGATGCGGTTGCCGATGAAGCCGTCGCACACGCCGGCGCGCACGGGCACCTTCTTCAATTTCTTCGCGAGTTCGAAGCCGGTGGCGACCACGTCGGCGCTCACCTTGGCGGGCACCACGATCTCCAGCAGCTTCATGATGTTGGCGGGTGAGAAGAAGTGCAGGCCCACCACGTCCTGCGGACGCGAGATGCTGGCGGCGATCTCGTCGATGTCCAGGTACGAGGTGTTGGTGGCGAGCACAGCGCCCTTCTTGCACACGCGGTCGAGTTCGGCGAACACGGCCTTCTTGACGCCCATTTCCTCGAACACGGCCTCGACCACGATGTCGACATTGGCGAACGCGTCGTAGCTCGTCGAGCCCGAGAAGCGCGCCATCACGGCGGCCTTGGCTTCGGGTGTCATGCGGCCCTTGGCGATGAGGCCGTCGTACACCTTCTCGACGTGCGCACGGCCGCGCGCGAGGCTGGGCTCGTCGCGCTCGACCATGGTCACCGGCAGGCCCGCGTCGAGCATGGCCACGGCAATGCCCGCACCCATGGTGCCGCCGCCGACGATGCCGGCCGAGGCGAGCGCGCGCGGGCTGGCCGAACGGGTCTCGGGCGCCTTCAGCACTTCGCGCTCGGCGAAGAAGGCGTGGATCAGGCCGGCGCGCTGCGGGCTGTCGATGCACTGCAGGAACAGTTGGCGTTCGAGCGCCATGCCTTCGTCGAAGGGCAGCGTGAGTGCGCCTTCGACGGCTTCGACGATCTTCATCGGGGAGAACAGGCCGCGGCTCTTCTTGGCGGTGTCGGCGCGCGCGGCATCGAGGGCGGCGCGGGCTGCGTCCTTGTCGGCCAGGCCGGCCGCTTCGCGCGTGCGGCGCACCGGGGCGTTGGCGGCGACCAGTTCCTGCGCGTAGGCGAGGCCTTCGGCGCGTGCGTCGGCGTCGGTGCCGAGGCGGTCGACGAGGCCGAGCGTCAGCGCTTCCTTGGCGCCCGCATGGCGGCCGCTGAGCATCAGTTCGAGCGCGGGCTTCACGCCGATGAGGCGCGGTGCGCGCTGCGTGCCGCCCGAGCCGGGCAGCAGGCCCAGCGCCACTTCGGGCAGGCCCAGCTTGGCGGTGGGGGAGGCGAGGCGGTAGTGCGCCGACAGCGCAATCTCCAGGCCGCCGCCGAGCGCGGCGCCATGGATGGCGGCGACCACCGGCTTGGTGCAGTTCTCGATCTTCAGGCAGACCTCGGGCAGCGAGGGCTGCTGCGGGGCCTGGCCGAACTCGCGGATGTCCGCGCCGGCGATGAAGTTGCGGCCCGCACCGACGATCAGCACCGCCTTGGCGCCGCTGTCGGCCTCGGCCGCGTCGATGGCGGCGGCCAGGCCGCGGCGCACATCCACGCCCAGGGCGTTGACGGGCGGGTTGTCGATGGTCACCACACACACGTCGCCTTGACGCTGGAAGGTGACGGGACCGTTGGACGTGGAAGGGCTGGGAGTGGGGGTGGCCATGTGCGTGTCGCTTGTCTCTTGCTTGCGTGGCAGGCCCTCGTGAAGCCGAGGGGTCCGGGGCTCTGGGGAGCCCTGCATTCTTGGCCGGTATCTCGGCTTTGACAATTGCATAGGTGGTTGACAGACTGTCAAAGAATTTTTGACACAATCCGCCCATGGACCTGCAATCGCTCACCTTGCTGGTGGAAATCCTTGACGCGGGCAACCTGAGCGCGGCGGCCCGCCGGCTCAAGATGACCCGCGCCAACGTCAGCTACCACCTGAACCAGCTGGAGCGCTCGGTCGGCGCGCAGCTGATCCGGCGCACCACCCGCCGCGCCGAGCCCACCGAGATCGGCCTGCGGCTGTACCAGCACGGCGTGGCCATCCAGACCGAGCTGCTGGCGGCGCGCGAATCGGTCACCGCGCTGGGCGAGGGCCTGCAGGGCCGCGTGCGCCTGAGCGTGCCCAGCGGCTACGGCCAGCTCGTGATGGCCGACTGGCTCATCGACTTCAAGCGCCAGTACCCCGGCATCGTGCTCGACGTGGTGTTCGAGAACCGCATCGAAGATTTGCTGCGCGACGAGGTCGACATCGCCATCCGCGTGATTCCCGAGCCGCCGCAGAACCTCGTGGCGCGCGAGATGGGCCCGGTGCGCTATGTGGCCTGTGCCACGCGCGCGTACGCCGAGCGCCACCCGCTGCCTGTGCAGCTTGACGCGCTGCGCGCCACGCCGGTGGTCACGGCCGCCGTCATCGGCCGGCAGCTGCGCATCTCGGCCTACCAGGGCGAGACGCGGCGCGAGGTGATCCTGGAGCCGACGCTGATCTCGGAGAACTTTCTGTTCCTGCGCCAGGCCATCCTCGCGGGCCTGGGCGTGGGCCTCGTGCCCGACTACGTGGTGCAGGAAGACGTGCGCCGCGGCGACGTGGTGACCACGCTGGACGACTGGCGCCTGTCGATCTTCGGCACCCAGATGTTCATGCTCTACATGCCGAACCGCCAGCACACGCGGGCGATCCGGACGTTCATCGATTTCATCCTGGCGCGGGTGCGGCCGGAAGAAGCCGAGGCGCACTCGCCGCAGTAGACGACTGGCCCGGCCGGCAGGCCCGGTGCCGGCGCCAGCGTGCGCCTTCTTCCGACATGGGCTCTCGAAAACTGTATATTCATACAGTATTTTCAGCCGAGCACCACCGTGGATATCCAGCGCAAACTCGCCATCCTCGCGGACGCCGCCAAGTACGACGCCTCGTGCGCGTCCAGCGGCTCGCAGCCGCGCGACTCGCTCGGCGGCCGCGGCATCGGCTCGACAGAGGGCGCCGGCATCTGCCACAGCTACGCGCCCGACGGCCGCTGCATCTCGCTCCTGAAGGTGCTGCTTACCAACCACTGCCAGTACGACTGCCTCTATTGCGTCAACCGCGCGTCGAGCAACGTGCCGCGCGCGCGTTTCCGCGTCGAGGAAGTGGTGCAGCTCACGCTCGACTTCTACCGCCGCAACTGCATCGAGGGCCTGTTTCTCTCCAGCGGGATCATCAAGTCGCCCGACCACACGATGGAGCAGGTGGTCGAGGTGGCGCGCCAACTGCGCGAAGACCACGACTTCCGCGGCTACATCCACCTGAAGACCATTCCCGACGCCAGCGACGAGCTCATCGCCCGCGCCGGCCGTTATGCCGACCGGCTCAGCATCAATGTCGAGATGCCCACCACCGAAGGCCTGCAGGCGCTCGCGCCCGAGAAGGACGAGAGCGCGATCCGGCGATCGATGGCGCGGCTGCGGCTGCGCATCGACGACACGCGCGAGGAGGCGCGCCGCGTGGTGCCCATTCGCGCGCTGCCGGGCGCCGCGCCCACCGCCGCGAAGCCACCACCCTTCGCGCCCGCGGGCCAGAGCACGCAGATGATCGTAGGCGCCGACGCCACCGACGACCGCCATATCCTCGCCTCCAGCGCCACGCTCTACGGCGCCTACAAGCTCAAGCGCGTGTACTACTCGGCCTTCAGCCCCATCCCCGATGCGGCGCGCGCGCTGCCGCTGGTCGCGCCGCCGCTGATGCGCGAACACCGGCTCTACCAGGCCGACTGGCTCATGCGCTTCTACGGCTTCGAGCACCAGGAAATTGTGGCCGCGCCCGACGGCCTGCTGCGGCTCGATGTCGATCCCAAGATGGCCTGGGCGCTCGCGCATGCCGAGCGTTTCCCGGTCGACCTGAACCATGCGCCGCGCGAGATGCTGCTGCGCGTGCCCGGCCTGGGCGTGAAGGCGGTCGAGCGGCTGCTGCAGGCGCGGCGCGTGCGCCGGGTGCGGGCCGACGACCTGCGGCGGCTGCACGTGCCCGCGCGCAAGGTGCTGCCGTTCGTGGTGGCCGACGGGCACCGGCCCGCGGCGGGTGCCATGGCGGCGGCGGTACCTGCCGCGCAACCGACGCAAGCCGCCTTGTTCTGAGCAGGCCCGCGATGCACGTGCGGCTCGATGACCCGATCGATCTCGACGCCTTTCGCCGTCACGCGCGGCAGCTGCTGGCCGGGGGCGTGCCGCCGGCGCAGGTCGAATGGAACGGGGAGCGGGTTGCCGGCCGGTTCGATGAGGCGAACGACGCGCCGCCCACACCGCTCGTCGCGGGCACGCCGCACGCCGTGCCCGCGTCCTTCGTCGCGCTGTGCGGCGACGTGATCCTGCATCGCGACCCGCAGCGCTTCGCCCTGATGTACCGCCTGCTGTGGCGGCTCGCGCACGAGCCCTCGCTGCGGCACGACCCGCTCGACGCCGACATGCTGCAGGCGCAGCTGCTGGCCAAGGCCGTGCACCGCGACATCCACAAGATGCGCGCCTTCGTGCGCTTCACCCGCGTCGTGGGCGATGACGGGCTCGAGCGCCACGTCGCCTGGTTCGAGCCCGACCACCACATCGTCGAGGCCAACGCGCCGTTCTTCGCGCGCCGCTTCGCGCAGATGCGCTGGGCCATCCTCACGCCCGAGCGCTGTGTCGAATGGAACGGCGAGACGCTGGCTTTCCGCGACGGCGCCGACCGCCGCGAGAAGCCGCCGCCCGACGCGGGCGAGCAGCTCTGGCTCACCTACTACGAACACATCTTCAACCCGGCGCGCCTGAAGGTCGCGATGATGCGGCGCGAGATGCCGCGCCGCTACTGGCACAACCTGCCCGAGGCCGCGCTGATCCAGCCGCTCACGGACGCGGCCGAGGCGCGCAGCCAGTCGATGATCGATGCGCCGCCGACGGCCGCACGGCGCATTCGTGCGCCCATCGCACTGCATGTGCGGCCCGCCGAGGGCGTGGCGCCCGCCGACCTGGGCGAGTTGCGCGCAGCCGCGCACGCCTGCCGCGCCTGTCCCATCGGCGCGCTCGCCACGCAGGCCGTGTGCGGCGAGGGACCGCTTGCGCCGCAACACATGCTCGTTGGGGAACAACCTGGCGACCAGGAGGACCTGACCGGCCGGCCCTTCGTCGGCCCGGCGGGCCAGTTGCTCGACCGCGCGATGGCGCAACTGGGTTGGGCGCGCGACAGCGTGTACCTCGCCAATGCCGTCAAGCATTTCAAGTACGAACTGCGCGGCAAGCGCCGCATCCACAAGACCGCGGCGCAGCGCGAGGCCGACGCCTGCGCGCACTGGCTCGACAGCGAGATATCGCTCGTGAGGCCGGAAGGACTGGTGGCGCTCGGCGCCACGGCGGCGCGCGCATTGCTGGGCCGACCGGTGGCGGTGCAGGCCGAGCGCGGGGCGTGGCTGCATGAGCGCCGCGATGGCAGGCCGGTGTTCGTGACCCTGCATCCTTCCGCGCTGCTGCGGCTTGCGGACGGCGAGCGCGCCGAGGCCTATGCCCGCTGGCTGGACGACCTCGAACGCGCGCGCGGCACGGTTGCTGCCGCGTCGCGCTGATCAGACAGGGCGCAGCTGGTCCGCGAGCGAGCGCGTCTTCTCGGTGACGGTGCTGCCGGTGTGCAGCGTGGTCTTGCGCTCGATGAGCATCAGGTGGCATTCCTCGTCGGCGACCGGGTTGTGCCGCACACCCTTGGGCACGACGAACATCTCGCCCTCGCCGAGTTCGACGGGGCCTGCTTCCATCTCGATGCGCAGACGCCCCTTGAGCACCATGAACAGCTCGTCTTCGTCGTCATGGCTGTGCCACGCGAGCGAGCCGTGGACCTTGGCGACCTTGATGTAGGCGTCGTCGACTTCGGCGACGACGCGCGGCGACCAGAACTCGGTGAGCGAGGCGGCGATTTCCTTGGGGGTGGTGACCTGGGTGTTGTTCGACATGGCGCTTCTGTGCGGGACGTGGGAACAGCAGCCTAACCCAGGCCGCATGGCCCTGTACTACCCCGCGATGCGCTCGGCCAGCGCGATCAGCGACCGGTCCGATCCGGCCGGCCCCAACAGCGAGAGGCCAAGCGGCGCGCCATCGCGCGTGGCGAGCGGCATCGACAGTTGCGGAAACCCCGCCAGCCCCGCGATGCACAAGAGGCGGATCGCGCGGTTGCGGTAATCCTCCATCGCCGTCTCGGTGTCGCTGCGCAGCGGCGCGATGTCGGGCATGGTCGGCATCAGCAGCACGCCGTCGGTGCCGAGCAGTTCGGCCAGGTGCGCGCGGAACGCGGTGCGGAAAACCCGCGCGATCGCCACCTGCGCATCGGTCACGTCGCGCGACCACGCGAAGCGTTCGGCCACGCCGGGGCCCAGGGGCGGCGCGTAGCGCTCGATCAGCGGGCCGTCGGTGAGCCAGGCCTCGCGCGATTGCAGGTAGCGGAAGTGCCAGTACATCGCGTCGAAGGATTCCAGCGCCACGGTCGTGCCCTCTGCGGGGCCGAGGAGGCTTTGCACGCGATCGGCCGCGCCTTGCAGCGCTTCGACCGCGGCAGGCACGGCGAGCGCCCAGACGTCGTCGGGCCGCAGCAGCCGCACACGTTCGGGCAGGGCGGCTGGGTCCGCATCCAGCAGCACATCGGCCACGCGCGCGAAGGTGCCGATGTCGCGCGCAAACCAGCCGCAGGTGTCGAAGCTGGGCGCAAGGTCGAGCGCACCTTCCAGGCTCACGCGGCCGTGCGTCGGGCGCAGGCCGTACAGGCCGCAGTGGTTGGCCGGCGCACGCACCGAGCCGCCGGTGTCGGTGCCGAGCGCGAAGTCGCACAGGCTCGACGACACCGCCGAAGCCGAGCCCGACGACGAGCCGCCCGTGATGCGCAGCGGCGCGCCGCCGTTGACCGGTGCGCCGAAGTGCGCGTTGTTGCCGTTCATCGAGAACGCGAGCTCGTCGGTCACGGTCTTGCCGGCAAAGCGCGCGCCGGCATCGAGCAGCTTTTGCACGGTCGGTGCGGTGCGTGTCTTGATGCCCGACATCGCCAGCACGATCGGGTTGCCGCCGCCCGTGGGGTAGCCGGCCACGTCGAACAGGTCCTTGGCGGCAAAGCTCAGGTCCGACAGCGGGCCGGTGCCGGCGCGCGCCACCGGCGCATCGGGGTACGGAACGAAGGCGTGGGCGGGATCGTGCAGGGGCATGGTGATGGGAATGAGGGGTGGGGAAGGTTCAGGCGGCCAGCACGGGCGCAATGGCCGCTGCGGCATCCGTATGGATGCAGCGCGCACGGTGGTTCGGCGCAAGCTCGACCACGGGCGGTTGTGCGGCGCGGCAGGCATCGCTGGCCAGCGCGCAGCGCTCGGCGAAGGAGCAGCCGGGCGGCAGCGCCGAAAGATCGGGCGGCGCCCCGCCGATGGTTTCGAGCCGCGTGCCGCGCGCCAGTGCGCCGTGCGCGCGGCTCTTGAGCAGCGCGATGGTGTACGGATGGCGCGGCGAGCGGATCAGCTCGCGCGCCGTGCCTTCTTCGACGATGCGCCCCGCATACATCACGGCAATGCGGTCGGCCACCTCGACCGCCGCGCCGATGTCGTGCGTGACGAAGATCACCGAGAGGCCGAGGTCGCGCTGCAGCTCGCGCAGCAGCAGCAGGATTTGAATTTGCACCGTGGCATCGAGCGCCGTGGTCGGTTCGTCGGCCAGCAGCAACTGCGGTTTGCAGGCGAGG
Organism: Variovorax paradoxus; assembly: GCF_009498455.1. Taxonomy (NCBI): domain Bacteria; kingdom Pseudomonadati; phylum Pseudomonadota; class Betaproteobacteria; order Burkholderiales; family Comamonadaceae; genus Variovorax; species Variovorax paradoxus. The sequence continues at coordinate 565,270 of NZ_CP045644.1, read as the reverse complement.
GCGAGCGCGATCATGGCGCGCTGGCGCATGCCCCCGGACATCTCGTGCGGATACGCCTCGAGCCGCCGCTCGGGGCTCGGAATGCGCACCCGCTCGAACAGCGCCAGCGCGCGTTGCTGCGCCTCGGCCTGGCCCACGGACTCGTGGCGGCGGATCGATTCCACGATCTGCGCGCCCACCGAATACACCGGGTCCAGCGCGAGCAGCGGCTCCTGGAAGATCATCGACGCGACCTTGCCGCGGAAGTCCGCGAGCTCGCGCTGCGGCATCGCGAGCACGTCGCGGCCCGCCACTTCCACGAGCCCGCCCATGCGGGTGCGGCGCTCGGGGTGCAGGCGCAGCAGGGTGCGCAGGGTCACGCTCTTGCCCGAGCCCGATTCGCCGATCAGCGCGACCACCTCGCCGCGCTGCACTTCGAGGCTCACGCCGCTGACCGCATGCACGGGCTTGCGGCCGCCGCTGAAGGTGACGCTGAGGTCGCGCAGCCGGACCATCGGTTCGCCGGCGCTGGTGTCTGCTGCTGTCGCGCTCATGCCGCTTGCCTCTGAAGGGGTTGTTGCTGCGGCGCCATCGGATGCCCGCTGCCCGCCTCGTGGATCAGGCAGCTCACCGCATGCTGCGAGCCGGTGACGATGCGCTCGGGCACGACCTTGCTGCACACCGGTGCGGCGAGCGCGCAGCGCGGGTGAAAGCGGCAGCCCGTGGGCGGGTTGATCGGGTTCGGCGGATCGCCAGCAAGCGCCGCTTCTTCGGTGCGGTGGTCCGGGTCCATCGACGGCATCGAGGACAGCAGCGCGCGCGTGTAGGGATGCGCGGGCGCTTCGTACAGCGCATCGGCCGGGCCGATCTCGGCCACCTGCCCGAGGTACATCACCATCACGCGGTCGCTCACGTAGCGCACCACGTTGAGGTCGTGGCTGATGAAGACGTAGGTGAGGCCGAACTCGGTCTTCAGGTCGAGCAGCAGGTTGATGACCTGGGCCTCCACCGATTTGTCGAGCGCCGACACCGCCTCGTCGAGGATGACCATGCGCGGCTGCAGGGCGAGCGCCCGCGCGATGTTCACGCGCTGTCGCTGGCCGCCCGAGAGTTCGTGCGGATAGCGCTCGGCAAAGCGCTGCGGCGCGAGGCCCACGCGCGCCAGCAGGTCGCGCGCCCGCGCCACCGACTCGCGCCGCGACACGCCGTGCACCTGCGGCCCGAAGGCCACCGAGTCCTCGATGGTGAGGCGCGGGTTGAGCGAGGCGTAGCTGTCCTGGAACACCATCTGCACCTGGCGGCGGAATTCTTTCAGCGGCAGGTCGCGGCTGCCGACCTCGCGGCCGTCGAAGATCACCTCGCCGCGCGTCGGCTCGAGGAGCTGCATCAGCAGGCGCGCGGTGGTCGACTTGCCGCAGCCCGATTCGCCGACCACGCCGAGCGTCTCGCCCTTCATCACTTCGAAGTCCACGCCGTCGACTGCGCGCACCACGCCGCCGCCACGGCCGAGCGGGTCTTTCTTGAGCGGGAAGTGCTTGACCAGCCCCGAGATGGTGAGAAGCGGCTGCGCAGGGCCGCCGATGTCGTTCAGTGCTTCCATGGCTTCAGCCCTTGTTGTCCATCGCCGAACGCAGGCCGTCGGACAGGAGGTTGAAGGAAATCGAGGTGATGAAGATCATCGCCCCCGGCAGCGCAGCCACCCAGGGCTGCACGTAGATCGCGGTGCGCAGCGTGTTGAGCATCAGGCCCCATTCGGGTTCGGGCGGCTTCACGCCAAGACCGAGGAACGACAGGCCCGAGGCCAGAATCATCGACACCGCGATAAGGCTCGTGGCGTACACGAAGATCGGCCCGAGCACGTTGCCCAGCACATGCACCCGCACGATGGTGAAGGGGCTGGCGCCCGAGGCGCGCGCCGCCTCCACGTAGTCGCGGGTCCGCACCTGCGTGGTCACGCTTTCGGCCACGCGCGCGATCTGCGGAATGAACACGATGGTCAGCGAGATCAGCGAATTGACCACGCCCGCACCCAACGTGCCCGACAGCGCGATGGCCAGCAGCACCGACGGGAACGCGTAGAACACGTCGATGGTGCGCATGATCAGCGTGTTGGTGATGCCGCCCGCATAGCCCGCGACGATGCCGATCACCGTGCCCCCCACGAAGGCGCAGAGCACCGGCGTGATGCCGATGAAGAGCGACAGCCGCGCGCCGACGATCAGCCGAGAGAGCATGTCGCGGCCCAGCTCGTCGCTGCCGAACGGCAGGCCTTCGGTGCCGATGGGCTTGAGCCGCTTGAGCATCGACGACTGGTACGGGTCGGACGGCGCGAGCCACGGGCCGAACACCGCGAGCGCGATCAGCAGCAGCACGACGATGGCCGCACCGACCGCGACCGGATCGCGGCGAAAGCGCAGCCAGACCGAGGCCCAGTAGCCGCGCGAGCGTTGCGCCGGCAGTGGTTCGACGGCGGCGGCGTTGGAAGAAGAAGCGAGCACGGTGGACATGGCTTGACGGCGTTCTTCTTCAGGCACGCGCGATGCGCGGATCGAGCAGCGTCTGCAGCACATCGACCAGCAGGTTGAGCACCACGAAGAACATCGCCAGCACCAGGATCGTTCCCTGCAGCAGCGGCAGGTCGCGCTGGAAGATGGCGGAGTTCAGCAGGAAGCCGGTGCCGGGCCACGAGAACACCGTCTCGATGAGGATCGAGCCGCCCAGCAGGTAGCCCAGTTGCAGGCCCATCACGGCGAGCGCCGTGGGCGCCGCGTTCTTCACCATGTGGCGGAACACGCCGAAGTGCGTGAGCCCCTTGGCGCGCAGCCCGACGATGAACTCCTGGTCGAGGATGTCGGCCACCAGCGCGCGCACGGTGCGCGCGATGATGCCCATCGGGATCACCGACATCGTGAGCGCCGGCAGCAAGAGAAACTGCAGGTGTTCCCAGTCCCAGGCCCAGTCGCCCGAACCGCTCGGGCCCGCGCCCGTGGCGGGCAGCCACATGAGCTGCGACGAGAACACGATCACCATCACCATGCCCAGCCAGTAGTGCGGCACGCTCACGCCGAGCACAGAGAACATCGAGGCGAGCCTGTCGATCCACGAATTGCGGAAGTAGCCCGCCACGAAGCCGAAGAGGCACCCCAGCACGAAGCCGATGAAGGTGGCCACCACCGCCAGCCGCAGCGTGTTGCCTACCGCGGTGAACACCTCGCCGGCCACCGCGCGGTTGCTCGCGATGGACACGCCCAGGTCGCCGTGCAGCGCGCGCCAGACCCACAGCGCGAACTGCTCGGGCAGCGAGCGGTTGAAGCCGTAGAGCTCGCGCAGCTGCGCCTGCAGGTCCGCCGAGGCGTCGGGCGGCAGGATCGACACCAGCGGATCGCCGGGCGCGATGTGCACGAGCAGGAAGCACACGAGGGCCACGCCGATCATGATCGGCACGGCGTAGATCACGCGGCGCAGGAGGTAGGTGAGCATGGGGTGGCTGGCTCGTGGCTGGCTACGGGAGAAGGTCAGTCCATCGTCATGGTCGCGATGTCGATGAACCAGCTCTTGGGCTGCACCACGTTCTTCACCTTGGCCGACATGGCGCGCGGGCCCACGTCGTGCGCGATCCACACGAAGGGGGCGTCGTCCACGATGTGCGTGTGCAGCTTGGCGAGCGCGGCGTCGCGTGCCTTGTCGTCGAAGCTGGTGCGCGCATCGGCCACCAGCTTGTCGACCTCGGCGTTGCCGTAGTAGCCCCAGTTGTTCGACACTGGCGGAAAGGCCTTGGTGCTCACGAAGCGCACCATCGCGAAGAACGGGTCCATCGCCGCGAAGCTGATGTTGACCGCGTTGGCGCCGTTGGCCGACGGGTCCTTCGCGCCCTTGCGCCAGTTGGTGAAGAGCGTGTTCCATTCGATCACGTCGAACTGCACGTCGAAGAAGCACTGCTTGAGCGACTGCTGCGCAAACTCGCTCATCGGCAGCGGCTGCATCTGGCCCGAGCCCGAGGCCGAGATCTGCACCTTCACCTTGATCGGCTTGGCGGCGGAGTAGCCGGCCTGCGTCATGAGCGCCTGCGCGGCCTTCACGTCGTACTTGATGTCGAAGCCGGGCTTGCCGAACCACGGGTGGCCGGGCGGCACGGTGCCCTTGGGTTCGGCCATCATGCCGCCCAGCAGCTGCTTCATGCCGCCGCGGTCGATGCACAGGTTGGCGGCCTGGCGCACGCGCTTGTCGAGCCAGGGCGAGCCTTCGGCGAACGACAGCTGCCACGGCCACACGTGCGGCTGCGCATTCGAATAGACCTTGAAGCCGCGCTGCGTGATCTGCGCCATGGCGTCGGGGGCGGGCGCCTCGATCCAGTCGACCTGACCGCCCAGCAGCGCGGCGGTGCGCGCGTTGGCTTCGGGCATGGGGATCATCACGACCTTGTCGATCTTCGGCGTGCGTTTGGCGTCCCAGTAGGTCTTGTTGGCGGCCAGCTCCAGACGCTCGCGCGCCACGAAGCGCGTGACCTTGAACGGGCCCGAGCCGGCGGGGTCGGCGGCGAAGGCGGTCCAGGCGGCCTTGGCCTTGTCGGCGGGCGTGGCGCCGGCTGCGGCATCGAACTTCTTCTGCCACTGCGCGGGCGAAGCCATGAACAGGTTCGTGAGGTTGATCGGCAGGAAGGCATCGGGCTCGCCGGTGGTGAGCTCGACCGTCATGTCGTCGATCTTGCGGGCCGACTTGAGCGTGGGCATGCGCGAGGCCGTGACGCCGACCTGGCTGGCGTCGAACTGCGGCGCCTCCTTGTCGAGCACCTTCTGCACGTTCCACACCACGGCGTCGGCGTTGAAGGCCGAGCCGTCGTGGAACTTGACGCCGGGGCGCAGCTTGAAGACCCACTTGGTCTTGTCCTTGGCATCGACCGCCCACGAGGTGGCAACGCCGGGAATCAGCACGCTGGGCGCGTCGGCCTTCGACAGGTCCCACTGCGTGAGCGCGTCGTAGATCGGGATGCCGGTGAAGCGGTTGCCTTCGAAGCCCTGGTCGGGCTGGCCGAGGGTGCGCGGAATGTCGGCGGCGGTCATTGCGATGCGCAACGTCTTTTCCTGGGCCAGCGCGGCCGGCGCGACGAAGACCAGGGTGGCGAGCGCCGCGCAGGCGGCCAGGGGTTTCAGGGACAGGGCGGGGCAGCACGCTTCACATGGAACTCCGGTGGGTGGGGGGTGACGGAAAGGACGAAAACCCCTCAAGCACGACATGTGCCAGCCGGCGGATATCCCCTGGCCGACTCAGGCGATCTCGCGCCGTGCGCGGCGCAGGCGCACCTCGGCTCCCATGTCCGCGATCGGCGGCCGCGCGAGGTGCCAGTCAGGCCGGTGGAGTCGTGCGACCGGCGGAAGCCGAGGCTCAGTCGCAGCGGTAGACGACTTCCCCGGCCGGCACGCCCTCTGCCGCCACTTCCGACAGCGTGCTGCTCAAAAAGCGCATCGGCGCGCCGAAGTTGCGGCAGTAGTTCTCGGCGTCCAGCGCGGTGGGCGACTTGAACACGCCGTCGGCCAGGAAGGTGACGCGCGGCGCGGGCCGCGAGACGCAGCCCGCGACGACGAGCAGGACCGCAACGAGGACGGAGAAAGCAGCGAATCGGCGCATGGGGCAGGGCGGAAAGAAGAGGTCGCGACTGTAGCGGTCGAAGCCTTCAGTCGGCCAGCCACACGCTGCCGTCCGCCGCTTCGCGCAACGCCAGCGGCGTGAGGCGCGCGCCGCGGCAGGGGCCGCCCACGCAGCGCCCGGTGTCGGGCTCGAAGATGGCGCCGTGCCGCGCGCACATCAGGTAGCGGCCCGAGCTTTCGAGGATCTGGCCTTCGAAGTCGAGCGGGCCGCCGGCGTGCGGACATTGATTCAGGTAACCGTGCACGGCGCCCTGCCAGCGCACCGCGAAGGCCGGCGCGCCGCCGGGCGCGGTGAACAGGGCCGCGAGGCCGCCGTCGGCGAGTTCGGTGGCAATGGGCTGGGCGGTCGGGGCGGGCGCGGTCATGGGAGCGAGCCTACCAAGGTCTGCCGGCGGGCTGCGCGGATGGGCGTCGCCGCGACGGCATGAAAAAATCCTGACGTTCCGCGAACCGTTTCGGCGGGTGGCCGCCTCTTTCCATGCGGGAGGGGCGTTCTGTTCCCCTGCACTCACACGTCACGGATCGAAGGAAACCACCATGCTCTACGTCAAGAATGTCCCCGGCTGGGAACGCGCCCTTCGCATCGCCATGGGCCTCGTCGGCCTCGCCTTCGCCGCCATGAACTGGCCGGCGGACGCCCTGGCCGTCGCGGTCGGCCTCATGGGCGCGATGCTGGCCCTCACGGGGCTGGTCGGCTTCTGCCCGATGTGCGCCATGCTCGGGCGCAAGCTCGACCAAGAAGGACGCTGACCCATGGCTGCCGCCACCATCGACCGCACCTGCCTGATCCTGGCCGCGCAGACCGGCGACCCCGTCGCCATCGAGGGCCTGCTCGCGGCCTGCCAGACCGACGCGCGCCGCTACGCCCGCCGGCACTGCCAGGCCAGCGACGTGGACGACGCCGTGCAGGAGTCGCTGCTGGTGGTCGCACGCCGGGTGCGCGGGCTGCAGGCGGCCGCGGCGTTCTCGTCGTGGCTGTTCACCGTCATCCGGCGCGAATGCCTGCGCCTGCAGCGCGCCATGTTCCGGCACGATGCGCTCGACGACGACGTGGTCGAACGCCAGCTCGCGGCCCGCAGCGACGACGCGCTGCGCATCGACCTGGCCAACGCGCTCGAATCGCTGCCGGCGCACTACCGCGAGGTTGTGCTGCTGCGCGACTTCGAGGAACTCACCATCGCCGAGATCGCCGAGCGCTTCAACGAGCCGCCGGGTGCCGTCAAGAGCCGGCTGCACCGGGCGCGCCTGCTGGTGCGCGAGTACCTGCTGGGGTAGGTCTGCCGCGGGGGGCGATGCGACAATTGCGGGCCATGACAGACACCCTCACGATCACCCGCCCAGACGACTGGCACCTGCACGTGCGCGATGGCGCCGCCCTCGAAGCCGTCGTGCCCCACAGCGCCCGCCAGTTCGGCCGCGCGCTGATCATGCCGAACCTGCGTCCGCCCGTGACCACCGCCGCACAGGCCGTGGCCTACCGCGACCGCATCCGCGCCGCCGTGCCCGCGGGCACGTCCTTCGAGCCCGTGATGTCGCTCTACCTGACCGACAAGCTGCCGCCCGAAGAAATCGCGCTCGCCGCCGAAGCCGGCGTGCGCGCGCTCAAGCTCTACCCGGCCGGCGCCACCACCAACAGCGATGCCGGCGTGACCGACATCCGCAAGACCTACAAGACGCTCGAAGCGATGCAGAAGCACGGCCTGCTGCTGCTGGTGCACGGCGAAGTGACCGACCCGGCCATCGACCTGTTCGACCGCGAAGCCGTGTTTGTCGACCGCGTGATGATTCCGCTGCGCCGCGACTTCCCCGAACTGAAGGTGGTGTTCGAACACCTGACCACGAAAGAGGGCGCGCATTACGTGCGCGATGCCGGCCGCTTCACCGCAGCCACCATCACCGCGCACCACTTGCTCTACAACCGCAACGCCATCTTCACCGGCGGCATCCGCCCGCACTACTACTGCCTGCCCGTGCTCAAGCGCGAGACGCACCGCGTCGCGCTGGTCGAGGCGGCCACCAGCGGCAGCGACCGCTTCTTCCTGGGCACCGACAGCGCGCCGCACCCCGCGCACCTGAAGGAGCACGCGCTCGGCTGCGCCGGCTGCTACACCGCGCTCACCGCCATCGAGCTCTACGCCGAGGCCTTCGACAGCGTGAACGCACTCGACAAGCTCGAAGGCTTCGCCAGCTTCCACGGCCCCGACTTCTACGACCTGCCGCGCCACACCGACACCATCACGCTCAAGCGCGAAACCTGGACGCTGCCCGAGACCGTGCCCTACGGCGAAGCCACGCTCAAGCCGCTGCGCGGCGGCGAGACGGTGAACTGGAAGCTCGCATGACGCCGGTCACGCCCCTGTCGTCGCTGCGCATCATGTTGCTGATCGACGCCGACAACGTCTCGGCCGACGTGATCGAGCAGGCTGTGCAGCGCACGATGGAAGACTTCGGCGCCATCCACGTGCGCCGTGCCTATTGCAACGCCGAGATGGCCGTGAATCGGCAGGCGCTGTTCAAGCGGCTGTCGGTGCGGCCGATGGTGAACCTGTCGGCCGGCAAGAACAGCACCGACATCGCGCTGGCCGTCGACGCCATCGACCTCGTGATCGCCGAGCGCCCCGACGTGGTGGTGCTGGTGTCGTCCGATTCCGACTTTGCGCCGCTCGTCATCCGGCTGCGCGAAAAAGGCTGCCGCGTCTGCGGCATCGGCCAGCAGGGCAAGACCGGCGAAGAGACCGTCGGCGTCTACGACAGCTTCATCGACATTCCGCACCACGGCGTGAAGCCGGCCGTGCGCACCGCGCCGGCCAGGAAGACGACAGCCGCAGCGAAGAAGACGCCGGCCGCCAAGACCGCGCCCGCGAAGAAGGCCGCCGCCAAGACCGCGCGCAAGACGGCGGCAAAGACAGCCAAGCCCGCCGCGCCGCCCCCACCGCCGAAGCAGCCGGAAATCTCCGAGGCGGCCGAGTTCATCCTGCAGGCCATGCCTGCGCTGCGCCGCGGCACCGACGTGCCGCTCAACGACGTGGCCAAGGCCCTGCGCACCGCCGGCCTGCTCAGTAAGAGCGGCAGCTCGCTCAAGCTGTTCGACAAGCTCACCGCCGAGTTCGCGGTGATGCAACACCCCGACCGCATCCGATGGACGGGGGCGCCCGCGCCTTGAGTCCGGCCCTGCCGGCGGTCGCGGCCATCGCGTGGGCAGCACCCTGGCTGGCTCCGTACCGCGACCCCGGCGAAGCCGTGGCGCAGGCTGTCGCGCAGGGCGGCACCGTCGCCGCCGCGCTGCAGGCGGCCAAGCCACCCGCCGTGCCCGGCTTCGTCACGCAAGATGCATTGCCCGAAGGCCAGGCCTACGAGGCCCACATCTTCCGCACGCGCACCGTGCCCACGCGCGACAACCTGCACGACTTCTTCAACGGCCTCGTCTGGCTGGCCTTTCCCGAAACCAAGCGCCGGCTCAACGAACTGCAGGCCGCCGAAATCGCACGCGCCGGCGTCGGCGCCACGCGCGGGCCGCTGCGCGATGCGCTCACGCTCTTCGACGAGAACGGTGCGGTGCTCGACGCGCCGCCTGCGCTGTGGGACGCGCTGATCGCACGCGACTGGCAGACGCTGTTCGTCACGCAGCGCAGCCTGTGGCACGAGGCGCGCCTGCTGCTCTTCGGCCATGCGTTGCTCGAAAAGCTGGTGACGCCGCGCAAGCCGATCACCGCGCATGTGCTGCTGACGCACCGTGCGACGGGCTCCACCGCCTTCGACGATGCGGCGATGGCGAGAAATATCGATGCGAAACAGCTCGAAGCGAAGCCTTTCGTTCCTATTCCGGTGCTCGGCGTGCCCGGCTGGTGCGTCGAAAATACATCGGCTTCGTTCTATGCCGACCCGCAGGTCTTTCGACCCTTGCCGGGCGCGTTGTCAGAGCTGAAGTCGCGCTAGCGTTCACGGGCCCGGGAGGGGCCTTTGCCAAGCGCGCGCATCGCACGCCACGCGTGCGTCATACGTCATATGCCAAGGGAGAGGCCAAAAAGATGGACACCATCATCATCGTGCTCAAGGTCGGGCTGATTCTTTACGGGATCTACAGCTTCATCGTCTACATGTCGCGCCGCTCCGACAACCGGAGTGCCCTGAAAGACTTCCGCGACGCGCCCGTGCTGCGCCGCATCACAGACGAAGAAAAATCGGCGCTGCAACCCTTTCTCATGGGGCAGAAGCTCACGGTCGACGACAACGTGCGTGAACTCAGCGGTGCGTTCCTGCGCCACGGCCTGTCGACGCAGGGCTCGTCGACCGAGCACGACACCATCGGCGACGTCGATGTGCTGCTGCCCTACGACGCCATCGACTACATCGAGCCGCACAACCAGGCGCTGGTGGTGCTGGCCGGAAAGTGCGCCGTCGTGATCCGTCTGAACGGCTTCGATCTGCTCGAAGGCCGGCAGCGCGCACAGCGCCAGCAGGCGCAGGACCAGCAATGGAAGCGCGGCGAGATCGGCGCGCTGCCGTCGCTCGATGACGCCGCAGCCGACCCCGTCGCGACCCTGCCCGACGCGGTGGCCGCATCCGTTGCGATCGACCCGAATGCGCGCTACCAGCGCGGCGAGGTCGACATCCTGAGCCAGCGCACCGAAACGCCCGAAGAGGTCGCAAGCCGCATGGGGCGCGGCGGCTGGGCCTCGGCCTTCGCCTGGCTGCTTGCCTTCGTGCTGTTGTGGGTCGCCACTTGGGACGCCACGCAGGCGGTAAGCGTCTACCTGATGGGCGCAGGCGGGCTCGCGGGGCTGTGGGCCGCGTGGCTGTTCGTGCGCACCCCGCCGGCGACGGCGCCTGTGCGGCAACCGCAGCCGGTGAATCGCGTGCGCGGCATGCTCAACCAGATCGCGGTGGTCAACGCCGGCAACGCGTCGGTCCAGAACGTGGGGCTGTTCATCGGCGACAAGCTGAGCCTGGTGCTGCCTTCGCATTGGCGCACGACGGCGTCGGTCCCTTACGGCGAGGTGATCGAAGCCGAGCTGCGCACCAGCGACTTCAGCGCCGTGAGCTTCGGCGACAAGTGGGCGGTGGCCGACGAATGGCGGCGTTTCCGACCCGCGTACTGGGGCCGGCACCTGCTGCATCTGGTCATCGGCCTGCTCGCCATCGGCGCGGTCGTGCTGTCGGCACCCGACCCGCGCGGCGAGGCTGCGCTCGCCGCGCAATGGCTCACGAACGGCCGCGCCACGGCCGCTTATGGCGATGCCGCACAGTTCGCCGACAAGCCGCCTCATTGGGGCAGCCGCGCGCGCATGGAAGGCCAGGGCCGGTGCGAGATCGACATGAACGGCCGTGCCGAAGAACACACCACCCGCGGCGTGCCGGTCATCGATTGCACGTCCGTGCGCTGGAACGGCACCGCACCCGTCGTCCCCGCGCTCGACATCCCGCCGGGCGTGCTGGCGCTCGCCGAGCCCGGCTTCCTTCGCACGACTGAGAACCACGCGATGGCCAGCCTGATCGCGATGCTGCGCATGCAGCAGATGGGCGGCCAGGCCTCCGACCCGCTCGCGGCCTACCGTGCGCGCGAGAGCGTGCCGCTGACCGTGCGCGGCTTCGACCGCGCGGTGGCGATGATCGACGCCGCCTGCAAGGACGCCGCCGGCCTGTCGCCCGCCGCCTGCGAGCGCCTGCAGCGCGAGCTCGTGCGCGCCATCGACGCCACGGTCGACAAGGACGGCGTCGAGACGCCGGTGAACACCTGGCAGGCACTGGCCACGAGCGCAGCAGCAGGCCAGGAGAACGCCGACCTCATCCTGTCCCGCCAGCAGCTGGCGTCCGTGCAGCGTGCGCTGGCACAAGCGGTCGACAGCGTGGTGGCCGCGAAGATCGAGGCCGCGCGTCCTGCCATCGTGCCCGCGCAGGGCGGCGTGCTGCTGGCGTCTTCCATGCGCATCGACAACGCGCCGGTGCAGCAGCCCGGCGAAGGCAACGACGATGTGCCGGGCGCGACCGCGGGCGCGGCCGACGTCGCCGAAGACGACAGCGACACCGACAGTTCCCTCCTCGGCCGCTGGGCCCGCCTGCAGCGCAACGCCACGGCGGAAGGCCTGAAGCCCTTCACCCTCGAAGGCCTCGTCACCGCCAGCGGCAAGGACGCCGCCGGCACGCCGTGGGTGCGCATCGACCCGAGCCTCGATGCTTCGCGCATGACCGCGGCGGGCGCGCACGTGCTGTGGTGGCTGTTCGCCGTGGGGCTGGTGCTGGTCAACGGCCTGCTGTTCGCGCTGCGCTGGACGCAGAGCAGTCGCCGCCGCGCCCGGCTCGACGCCGACATCGCCACCCGCCCGGCGCCGGGCACCAGCGGCCTTTTCTGACAGGCCTTGACTCCGGCGGGGAATATCGGGGCGCCAGAACTTTTGCTCCTATCATGGCTCCACCGGATGCAACACCGAGGGCCTCCCCGCCGCGCGCGGCTTGAAGAGGGCCCCGGGGCCCTTATCTAGGTGGCAGATTTCCCCACGGAGAATTCAACTTGAAACGTATCCTTCTGTTTGTCCTGACCAACGTGATGGTCGTCGCGGTGCTCGGCGTGGTCGCCAGCCTGCTCGGCGTCAATCGCTTCCTCACGGCCAACGGCCTCAACCTCACGGCGCTGCTCGGCTTTGCGCTGATCATGGGCTTCGGCGGCGCGATCATCTCGCTGCTCATCAGCAAGCCCATGGCCAAGTGGACGGCCGGCCTGCGCATGATCGACAACCCCCAGTCGCCCGACGAGGCCTGGATCGTCGGCACCGTGCGCAAGTTCGCTGACAAGGCCGGCATCGGCATGCCCGAGGTCGGCATCTTCGAAGGCGAGCCCAATGCCTTCGCCACCGGCGCGTTCAAGAACTCGTCGCTCGTGGCCGTGTCCACCGGCCTGCTGCAGGGCATGACGCGCGAAGAGGTCGAGGCCGTCATCGGCCACGAAGTCGCGCACATCGCCAACGGCGACATGGTCACGATGACGCTGATCCAGGGCGTGATGAACACCTTTGTCGTGTTCCTCTCGCGCGTGATCGGCTACGCGGTCGACAGCTTCCTTCGCCGCGGCGACGACCGCTCGTCGGGCCCCGGCATCGGCTACTACGTGAGCACCATCGTGCTGGACATCGTGCTCGGTTTTGCCGCCGCGATCGTGGTGGCCTGGTTCTCGCGCCAGCGTGAGTTCCGCGCCGACGCCGGCGCCGCCGCCCTCATGGGCAACCGCCAGCCGATGATGAACGCACTCGCCCGCCTGGGCGGCCTGCCGGCCGGTGAACTGCCGAAGGCGGTCGAAGCCATGGGCATCACGGGCGCGATGGGCAAGCTGTTTGCCACGCATCCGCCGATCGAAGAGCGCATTGCTGCGCTGCAGAACGCGCGCTGAGCCAACTGCCAGGGACGGCCAGCGCCGTCGCCATGAAAAAAGCCGCCACAGTGATGTGGCGGCTTTTTTCGTTGGGACTGGCGCGTGGCGTCAGTCTGCGGCGGGTGCTGCGGGCGCGGCCGGTGCGGCTTCTGCTTCGGGCGCAGCAGCCTGCACTTCAGTCGCTTCCGGTTCTGGTGCTGCTGCCGCAGCAGCCGCGGCAGCTTCTGCCGCCGCCGCGGCCCGCTTCTGATCGTCGCGCACGCGCTGCAGCGTGCGCGTCACGTCGGCGGGCTTCATGCCGTACATGTCGGCGAACTCCTGTTCGCTGCGGCCGCTGGCTTCGAAGGCACGCAGCAGGGCTTCGCGCTTGGCGGCCTGCTGGGCGAGTTCGGCCAGGGCTTCGTCGACGATGGCGTTGTTGTTGGCGTCGCGCGAGCGCACCAGCACGGCATACGCTTCGTGGTCGAGGCCCGAGGCTTCGATGGCCTTGGCGATGCGCGTCACCAGCTGCGGACGCAGGTCTTCGCCGGGGTTGCGGTGCGAGCGGCGGCGGTGCAGCTCGAGGATGGCGTGGTGCACGTGCTCGGGCGCGACCGGGTCGAGCGCGTTGCCGTCGAGGTCATGGCGCGCATGGCCGGCGGCCACGCTCTCCAGGTAGCGCGTGGAGCGCGCATGCTGGCCCATCGCGACCTTCAGGTCTTCGGCCTTGAAGTCTTCGGGATGGCGCGCGATCAGCTCTTCGTACACGCCGAGCTTGAGCGGCACGAAGCGCGCGCCGAAGAGCTGCGGGTACAGCGCGAACAGGCGCTCGAGCACCGGGTTGACCTTGCGCGGTGCGCGCTGGGCTTCCGGTTGCTGTTGTTGTTGCTGCGGGCCGCGCGGCTTGCGCCCTTGCTGCGGCTGCTGCTGCCCGTGCGGGCGCTGCTGCTTCGCCCGCGGCGGGCGTTGTTGCTGCTGCTGTGGCTGCGGGGGAGCAGGCTGCGCTGCCGACGCGTCAGCGCCTGCGTCGGTGCTGCCCGCGCCGGTCTTCAGCTGCTGGAGCTGCTCGGCCATGTCCGGGCGCTGGCGCCGTGCGTTGCGCGAGTTCGTGTTCGGGGCGGCGGTGGATGCGTCGGTCATACGGAAGGCTCGGCGATGGGCGCGAGGGATGGAAAAAGGAAGAAAAAGAACAACCGGTCCCGCGCGGTCAGCGCGGCCGGAACATCCTGCGGGTATTGTCAGGGCGGATCGTCATGCGCGTGCAGTGCCCCGGTCAGGGGTTTGCCGCCCGATCAGCAACCGGAACGGCAACAGCATCAGCACGCCGACGCCGAGCTTCACGCCCAGGTCGCCGAGCGCCCACGTGAGCCAGGGGCCGTCGGTGCCTGCGAAGGCGATGCCCCAGAAGACGATGCTGTCGAGCACGGCCGCGATCACCGTGGCCACGAGCGGCGCGCGCCACCAGAGGCCGCGGCGCAGGCGGTCGAACACGCGGATGTCGAGCAACTGCGAGGCGATGAAGGCCAGGCCCGAAGCGGCGGCGATGCGCGCCGGTGCGAGCAGCAGCGACACCGCCACGGCCACCGCGAAGCCGACCCACGCCACGCGCCGCGCCATGCCGGGGCCGAAGCGCCGGTTGACGAGGTCGCTCACGAGGTAGGCCACCGGGTAGGTGAAGGCGCCCCAGGTGAGCCAGTCGTTGATCGCGAACTGCACGAGGATGTTGGACGCGAGCACCACGGCGGCCATCGCCAGCGTGGCGACGGCCAGCTGGCCGGAGGAGGGACGGTGGAAGTGCATCGTCAAACCGCCGTGCCGAGCACGCTGCGCGCCACGGCCTCGGCCACCTTGATGCCGTCCACGCCGGCCGACAAAATGCCGCCTGCGTAGCTGGCGCCTTCGCCGGCCGGGTAGAGGCCGCGCACGTTGAGGCTCTGGAAGTCGTCGCCGCGCGTGATGCGGATCGGCGACGAGGTGCGCGTTTCCACGCCCGTGAGCACGGCGTCGTGCGTGTCGAAGCCCTTGATCTTGCGACCAAAGGCGGGGAAGGCTTCGCGCATCGCCTCGATGGCGTAGGCGGGCAGCGCCTGGTGCAGGTCGGTCGGCGTCACGCCGGGCTTGTACGACGGGATGATGCTGCCGAGTGCGGTCGACGGCTTGCCGGCGATGAAGTCGCCCACCAGCTGGCCGGGCGCGTGGTAGTTGCTGCCGCCGAGCACGTAGGCGTTGCTTTCGAGCTGGCGCTGCAGCGCAATGCCTGCGAGCGCATCGCCCGGGAAGTCCTTCGGGTCGATGCCCACCACGATGCCCGCGTTGGCATTGCGTTCGTTGCGCGAGTACTGGCTCATGCCGTTGGTGACCACGCGGCCCGGTTCGCTGGTGGCCGCGACCACGGTGCCGCCGGGGCACATGCAGAAGCTGTAGACCGAGCGGCCGTTGCTCGCGTGGTGCACCAGCTTGTAGTCGGCCGCGCCCAGCAGCGGATGGCCCGCATGGCGGCCCCAGCGGGCGCGGTCGATCAGGCCCTGCGGGTGCTCGACGCGGAAGCCGATCGAGAAGGGCTTGGCCTCGATGTACACGCCGCGCGCATGCAGCATCTCGAAGGTGTCGCGCGAGCTGTGGCCCAGCGCCATCACGACGTGGTCGGCGCGAAGCTCGCTGCTCTGGCCGGTCGTCTGGTCGAGCACGGTGAGGCCGCGCAAGTGCTTGCCGGTGGGGCCATCTTCGATGTGCACGTCGGTCACGCGCTGCTCGAAGCGGATCTCGCCGCCGAGCGCGACGATCTGCTCGCGGATGTTCTCGACCACCTTCACCAGCTTGAAGGTGCCGATGTGCGGGTGCGCGACGTACAGAATTTCGGGCGGCGCGCCGGCCTTCACGAACTCTTCCATCACCTTGCGGCCGAGGAAGCGCGGGTCCTTGATCTGGCTGTAGAGCTTGCCGTCCGAGAAGGTGCCGGCGCCGCCTTCGCCGAACTGCACGTTCGACTCGGGGTTGAGCACACTCTTGCGCCACAGGCCCCAGGTGTCGCGGGTGCGCTGGCGCACGGTCTTGCCGCGTTCGAGCACGATGGGCCTGAAGCCCATCTTCGCGAGCATCAGCGCCGCGAAGATGCCGCAGGGGCCGAAGCCGATCACCACGGGCCGCGGGGCGTCATTTCGATCCGCGGGCGCATGGCCCGGCGGCGTGTAGCGCATGTCGGGCGCGGGCTGGATGTGCGGGTGGCTGGCGTGCTTTGCGAGCAGCGCGGCTTCGAGTGCCGCGTCGGCCAGCTGCACGTCGCAGATGTAGACCGTGAGCAGGTCGACCTTGCGGGCGTCGAAGCTGCGCTTGTAGACGGTGTGGGAGGCGATCGCTTCAGTCGGAACGTCGAGCGTTCGGGCGATCAGGGTGACCAGCGCGTCAGGCGCGTGGTCGAGCGGGAGTTTGAGTTCGGAGATTCGCAGCATGTCGTGGGGCTTGTGGTTATCAAGCAGACCGACGATTTTAAGCGCCCAGGGCGCTATGAAACTTGTAGCTGCGTCAGGCGGGCAGGAAGCCCTCTACGGAGAGGTAGCGCTCGCCCGTGTCGTAGTTGAAGCCCAGCACCACCGCATCGGGTGCCAGCGAGGGCAGCTTCTGCGCAATGGCCGCGAGCGTCGCGCCCGACGAGATGCCGACCAGGATGCCTTCCTCGACCGCGCAGCGGCGCGCCATTTCGCGCGCCGGTTCGGCGTCGACCTGCAGCACGCCGTCGAGCAGCGAGGTGTCGAGGTTCTTCGGAATGAAGCCCGCACCGATGCCCTGGATGGGGTGGGGCGCCGGCGCGCCGCCCGAGATCACGGGCGAAGCCACGGGCTCGACCGCGAACACCTGCAGCTTGGGCCACTTCTTCTTGAGCACGCGTGCGACGCCCGTGATGTGGCCGCCCGTGCCCACGCCGGTGATGAGCACGTCGATGCCGTCAGGAAAGTCGGCCGCGATCTCTTCGGCCGTGGTGCGCACGTGCACGTCGACGTTCGCGGGGTTGTTGAACTGCTGCGGCATCCACGCGCCGGGCGTGCCGGCCACGATTTCCTCTGCGCGGGCGATCGAGGCCTTCATGCCGCCGGCGCGCGGCGTGAGGTCGAAGGTGGCGCCGTAGGCCAGCATGAGGCGGCGGCGCTCGACCGACATGCTGTCGGGCATCACCAGGATCAGCTTGTAGCCCTTGACGGCCGCGACCATCGCCAGGCCGATGCCGGTGTTGCCCGAGGTCGGCTCGACGATCGTGCCGCCGGGTTTCAGTGCGCCGCTTTTTTCCGCGTCTTCGACCATCGCGAGCGCGATGCGGTCCTTGATCGAGCCGCCGGGGTTGGCGCGCTCCGACTTGATCCAGACCTGCTGCTTCGCGTTACCGAACAGGCGGTTGATGCGGATGTGCGGCGTGTTGCCGATGGTCTGGAGGATGTTCTGGGCCTTCATGGAATCTCCTTGGATCAATTCAATGCGGTTTTTCGAGCGGACAGCGCGCATTGTGAGACCAGCCCGCGACTGTTTCAGCGCAGGGCTTTGCTTCCCTCAGGCCTCCAGGGCTTCCAGCGGGCCGAAGAACTCGTAGCGCAGCTGTTGCTTCGGCACGCCGAGCGCCAGCCCGTTGGCATACACGGCCTTCATGAACGGCTTCGGCCCGAGAAAGTACAGGTCGACGTCGCGGTCTTCCGGCAGCAGCCCGGCCAGCAGCTCGCGGGTGACGAAGCCGGTCGCGTGCGGCGTGTCGGTGTCGCGCGGCGTGTCGTAGACATACAGCGGCTTCACGTTCGCATGCCGCTGCGCGAGGGCATCGACGCGGGCGCGGAACGCATGCGCACCGCCGTGCCGCGCCGCATGGACGAAGTGCACCGGCCGGCCCGTGTGCGCCATCGATTCGAGCATGCTCATCGCGGGCGTGATGCCCACGCCGCCCGTCACCAGCACCAGCGGACGCGCCTGCTCGCCGGCGGGCAGCAGCACGAAGTCGCCGCACGGTGCCTGCACCTGCAGATGCGTGCCGACCACTGCGGCCTCGTGCAGCCAGTTCGAGGCGCGGCCGCCTTCTTCCTTCTTCACGCTGATGCGGTACCACGGCTTGCCCGGCGCGTCGGACAGCGAGTAGTTGCGCCGCACCGGCTGGCCGTCGATCTCCAGCACCAGCGTGAGGTACTGCCCCGGCGAGAACGCCAGCAGCGCGCCGCCGTCCACGGGCTCCAGGTAGAACGAGGTGATGACCTCGCTCTCGTCTTCGCGGCGCGCCACGCGGAACTCGCGCGTGCCACGCCATCCGCCGGTCTGCGCCGCGTTGGCGCTGTAGACGGCTTCTTCCGCCGCGATGAGCAACCCCGCCAGCGATTCGTAGGCCTCGCCCCACGCGGCGATCACCTCGTCGGTCGCGGCATCGCCGAGCACCTCCTTCACGGCGCGCAGCAGGTAGTGGCCGACGATTGGATAGTGCTCGGGCAGCACGCCCAGCGCCGCGTGCTTCTGGATGATCCGGGGCAGGGCGCCGGCGATCTCGTCCAGCCGGTCGATGTGCGCGCCGTACGCGATGACCGCCCCCGCCAGCGCGCGCGCCTGGGTACCGGCGGCCTGGTGTGCCTCGTTGAAGAAGGCCTTCACCTGCGGATGGCCCTCGAACATGATCTTGTAGAAGTGGCTGGTGATGGCCTCGCCGTGGGCCTTCAGCGCGGGCACGGTGGACTTGACGGTGGCGATGGTTTGCGGGTGCATGGTCTGGCGCTTCCTCTGTTGAGATGCCTTCGTCATCTCACGATCCGTGCCAGCCGAAAGGTCGCTGCAAGTGCTTGACGTCATTGGGGATTTATCAGGCGTGGTCAAATTAACCACAACATCTGCGTTGTACTTATGACCGCAAACAGTGTCGATTCGACCACCGAGCCCGAAGCCGAGGCCGCCCGCTACCGATCGCTGCTCGCCGCCGCGCGCGGGCTCGTTCGCTGCGATGCCGCCGCGCTGCTGCAGCTCGAGGTCGACGTGCTGAAACCCGTCGCGGTCGACGGCCTGAGCGATGAAACCCTCGGGCGCCAGTTTCCCGTCGCCGCCCATCCGCGTTTTGCGCGCCTGCTCGCCAGCGAACGCGGCCTGCGTTTCGCGCACGACAGCAACCTGCCCGACCCGTACGACGGCCTCGTCGCCGGCCAGCCGGGCATCCTGCCGGTGCACGACTGCATGGGCGCACCGCTGCGTTTGCGCGGCGCCCTCTGGGGCCTGCTCACGCTGGATGCGCTGGAGCCGCACGCCTTCGATGCCGTGAGCCCGGCGCAGATGGAGGCCTTGGTCACCCTCGTCGAAACCGGCATCGAGGCGGCCCACACGATCCGCGAGATGCAGGCGCGCGCGATGCGCGAGCAGGCCGTCGCACAGGCCCTGCGTGCAGGTCGCGGCGCGCCGCGCGAGCTGCTGGGCAGCAGCCCGGCGATGAAGCAGCTGTGCGACGAGATCGACACCGTCGCCGTGTCCGACCTCACGGTGCTGCTGCTCGGCGAAACCGGCGTCGGCAAGGACCTCGTCGCGCAGCGCCTGCACGCGCGCTCGCGGCGCAGCGAGCAGCCGCTCGTGCAGGTCAACTGCGCGGCGCTGCCCGAGACGCTGGCCGACAGCGAACTCTTCGGCCACAAGCGCGGCGCGTTCACCGGCGCCGTGCAGGACCGCGACGGCAAGTTCGAGATCGCCGACGGCGGCACGCTCTTTCTCGACGAGGTCGGCGAGCTGCCGCTGAGCGTGCAGGCCAAGCTGCTGCGCGTGCTGCAAAGCGGCGAGGTGCAGCGGCCCGGCAGCGACCGCATGCGCAAGGTCGACGTGCGCGTGATCGCGGCCACCAACCGCGACCTGCCCGCAGCGATTGCGCAGGGGCGGTTTCGTGCCGATCTGTACCACCGGCTGTCGGTCTATCCGCTCGTCGTCGCGCCGCTGCGCGAACGCGGGCGCGACGTGCTCGTGCTCGCCGGCAGCTTTCTCGAGGAGAACCAGCACCGGCTGGGCGCGCGCAACCTGCGGCTTTCGCCGGCATCGAAGGCCGCCCTGCTGGCGCACGGCTGGCCGGGCAACGTGCGCGAACTCGAGCATGTGATCAGCCGCGCCTCGCTGCGGGCGTTCAGGGAGCAGCCGCGCGGCTCGCGCTGGACGGCGATCGAGCCGCACCACCTGGCGCTGGAGTCCGCCGCCTCGACAGCGCCCGTGGCGGCGCCTGCGCGGGTCCCGGTGAACGAACACGCGGGGCTTGTGGTCGGGGGCGGCACGCTGCGCGAAGCGACCGAGGCCTTCCAGCGCGCGTGGCTCTCGGAAGTGCTCGCCCGCCACGGCGGCCGCGTGGCCAGCGCCGCGCGCGAGGCGGGCATGGACCGCAGCAACTTCCACCGAACGCTGCGCAAACTGGGCCTGATGCAGGCCGAGGACCACGAAGCGCCGGGCTGACGATCGCGGCATCGCCCGAAGGGTCATCGCGCGCCGGGCGATAATCGCGCCGTGAAGCACGCCAGACCGCCGCTGGTGCAAGCCCGAAAGGGACGACGCTGCGCCTTCGGGCAACAGCATCGGGTCGAAAGATCGCACTGGAGGAACGTCCGGACTGCACAGGACAGCGCAGGAGTTAACGACTCTCCACCGTGAGGTGAGGATCAGAGCAACAGAGACGAGCCGATTCAGTTCGGGTGAAACGGGCAATCTCTGCGCGCAGCAACACCAAGTAGGCCAGTATCGAGGTGGTTCCGCTGAGCTGGCGGGTAGGTGGCATCGAGCCGTTTGGCGACAAACGGCCCAGAGTAATGGCGGTCACGCCGGAATCTTCGCAAGAGGGTTCCGGTGCACAGAATCCGGCTTATCGGCGGGCTTCACACTTTTCTTCTTTCCCCCTTTTGTTTTTCCCGGTCGCCGGCGCCCCAGGCGGGCGCGCGCGTGGCTGCTGCACGGATCGGTAGTTACCCCTATAATAGATAGCAAGCTAACTAATTGCTATCCGACGTGACCGACCACAACCACTCCCAGAGCCGCGAGCACGCGCTCATGCACCTTGGCATGTCGTTCTCCACGCTGCAGCGCGCCTACCGCGCCGCGGCCGACAAGGCCGTGGCCCACGTCGGCGTGTCGCAGACGCTGGCCTGGCCGATCGTGATGATCGGCCGCATGGGCGACGGCATGCGCCAGGGCATGCTGGCCTCGGTGCTGGGCATCGAGGGGCCGTCGCTGGTTCGCTCGGTCGATCAGCTGGTCGAGGCGGGCCTCGTGCAGCGCATGGAAGATCCGGCCGACCGCCGCGCCAAGACGCTGCACCTCACGCCCGCGGGCGTGACCGCGTGCGCCACGCTCGAGGCCGCCTTGAGCCAGATGCGCAACACGCTGTTCGAAGGCATCGACGACGACGACATCGCCGCGTGCCTGCGCGTCTTCGGCACGCTCGAGGAGCGGCTCGGCCGCAACGCGCTGGCCACGCAGGAAGGCCGCAAGTAGATGACTGCGCTGCGCCTGCCGCGCTTCACCCGCGCGGAAGTCCTGTTCTCCGTCAAGAGCTTCGCCGCCGCGATGCTCGCGATGTACCTGGCGAGCCGCGCCGGCCTGCCGCGCCCGTTCTGGGCCTTGATGACGACCTACGTCGTCGCCCATCCGCTCGCAGGCGCGGTGCGTTCCAAGGCGGTGTACCGCTTCGTCGGCACGCTGATCGGCAGCACGGCGACGGTGCTGCTCGTGCCCGCGCTGTCCAACGCGCCCGAGCTGCTCACGCTGGTGCTCGCGCTGTGGGTCGGGCTGTGCCTGTACATCTCGCTGCTCGACCGCACGCCGCGCTCGTACGTCTTCATGCTCGCGGGCTACACGGCCGCGCTCATCGGCTTTCCGTCGGTGCAGACGCCGCTCGTGCTGTTCGACACCGCCGTGGCGCGCGTGGAAGAAATCGGCTTGGGCATCTTCTGCGCCACGCTGGTCCACAGCCTCGTGCTGCCCACGGGGCTTGCGCCCACCGTGCTGGGCCTGCTCGACCGCACGCTGAAAGACGCGCGCCAGTGGATCGGCGACCTGTTCCAGCCGGGCGACCGCAGCGCCTCCAAGGAGGCCGCTCCCCAGCGCCTGGACGACGACCGCCGCCGCCTCGCGGGCGACATCACGCAGCTGCGCCTGCTCTCGACCCACGTGCCCTTCGACACCACGCACCTGCGCTGGACCGCCGGCGCGATCCGCGCCATGCAGGACCGCGTGGCGGCGCTCACGCCCGCGCTGTCGGCGGTCGAAGACCGGCTGCAGGCGCTGGCGCAGGCCGAAGGCCGCCTCACGCCCGACGTCACCGCCGTGCTGGCACTGGCCGCGCAATGGCTGCGCGACGAAAGCGACCCGGCCGTCGACGCGTCGGCCCGCCTGCAGGCGCTGCGCCAGGCGATCGGTGCGCTCGGCACTGCACAGGACGCGGCGCTCACCCCCTGGGCTCGCGCGCTGCGCATCGGCCTCGCGGGCCGGCTCGAAGAGCTGGTCGACGGCTGGACCGCCTGCGCGCAGTTGCGCCGCGACATCGACGAAGGCCTGAAGGGCGGCGCGCCGCTGCGCCGCACGGCCGCGCTCGGCCAGCGCGCGATGCACCGCGACCACGGCATGGCGCTGCTGTCGGCGCTGGCCGCCGTCATTGCCATCTGCGTGTGCGGCGCGTTCTGGATCCTCACGGGCTGGACCATGGGCTCGGCCGCCACCATGATGGCCGCCGTCTTCTGCTGCTTCTTCGCCACCATGGACGACCCCGTGCCCGCGATGCACGGCTTCCTGAAGTGGACGCTGTGGTCCATTCCGATCTCCGCCGTCTACGTGCTCGTGCTCATGCCCACGGTGCAGGACTTCGGCCTGCTCGCGCTGGTCTGCGCGCCGCTCTTTCTTTTGCTGGGCCTGTACCTGCCGCGCCCGACGCACTTCATGGCCGCGATGGCGCTGGTCTTCGGGGTGTCGGGCACGCTCGCACTGCACGACACCGCCAGCGCCGACCTCGTGAGCTTCATCAACGGCATGATCGGCCAGATCGTCGGCGTGGTGATCGCCGCGCGCGTCACGCGGCTGGTGCGCTCGGTGGGCGCCGACTGGAGCGCACGCCGCATCCAGCGCGCCACGTGGCGCGAGCTCGGCGACATGGCCGCTTCGGCCCAGCCG
The DNA here is from genome assembly GCF_009498455.1 of Variovorax paradoxus. Taxonomy (NCBI): domain Bacteria; kingdom Pseudomonadati; phylum Pseudomonadota; class Betaproteobacteria; order Burkholderiales; family Comamonadaceae; genus Variovorax; species Variovorax paradoxus. The sequence goes on along the minus strand of NZ_CP045644.1, from coordinate 542,173 downwards.
CAGTACGCGCAGAGCGACGCCTACGCCGTGCGCATGCTCGACCGCATCGGCCTGCTGGCGCCGCGCATCGCGCAGGCCGGTGGCACCGTCGAGGGCGTGGCCGCCAACGACGCGCTGCGCGACCTGCGCATGGGCGCCGACATCGCCGTGCTGCAGCGCGTGCGCGCCCAGCTGCCGGTGGCCACCTCGGCCGCGCTGCTCGGCGGCATCGCGCGCTTCTTCCGCCAGCGCGGCGAAGGCCGCATGGCGCCGCGCCCGGCGGCACTGCTGCCGCAGATCGATGAAGCATTGGCCGCCGTGCTCGCCGCACGCGACGTCACCACCGCGTCGCGCGCCGCCGTCACCGCACTGGTCGGCCTGCGCCGCAACCTGTTCCCCGATGCGCCGCCTTCGCTCGCAGGCGTGTCTGTGTCTTCTTCCTCACCGCAAGGAGCTTCCGCATGATCGGCGAAGCCAGTTTCTACGGGCTCTACGTGCCCTGGCTCATGCTGCTGGCCGCCGCCGCGCTGCTCGCCCTGTGGGGCGTGCGCCGGCTGCTCGCCGCCACCGGCCTGTACCGCTGGGTGTGGCACCCGGCGCTGTTCGACATGGCGCTGTACCTGCTGCTGTTGTACGGCCTGAGCCGCCTCACGGCGCACCTGCAATGACGCCCGCCACGACAACTCAAACATCACAGAGATTTCCATGAAAGCCAACCTGTTCGCAGACAACCCCCGGGCGCAGCGCCTGCTGCGCGTTCTTCTCACCGTGGCCGTGGTGGCCGCCGCCGTCTGGGCAGGCTTTCGCCTGTGGGACCACTACGAGCTGGCGCCGTGGACGCGCGACGGCCGCGTGCGCGCCAACGTGGTCCAGATCGCGCCCGACGTCTCGGGCCTCGTCACGGCCGTGCCGATCCGCGACAACCAGTCGGTCGCTGCCGGCACGCTGCTGTTCGAAGTGGACCGCGCGCGCTACGACCTCGCCGTGCGCCAGGCGCAGGCTGCGCTTGCCGCGCAGCGCGCCGTGAGCGCGCAGGCCCAGCGCGAGAACGCGCGCAACACGGGGCTCGACGACCTGGTGTCGAAGGAGTCGCGCGAACAGACCCGCGCCCGCGTCGAGCAGGCACGGGCCGCCGTCGCGCAGGCCGAGGTGGCGCTCGATTCGGCGCGCCTGAACCTGCAGCGCGCCGAAGTGCGCGCGCCGGCTGCCGGCCTCGTCACCAACCTCGACCTGCGCCAGGGCAGCTACGCCGCCGCCGGCCATCCGGTGCTCGCGCTGGTCGATGCGCAGTCGTTCTACGTCGAGGGCTACTTCGAAGAAACCAAGCTGCCGCGCATCCACCTGGGCGACCGCGTGCGCGTGACGCCGATGGGCGGCGGCGCGGTGCTCGAAGGCGCGGTCGACAGCGTGGCCGCCGGCATTGCCGACCGCGACCGCTCCACCAGCGCCAACCTGCTGCCCAGCGTGAACCCGACCTTCAACTGGGTGCGGCTGGCACAGCGCATTCCGGTGCGCGTGAAGCTCGACCCGCTGCCCGACGGCGCGCGCCTCGTGGCGGGCCAGACGGTCACGGTGCAGGTCCTCGAACACGACGCGACCCCGATCAGCGCCGCACCGAAGAAGGGATAAGTGCCATGACTCGCTTCGCCTTTCGCATGGCCTCGCTCGCAGCCGCAGCCGGACTCGCGGCCTGCGCGGCGGTCGGCCCCGACTACCAGCAGCCGTCCGAGGCGCTGGCCAGCCAGCCCGCTGCCGCCAGGCCTTTCGCCGAAGCACCGTCCAATGCCGCGCCGCTGCCCGCGCACTGGTGGCGCCTTTATCAAGACCCGCTGCTCGACCGGCTCGTTACCCAGGCGCTCGCGCACAACACCGACCTGCGCCAGGCCGTCGCCAATCTCGAGCGCGAACGCGCCATCGAAACCGAAGTGGCCGGCGCCAAGTACCCCACCATCGGCGTCAACGGCGGGCCGTCGTTCGGCCATGTCTCGGGCCTGTCGCTGCTGCAGAAGGGCTACGAGCCGCCGAACACCTTCAACTACAGCGCGGGTGCGTCGCTGTCTTACCAGGTCGACCTGTTCGGCCAGATCCGCCGCGCCATCGAAGCCTCGGCCGCCAACAGCCAGGCCGCCGAAGCCGCACTCGACCTCGTGCGCGTGAATGTCGCGGCCGGCACCGCGCGCGCCTACGCCGAGGCCTGCTCGGCCGGCCTGCGGCTGCAGATCGCGCAGAAGTCGGTCGCGCTGCAACAAGACGCGGTGAACGTCACCGAGCGCCTGCAGCGCGCGGGCCGCGCCGGCGCCATCGACGCCGGCCGCGCACGCGCCCAGCTCGCGCAGCTCGACGCCGCACTGCCGCCGCTGAAGGCCCAGCGCCAGGGCGCGCTCTACCGCCTGGCCACGCTCACCGGCGCGCTGCCGCAAGACTTTCCGCGCGAGGTGGCCGACTGCACCGTCCCGCCGCGCGTGGCCGGCGCGCTGCCGGTGGGCGACGGCGCCGCGCTGCTGCGCCGCCGGCCCGACATCCGCCAGGCCGAGCGCAGCCTCGCCGCATCGACCGCGCGCATCGGCGTGGCCACGGCCGATCTCTATCCGAAGGTCACGCTGGGCCTGTCGGGCTCGTCGGCCGGCCATGCCACCGGCTTCGGCCGGCAGGACACGCTGGCCTGGAGCGTCGGCCCGCTGATCTCGTGGACCGTGCCCAACACCGGCGCCGCGCAGGCCCGCATCGCACAGGCCGAAGCCGGCACGCGCTCCGCGCTCGCCAAGTTCGACGGCACCGTGCTGACGGCGCTGCGTGAGACCGAAACCGCGCTCGGCACCTACGCACGCGAGCTCGACCGCCGCGCCGCCCTGCAGGCCTCGCGCGACGAAAGCGCCAAGGTCGCTGCGCAGGCGCGCCAGCTGTACCGCAACGGCCGCACGGCCTACCTCGACACGCTCGACGCCGAACGCGCATTGGCCGGTGCCGACGCTGCATTGGCAGCCAGCGAGGCGCAGTTGGCCGACGACCAGGTCGTGCTGTTCATGGCGCTCGGCGGCGGCTGGGAACCGGCGGACGACGCGCTCGCGCACGCCGATCAAGGCAAGCCCGCCACGACCATCCGCTGAGCGGCACGCGCTCGCTCGCTCAGCGCGTGAACAGCCAGCCGCCCTTGGGCTGGCGCGTCAACTCGTGGCGCTTGACGGCGCGCTCCTCGCCGTCGTCGCCCACGTAGACCACGTCGAAACGCAGCAACCGGGGCGACACCAGCTTCCAGTTCTGGATGCGCTGCACCGTCACGCAGGCGGTCTTGTCGTGGTACTGCATTTCGGCCATCGGCCCGCCCTGGAAGCCCGTGCCGTCGAACAGCCGGCCGGGCGCCGCGAAGGGGTTGAGCACCGCGCCGTTGCGCGCCGTGATGCAGCCTTCGGTACGCAAAAAGGATTCGATGGTCGGCGACGCGCTCCCCACCACCTTGCCCACCGCGGGGCTCGGGGGCTTGCCGCCGACGACCTCGCGGATGCGTTCCACCTGCACCGCGGTGATCGGCGCAAGGCCGTCTTTCGAGACCACGGTGGGTTGGGTGGCCGTCGCCGCGGCCGGCGCGCCGATCGGCGCGTCGGGGAACAGCAGGGCGGTGAGGTAGCTGCAGCCCGCCAGCACTGTCAGCGGCAGGGTGCAGGCGAGGGCGCGGATCGGTGGTCCGAACTTCATGGTGATCAATCTCCCGTGCGCGGCCTGGGCCGCTTTTTCCAAGTGGCAGTTCGCGGTGCTGCGCTGCCTCGTCGTGTGAGTCCTTTTCTTTTCTAAGGAAGTGCTTCTTCGTTCGCTCAGAAACGCTCGTGCGGCGCCAGGTAGCGCCACTGTCCCGGCTGCAGCCCGGCGAGCGGCACGCGGCCGATGCGCAGGCGCCGCATCGCCAGGATGCGCAAACCCACCGTGTCGCAGATGTTCGCGATCTGCCCGGGTCGCGCGCCCTTCAGCGCAAAGCGCAGACCGGTCTGGTCGTCGGCTTGGCGGCCGATGCTCACGCGCGCGGGCGAACGCTCCAGCCGCGCCAGTATTTCAGGCCCGACCGGGCCGGCCACATCGACCATCACTTCGTGTTCGAGGATGCCCGCGTCTTCCTGCAGCTTGCGCTCGATGCGGAACTCCTGCGTGTAGGCCACAAGGCCGCTGGCGCCGGTTTCGAGCGGCGTCATGCAGCGTTGCCCGCGCACATGCGCCGGCAGGAAGCGCTGGCCCTCGCGTTCGGGGTCGTGGTGGTTGGCGGCCACCAGCAGCTGGTGCGCGTTGTCGGTCGGCATGCCGGCGGGCTTGTAGAGCACCAGCGTCACCGGCACGATCGGCTCGGGCCGCGCGCCGGCCGCGATCTCGACCTGCTGGTGCGCCTGCACGCGCGATTGCGGGAGCAGCGCGGGCACGCCGTCGACGCGCACGGCGCCGTTTTCGATCAGCAGTTCGGCCTCGCGGCGCGACACCTGGGCCATCGCGGCCACGCGCTTGGCCAGGCGCACGCCTTCGTCATTGGAAGCAGAGGGGCGGTTCGAGCGGTTCATCGTGCGTCCGCCAGTTGACGGATGCGCGCCACGTGTGCCGCCAGCGACCGCGCCGCCACCGGCCACATGCGCTCGGGCACGTCGTCGTAGGCGAGCGGCAGCCACTGCTCGGGCGTGCCTTCGGGCAGCCGCTGCATGGCGGCGGCGATCTTGGCCTCGCGTTTCAGGCGGTGCGCCTTCAGGTGCGCGATGGCCGTGCGCGCAAAGCCGATCACGTAGCCGTGCGCCGGCAGGATGAACTCGATGCCGCCGGCCGCGCAGGCCGCATCGAGCTTGTCGAGCGAATCGAGGTACGCCGTCATGTCGCCGTCCGGCGGATCGACCACCGTCGTGCTGCCGTTGAGGATGTGGTCGCCCGAGAACAGCAGGCCGTCTTCTTCGAGCACCAGGCACAGGTGGTTGGCCGCATGGCCGGGCGTGTGGATGGCGCGCAGCGTGTGCACGAGCGGCGTGCCGTCGGCCGCGGTGCCCGAGAGCACCAGCCGTTCGCCGTCGGCCAGCTCGCGCTCGGCGCTGAAGCGCGCGGTGGAACGTGCCGTGGGCGCGGACGACAGGCCCAGGATCGGCGGCTTGCGCTCGGCCGCGCACAGCGCCTGCAGCGGCGCGGCGCCCGGCGAGTGGTCGGCGTGCGAGTGCGTGCAGACGATGAGGCGGATGTCGCCTTGCGTGGCTTCGATCAGCCGTGCGAGGTGCGTCGCGTCGTTCGGGCCCGGATCGATCACGAGGTAGCCGGTGGCCGCATCGCCCACGAGGTAGGTGTTGGTGCCCGGGCCGGTCATGGCGCTGGGGTTCGGCGCGGTGAGGCGCTGCACGTTCTTCAGCAGCGCCACGGGCTGCGTGCTCTGCCAGTCGAGCGCGTGCGCGATCTGGCCGTCGGGGCACACCAGTGCGAGTTCGCCGAAGGGCGACTCGTGTTCCATATAGCGCGCATCTTCGCCCTTGAGCAGGCCGGCGCGCGGGCAGCTGGTCCACAGCGGCTTTTCTTCCGCACCGCTCGCCGGCGCACAGGCCGCGAGCACCGCATCGACCGTTGCGTAGGTCGCCATGCGCTGCAGCGTGCGGATGGTCGGGAAGATCATGAAGAAGCTGCCCGCCTCGTGGCGCGCCAGCGCGTCGGCCGGGCGCACCCAGCAGGGCTCGAACTGCTCGCTCTCGTCGGCCGTGGGCACTTGACCCTCGGGCATGCGCGCCACCAGGAAGGGCACGTCGAAGCGCTTGGGCAGGTCGCGGTCGGTGATCCAGTGCGCGAAGGTGAACACCTCGTCGGCCGACAGCACCAGGCCGCGTGCCGCGCACTGGTCGGCAAAGGCCGTGCCGGCGGTGGCGTTGCGGTCCATCGCGGCGACCTCGTCGGCGCTCACGGCGCGGCCGTCGGCGTGGCGGGCCAGCAGGATGCCGAGTTCTTCGAAAGCCTCGCGAATTGCGGCGATGGCCTGCGTGTGCTGCGTGGTGCTTTGCGTGGCGCGCCGTGCTGCGATGCGTGCGGCGTCCGCGTCGGCCGCGTCGATGTGCCCCCCCGGGAAAACGTAGGCACCGGGCGCGAAGCTCGCGGTGGCCGAGCGGCGGGTCATGAGGAGTTCGAGCCCGGCGTCGGTGTCGCGCAGCAGCAGGACGGTGGCGGCGGCGCGCACGGGCACCGGCTCGCGATGGGCGTGGAGTTGTTGTGTGGGGCGGACCATGGAGCGATTATGGAGAGGCAAGGGGCGCGGTGCATAAGCACATGTGCAAACAGATATCAGCCGCGCGCCACAATGTGCGCCTGCACCGTCCGCCTCGAAGAAAGACCGATATGGCCCATTCTCCCTTCTCGCGTCGCGCCCTGCTGGCCGCCGGCGCCTTGCTCTGCACCGCCGCCGCATCGACCCTGGCGCTGGCCCAGCCCGACTGGCCGCAACAACCCGTCACACTGATCATGGGCTTCCCGGCCGGTTCGGGCGTCGATGTGGTGGCCCGCGCCATCCAGGAGCCGCTGTCGCGCCAGCTCGGCAAGCCGGTGATCATCGACTACAAGTCGGGCGCGGCCGGCAACATCGCCAGCGAGTACGTCGCGCACGCCAAGCCCGACGGCTACACGCTCTCGTTCGGCACCGCCGCCACGCACGGCAGCAATGCTGCGCTGTACAAGAAGCTGCCCTTCGACGTGGAGGCCGACTTCGTGCCCGTGGCGCCCGTGCTCGACGTGTCGAACGTGCTCACCATCAACCCCGACGTGATCAACGTGCGCACGCTCAAGGAGTTCGTCGAGCTGGTGAAGGCCAACCCCGGCAAGTACAACTACGCCTCCACCGGCAACGGCGCGGGCACGCACATGGCCTTTGCCGAGTTCAATTCGCGCCTGGGCCTGAACATGGTCCACGTGCCCTACAAGGGCGGCCCCGAGGCCATCACCTCGGTGGTGCGCGGCGAAACCTGCTGCATCATGAACCAGGTGCAGACCGTGCTGCCGCACTACAAGGCCGGCAAGGTGCGCCTGCTGGGCGTGACCACCGCCACGGCCGTGGCGGCCGTGAAAGAGGTGCCGACCATCGCCTCCAGCGGCCTGCCGGGCACCAAGGGCTTCGACAGCGCGATCTGGTTCGGCATCTTCGCGCCCAAGGGCACCGACGCGCACATCGTCGACAAGCTCAACGCCGCCGTGAAGACGGTGCTCGAACAGCCCGAGATCCGCGAGCGCTTCGAGAGCCAGGGCAACACCGTGCGCATCGAGTCGCCCGCCCAGTTCAAGAAGACCGTGCACGCCAACCGCGTGAAGTGGGCCGAAGTCGCCAAGGCGGCGAACATCAGCATCGATTGATCAGAGCGTCTTCGCCAACGTCAGGATGAAGCGCGCCTTGTTCGGCGAGTACGTCGTCTGGCCGACGGTGCCGAAACCGACGTCGCAGCCCGGGTTGGCCACTGAGACGTACGAACTCTTCTTGTTCGCGCCCTGCACCGAGCCCGTGAGCGTCAGGCCGCTGCCGAAGTCGTAGGTGGCGCCGACGTTGTAGTCGACGTAGCTCTTGTAGCCCAGGCTGCGGATGTCGCTCGACATGTTCGTGTAGCCCACGGCAGCCTTGAGCGTGACCTTGGGCACGATCTCCTTGCTGTAGGCCAGGTTCAGGTAGCCGGTGTTGCGGCCCGTGCGGCCCGAGCCCGACTTGTTGCCCGCATAGCCGAAGTAGTCCTTCGACACCGTGTGCGAGTACTTCAGCGTGAACGCACCGATGGTTTCGTCGGTGTAGCCCGCGCTGGCGTACAGCTCCGTCGTGTTTCCCGTCGAATTGCCCGGGTACAGGTAGGTGAGGGCGCCGACATCCATGTCGAGCGGGCCGGCCTTGAACTTGTAGCCGCCGTACAGGTCGCTCTCGATGCTGTTGCCCTGCAGCCAGTTGACGCTGGAGTTCCAGTTGCCGACGTAGAAGCCGCTGTCGCCGAAGGCGTAGTCGAAGCCGCCCTGGATGGCGGGCTTGACGCCGCGGGTCTTGGCGTAGTCGTTCTTGCCGAGCATGTCCTGGTCCTGGCCGCGGAACTTGTAGTTCGTGGTCAGCGCCACATTGCCTGTGAGCTGCGCGTTCGCGAGCATCGGCAGGGCGAACAGGGTGGGAAGAACGAGCACCGGCAAGGCGGTGCGAAGGAGGTGTTTCATCGAAAGAATTCGCTAACGGATGGAGGAGCCGGCAGCGTAGAAGGGCGCGTCTAAAGGCCGCGTAAAAAACGAAGGCCCCGGCGCAAAAGTTGTGTGTCGGGCATCGTCATCGCGACCACGCCCACCACCACGCAGGCCAGCCCGACCCACGCCGTGGCCGCCAGCGTCTCGCCCAGGCACACCACGCCGATCGTCACGCCGATGGGCACGCGCAGATACGCCTGTGCCGACGTCGACATCGGCCCCAGCGTCCTGATGAGCCGGAAGTAGATCGTGAAGGCCAGCGCGGTCGAGAGCACCGCCAGCGCCAGCACGGCGAGCATCGAGTCGGCCGAAGGGGCGAGCGTCCAGGGCCTGTCGATCGCCAGGCTTGCAGGCACGAGCAGGGCCGCGCCGCTCAACAGCGAGCCGGCCGCGGGCGCCATCGGGTCCAGGCCCTTGAACACGCGGCCGAACATCGCGGCGCAGCCGTAGCAGACGGCGGCCACCACCAGCGCCAGCTGCGCCAGCAGCGAATGCCCGAGTCCGTGCAGCGCCTCGAAGCCCACGATCAGGCAGATGCCCGACAGCCCCGCACCCACGCCGAGGAGCCGCTGCAGCGTGGGCTTCCCCGACCCGCCCATGCCCCACCCCAGCAGGAAGATGAAGATCGGCGAGGTCGAGTTGAGGATGGTCGCCAGCCCCGCATCCACGCTGCGTTCAGCCCACGCAATCAGCGTGAACGGCAGCACGCTGTTCAGACAAGCCTGCAGCGCGAAGCGCCGCCATGTCGCGCCGTCTTTCGGCCAGCGCACGCCGCGCACGCGCAGCACCGCGAGCAGCAGCAACCCGGCGATGAGGGTGCGCGTCGCGATCAGCGTGACCGGCGGGATCGTCGCCACGCCGATCTTGATGAAGGTGTACGAGGCGCCCCAGCAGGTTGCGAGCACCGCGAGCAGCGCCCATTCGAAAGCGGGGGCGTGGGGGTGGCCGGAAGCGGCGAGCGTGGTCGTTGGCATGGTGCGCCGATCTTCGCGAGACCGGCCCCTCGACACTTCGCTCACGAGCGAAACGTGGGCGCGAAAATCTCAGTGATCGTGCCCGTGGCTTCGCGCCGGCGCATTCGCCGTTCAGCAGCGCCGCCAGGTCGGCTTCCTGCACCGCCGCCGCACCGGCGATCACGCGCTGCTCCAGCGCGTCCCAAAATAATTCGATATGGTTGACAAAAATACAACCCCATGAGTTCGAACATGCCCTCCCTGTTGCTTCGCAACGTGCGCCCCCTGGGTGCTTCTGCGGTCGATGTGCGCGTGCACGACGGCCGCATTGCCGAGATCGGCGCGGCACTCGCCGCACCGGCCGGCGCCACCCTGGAAGAAGGCGAGGGCGCCTTGCTGCTGCCCGGCCTCGTCGAAGGCCACACCCACCTCGACAAGACGATGTGGGGCATGGACTGGTACCGCAACGAGGTCGGCACGAACCTCACCGACAAGATCGAGAACGAGCGCGCTTTCCGCCACGCCAGCGGCCATGACGCCGCCGCCCAGTCGCTGGTGCTCGCCAAGGCCTTTCTCGCGCTCGGCACCACGCGCTTGCGCACGCATGTCGACGTCGACACCCAGGCCGGCCTGCGCCACCTCGAAGGCACGCTGCGCACGCGCGAGACGCTGCGCGAGGTGCAGCAAATCCAGGTCGTCGCCTTTCCGCAGTCGGGCCTGCTCGGGCGCGCCGGCACGGCCGAGCTGCTCGACCAGTCGCTGGCGATGGGCGCCGACGTGCTCGGCGGCCTCGACCCCTGCGCCATCGACGGCGACCCCGTGAAGTCGCTCGACGTGCTCTTCGGCATTGCCCACAAGCACCAGCGCCCGCTCGACATCCACCTGCACGAGCCCGGCGCCATGGGCGCCTTCTCGCTCGACCTGATCCTGCAGCGCACCGAGGCGCTCGGCATGCAGGGCAAGGTGGCGATCAGCCACGGCTTCTGTTTGGGCGACCTGACCGAACGCGAGCGCGATGTGCTGCTCGCGCGCATGGCGAAGCTCGGCGTGGTGCTCGTCACCAGCGCGCCGCCTTCGCGCAGCGTGCCGCCGCTCATGGCGTGCCGCGCGGCCGGCGTGACGGTGCTCGGCGGCAACGACGGCATCCGCGACACCTGGTCGCCCTACGGCAACCCCGACATGCTCGAGCGCGCCATGCTCATCGGCCTTCGCTACAACCTGCGCCGCGACGACGAGCTCGACGTCGCGCTCGACACTGTCACCCACGCCGGCGCGCGCGGCTGCGGCTTCGCGGCCTACGGGCTCGACGTGGGTTGCCGCGCCGACCTCGTGCTGGTCGACGCGCAAACGACTGCACAGGCCGTGGTGAGCCGCCCGGTGCGCCGGCTCGTGGTGTCGGGCGGCCGCGTGGTCGCGCGCCACGGCACGCTCGTGCCCGCATGAGCCGCGCTGCATTCGACAGCTCGCGCACCTGCGCGGGTCCGGTCTTCTTCGCCTGCGTGGTCGTGCTCGTCGCGCTCAACCTGCGCGCCTTTCTCACGTCGAGCAGCCCCTTGCTCGAACCGATCCGCGCCGCGACCGGCATCGGCTTTCACGCGGTCGCGCTGCTCACCGTGCTGCCGATGTTCGCGATGGGCGCGGTGTCGCTGTCGGGCGCGGCCGTGGGCCAGCGGCTGGGTGCGCGCGGCGGCATTGCGCTCGGGCTCGGCGCCATCGCGCTGGCCTGCGCCGGCCGCTATGTGGCAGGCGGCGCTGCGGCGCTGCTGTGGAGCGCCGCGCTCGCGGGCGCGGGCGTGGGGCTGGTGCAGGCGCTCATGCCCGGCGTGGTCAAGCAGGCCTACCCCGCGCGGCTGGGCCTCATGACCGGGCTCTACTCGGCCGCCATCATGGGCGGCGGCGGGCTCGGCGCCATGGCCAGCCCGTGGCTCGCGCGCGCCGTGGGCGGCGATGCGCAGCTCGACTGGCACGCCGGCCTCGCGATGTGGGCGGTGCTCGCGGTCGCGGCGCTGGTGGCGTGGCTGCGCGGTGCGCGGCAGCTGCCTTCTGCGTCGTCATCCGCGCGCGGCACCGCCGACCCCTCGCTCGATCGCGCCTGGCTGCGCTGCTTCGGCCATCGCCGCGCGTGGCTGCTGGCCCTGTGCTTTGGCCTCATCAACGGCGGCTACACCAGCCTCGTCGCGTGGCTGCCGCATTACTTTCATGCCGAGCGCGGCTGGACGGCGCAGCAGGGCGGCGCCGTGCTCGCGCTCATGACGCTGGCGCAGGTCGTCGGCGCGCTGACCTTGCCGTCGCTCGCGCGGCGCGGCGGCCAGCGCGACCTGCGGCCCTGGCTGGCCGGCGCGCTGCTGGCGCAGCTCGCGGGCTTTGCCGCACTCGGGCTCGCGCTGCCCGTGCCGGCGGCGCTCATCGCCGTCGTGCTCGGCGTCGGCCTGGGCGGTGCGTTCTCGCTGTGCATGGTGCTCGCACTCGACCACCGGCCCGACCCCGCGCAGGCCGGTGCGCTCGCGGGCTTCATGCAGGGCGTGGGCTTCATGATCGCGGCGCTCGCGCCCTTCGTCACCGGCTGGGTGCGTGAGCAGACCGGCGGCTTCACCATGGCCTGGGCCTACCTGGCCGCGGTTGCCGTGTTGCTGCTGCCCGCCGTGCTGCGCTTCGACCCGCGCCGCTACGCCAGCGCCACCGACGGCCTGTTCGACGCGAAGGTTGCACCCGCGCTGTGCCCCATCGACCAAGCCCGCAAGGCCTGAGACAGGAGATCGACGTCGGGGTGCTATGCCGCAGCAGCGTCGCCGCGCTGCGCCGCTTCGAACTCGGCGCGGTTGAACAGGCCGAAGTACAGAACGTCGTGCCACTGCAGCCCGAGCGGATATTCCGTCGCGCGGCTGCGCGTGCTGTCGCAGTCGTCGTCGAAGCGCAGCCCGAAGAACGCATCGAGCGGCGCCGCCTGCTTGGTTGCACCGGCCTCGCGCAGCAACTGCGCCGCCGCCGCGATGTCTTGCGACAGCGCGTCGAGCGCGGCGCCGGCTTGCTGACAGCGCGCGAGTTCTTGCTCCACGCAGGCCCGCAGCGGGGCTTCTTCCGACTCGGACATGGTGTCGAGCTCGACCGTCTCCAGCAGCAGATGCTCGTCGCGGTGGGTTTCAAGAAAAGCCAGGGTGTCGTCCAACCACTTCGGCAGTTGCGTCGAGCCCGTCGCGGGTGTTGTCGCTGCGGGTGCGACAGCCGCAGGCGGCGCCTTCGATGCGGCGGACGGCGAGAACCAGCCCTTGAGCTGGTCGATGAACGACGTGGCCTTTGGCGCCGCCGCAGGTGCCGTGGGCGGAGCGGCGGGCGATGGCGTCGGCGCTTGCGTTGCCAGAAACCGCACCATCTCGATGAAGCGCTTCACCCGCGCAAAGCCCGGTTCGAAGTTGCTGCTGATCGCGTACAGCTTCACCTTCTCGTCCGCCTCGTCGTCATCGAGCCCATCGGCAATCAGCGACGCGCACAGCTGCGGATCGCCCGACATCAGCAGCCGGTACATGAACGGCACGTCGTAGTTCCACTCGGACACGCCCGAGATCGTTTCGGGCCGGTCCGCGTACGACGTGGGCCGGTTGCTGAGGCTGTACAGGTAAGAGCGATTGGCCATGGGTCCAAAGTGTGAATGGCGGCTGCAGTGTGAGCGCGGCGCCGTGACAAGAATGAAGAAGTGCCGCTCCTTGCGAAGCGGCCTTCGGCCGGGTCGTCAGATTCTGCCCGCGCCAGATTTACACTGCGCCCCATGCAAGGAAAGCAAGGAAAAGGCGACGTTCAGCGCGGTCTGCAGCCCGTGGTGGAGCTGCGGTCGGAAGGCGCGTCGTACCTGTATTCCGTGCGCGCGCCGCGCTCGAAGGGCGTGATTCCGCCCAGCTCTTACAGCCACACCGGCTTTGCCAGCGTCGCCGATTGCCTGCGCGACATTGCCCGCGCACTCGGGGGCAACTTCAATCGCATCTACGTTCGCCTCGAAGGCCACTGCGTCGGCGAACGCGACATGGCCGAGCTGCGCAAGGCGCCGGATGCCGTCGCGGCGGAACTGCAGGCCATGTGCCGCGCAGTGATTGCCGAGCAGCAGAAAAAGCAAAAAGAAGAACACAGCAAAGCCGCAACGCCGCGCGGGTAGCCGCGCGAAGCGAAGAGGGCGCTTGCCGCTGTCGCCCGCTTACTGCGCCACGTTCACGATGGTCGCCTGCATCATCGCCACCACCTTGTAATCCGTGTCGCCCGCCTTCGCGAAGGCACGCACTTCGCCCGTGCACACCGCGAGCAGCTTGCCCGCGCTCTGCACCCGGCCGACCGCCAGGAAGCGCTCGCCCAGCGCCGGCCGCATGAAGTTGATCTTGAACTCCGCCGTCACCACGTCGCAGCCCTGCGGCGCTTTCGTCAGCCCCGCGTAGCCGCAGGCGCTGTCGACGATGCTCGTCACGGCGCCCGCATGCACATAGCCGCGCTGCTGCGACAGCGCCTTCGAGAACGGCATCTCGATGTGCACCTCGCCATCGCCCACATGCGCCAGCCGCGCGCCGAGCGTGGCCATCAGGCCCTGTGCGTTGAAGCTGTCGGAGATGCGGGTGTGGAGGTCGGTCATGGCTGACGAGGGAAAAGAAGCAGAAGAAAAAGGGCGCCGGTCGTGGCGCCCCGAGGGGTTGCTGCATTCTGCCGCGCGGTCGCGCCGCCTCACGCCCGACCCCAAAGCCTCAATCCCACGCCGGCGACAGCCCTTGCGGATCGGTCAGCCGCTCGCCGCGGTCGAGCGCCGCGATCTGCGCCATCTCGGCCTCGGTCAGCGTCAGTTGCTGCGCCTTCAGGTTGCTCTCGAGGTTCACGCGCTTCGTCGACGACGGAATCACCGCGTAGCCCAGTTGCATTGCCCAGGCCAGCACCACCTGCGCGGGCGTGGCGCCGTGCGCCGTGGCAATCGCGCCGATCACCGGGTCGTTCAGCACCTTGCCATAGGCCAGTGTCATGTACGACGTGATGCGGATGTTGTGGCTCTGCGCGAAGGCCGCCACCTTGCGGTTCTGCAGGTAGGGGTGCAGCTCGATCTGGTTCGTCGCAATGGCCGGTGCGCCCACGGCGGCAATGGCCTCCTGCATCAGCGCGATGTTGAAGTTCGACACGCCGATCTGCTTCGTGAGCCCCAGCGCCGTGGCCTCGGCCAGCGCGCCCATGAACTCCGCCACCGGCACCGCGTTGCCGGGCGAGGGCCAGTGGATCAGCGTCAGGTCCACATGGTCGGTGCGCAGCTTGGCGAGGCTGTCTTTCAGGCTCGGCACCAGCTTGTCTTTGGCGTAGTGGTCGGTCCAGATCTTGGTGGTGATGAACAGGTCGCTGCGGGCCACGCCGCTTTCGGCAATCGCCTGGCCCACCTCGGCTTCGTTGCCGTAGATCTGCGCCGTGTCGATCGTGCGGTAGCCCAGGTCGAGGCCGTTCTTCACCGAGTCGATCACCACCTGGCCCTGTAGGCGGAAGGTGCCGAGGCCGAAGGCGGGAATGGGGGTGTTGATGTTGTTCGTGGTCATGTGGGTCCTTGGGGATGAATGGGTTCAGTTCGAGGAATGCCGCGGAACCGGCTTTGCCGGGCCGCTGGCGTTGCCCCCTGCAAGGGGGTTGGCGAAGCGACACGAAGTGCGCGAAGACTGGGGGTTAGCGTCAAGCCATCCGCTCCACTGCGTGAGGGCCAGAGAGATCAGCACGACGAGTGCGCCGATCCAGGGCGTGTGCATCAGCCCGAGGTGCGTCACGATCAACCCGCCGACCCAGGCCGCGCCCGCAATGCCCAGGTTGAAGGCCGCGATGTTCAGGCCCGAGGCCACGTCCACCGCCTGCGGCGTGAAGCGTTCGGCCTGCTTCACCACGTACACCTGCAGCCCCGGCACGTTGCCGAACGCCACCGCGCCCCACATCAGCACCGCCACCAGCGCCAGCCACTTGTGCGGCGCCGCGAAGTTGAAGACCAGCAGCACGGCCGCCAGCAGCGCAAAGATGATCTTCAGCGCCGGAATCGGACCCAGCCGGTCGGCCAGCTTGCCGCCCCAGATGTTGCCCACCGCCACCGAGATGCCGTACACCAGCATCACCCAGCCCACTGCGCCGGCGCTGAAGCCCGACACGTCGGTGAGGATCGGCGCCAGGAACGTGAACGGAATGAACGAGCCGCCGTAGCCGATGGCCGTCTTGGCATACACCAGCAGCAGGCGCGGCTCGGCCAGCACCTTCGCTTGCTGCGCCAGCGAGGCCGGCGGCGTGTGGCGGATGTTGCCCGGCACGAAGATCCAGCTGCCGATGAAGGCGACCACGCCCAGCGCCGACACCGCCAGGAAAGTCTCGCGCCAGCCGAAGTGCTGCCCGATGAACGTGCCCAGCGGCACACCCGTGACCAGCGCCACCGTGAGGCCCGTGAACATGATCGCGATGGCGCTCGCCGCCTTGTCCTTCGGCACCAGGCCGGTGGCAATGGTCGAGCCGATCGAGAAGAACACCCCGTGCGCCAGCCCCGTGAGCACGCGGGCGGCAATCAGCGATTCATAGCTGGGCGCCTGCCACGCCAGCAGATTGCCGACCGTGAACAGCGCCATCAACCCGAGCAGCAGCGCCTTGCGCGGCAGCTTGCCCGTGAGGGCCGTGAGCACCGGCGCGCCAATGGCAACGCCCAGCGCATAGAGGCTGACCAGCAGGCCGGCCGAGGGAAGGCCGATGCCGAGGTCGGCAGCGACGGTGGGGAGGAGGCCAACGATGACGAACTCGGTCGTTCCGATGGCGAAGGCGCTGAGGGTCAGCGCGAGTAAGGCGATTGGCATGAGAGCACTCCTTCTGGGATGAGGAGGAGTGTCTTGCGGTTACCTTTGCGGATAAATGGGGTTGAAGTCAGAAGATACTTGATCTGTGGGCAAATATTCTTGCGAATCTGATGTGCTCAAAGAGTGATTGAAAGCCTCGAATGAAAAGACCGCCCAACACATGCGGGTTGCTCCCAGGAGCACGTAATCCCGAGCCGCGTTCTCGCAAGTGGCACGTACTATCGTTGTATGGCTCCTGGTGTCTTATTTGCCAACGCGCAACCAAATAGGGCGCACCAAAGATGTAAGACCGGGTTTAGAAGATCACTCGTGTTCGCTAGAGGACCGTGGGAATGAGAGATTTGTGAGACTTCATGACTGAAACGAATAGGCATGGCCTGCCACGACACATTCCAGCTGACGTAAAACGAGCAGTACGGCAAGCCTGCGGTTTTGGGTGCGTCGTGTGTGGGTCCGCAATCGTTGAATACGAACATGTGGATCCTCCGTTTGCTTGGGCAACTGAGCACGACGCTCGTAGCATCGCGCTGCTATGTCCCCAATGTCATGCGAAGGTCACGCGAAAGTTCATGACGAAAGCGACGGTTGCTGACGCAATGAAAGCGCCTATTTGCCGAAATCAGGGTTATGCGAGCGAAGTCTTCTCACTCGGAAAAGTGGCTCCAGTGCTGGTGTTTGGTGGAACCACGTTGCACGAGTGTCCGGTTCCAATTGAAGTACGCGGCACCCCCTTATTTCGTGTACTTCCGGGCGAAGAAGCTGGGGCGCCTTTTCGGCTGTCAGGTACTTTTCATGACGGGGCAGGAACGCCAAGTCTTGAAATCGTTGAAAACGAGTGGCGTCCTCACACAAGCAACTGGGATGTCGAAGCAGTGGGCGGCGTAATTACTGTTCGCCAAGGTCCCGGTGACATATCTCTTCGTTTGCGGGTGGAGCTGCCTGAGCGATTGGTCGTTGAACGTCTCGATATGTATTTGGGCGGCTACCGAATCGTTGGCGATCCGCAGAACCTCAATATCTCTACTCCGGGAGGTGGAAGCATGACGCTAACGGGCGGAATGGTCTCCCGGTGTCAAGTTGGGCTGAGCTTGGGTTAGAGGACGGCGTTGCCAGCGAAATGCGGCGAATCTCAGAGTAGGCGGTACATGCTTGATCTTGAGTCGCCAAGAAAATCGAGGCGGGGAGCGACTTTCCTCGCCGAGCGACAGCGATGGGGTCGCCACTAGCTGGCCGTCGATATACTGCCGCGTCGCGCGAAAAGAAGCGCGACCGGGTTTGGAAGCCCGTTCGAAACTCTGCGACGAAAGCCGCAGTCACTGCACAGGGTCTGCGGCTTTTTCGTTCGCGCGCCAGTTTTTGGCGGCTCGGACGGGAGGGCGCGAGCCCTGCCGGTTTCTTGCAAGAGTTTCCCGGTCTTCCAACCCGTTCGAGCTGCCGCCCCCGTTTGGAAGCGGGTGCGGCGGTTGTAGCAAACCGAAATTCTTGGAGGCCTCTCATGGCTGAAGCTGCATCCGTGCGCGGGCAATCGCCCACTCGGCACTCCCCCGCATTTCCCTCTCTCGACGACCTCGCCCTGCAAGCCTGCGACGACGCCGACAACCTCAACGCTGTAATGCGTGCCTACACAGCGCTAGAAAAGCTCGTTGACACCAGCGCGCTGAACGACAGCGAAGAGCTCGCCCCCACCCGCACTGAACTGAGCGCCTTGCTGCGCCTGCTCAACGAAGCGTTGATGACGCGCATCGCCACCGTCAACGCAACCGCCGGTGCCGTGCGCGATGCGCTGCAAGTGCAGCCCTCGCTCAAGCCGGCTTAACCCGCGGCGGCCGGCGTGAGGCCGCTGCATTGCTACCGGCCGCAACCCCCTACGCCGCCTTCGGCTCCGGCAACACCGCCGTCAACGCAAAGTCCACCAGCATCAACCACGTCTCTTCGAGCCCGGTGATGTTGTGGTGGTCCGAGTTCGACACGGTCTGCACGCTCACGGGCGCGCGCTGACCGGCTACGCTGCGCATCCCGTTCGCTTTCCAGCGTTCTCTCTTCTCCACGACAAAGCCGATGCCAGTTGCGCCCATTGCCGCCGACGACAGCAACAACAACAAACCCGAAGAGGCCACCTTCATTTCCGCCGCCTGGACCCGACTGCGCGACATGGTCGCAGCGCGAACCCCTGCGGACGGCCGCACCGACGTGCTGTACCCGGGCCTGCGCTGCTACCGCTTCTCGCACCCGATCCGCTACGAGAAAACCCAGCGCCTCACGCCGGGCGTGGTGGTGGTCTTGCAGGGCCGCAAGACCGCGCACCTCGGCGGCGGCCGTTCGCTGGCCTACGGCGCCATGCAATGCCTGGTGCTCGGGGCCGAGGTCGCGTGCCTCGGCACGGTCGTCGGGGCGAGCGCCGCGGCGCCGTACCTGGCCATTCATCTGGACCTGCCGCCCGACGTGCTGGTCAAGTCGGTCCTCGCACTGGCCGAAGGCGGTGATGCGCTGCCGGCCGAGCGCGCCCGCGTGCGAGAGCACTTCACGGCGCCGGTGGAGCCGGAGGTGGTCGAGGCCTTCGCCCGCCTGCTGCTGGCGGCCGATGACCCGGTGGACCGCCGCACGCTCGCGCCGCTGGCCGTCGAGGAGATCGTGCTGCGGCTGCTGCGCTCCGAGGCCGCCGCCGCCATTCGCAGCGCGAGCGCGGTCACCAAGGCCGGCGCCCGCATACAGACGGCCATCGGGTTCATGCGCCGCCATCTGGGCCGGCCGCTGTCGGTGGCCGAGATCGCGAGCCACGTCCACATGAGCCCTTCGCACTTCGCGCACAGCTTTCGCGAGGTGGCCGGCGTCACGCCGATGCGCTGCATTCGCGACCTGCGCCTGGAAGAGGCGCGCTCGCTGATGCTGGGCGCCGGGCTGCGCCCCGGCGATGCGGCTGCCCAGGTGGGATTCGAGAGCGCGGCGCATTTCAACCGCGCGTTTCGCAGACGGTTCGAGACGACGCCTGCGGAGTACGTGCGGCGCATGCAGGCGGCGTGATGCCTGGGTGACCCCGGCATGGCTGCCTGCGTCCTTCGCAGCCATGGTCAATTTCTTCGCAGCTTCGTGCCTAGGCGCGGGGGAGGGGGCTGGCTAACCTGCCTGCTCTCTCTTTTCATTCATTGAATCAACCAGCCAACGCGAAGAAGAAATGTCCATGGACCCGATCAACGTCATCATCACTTTCGAAGCCAAGCCCGAGCGCGCGTCTGCGTTCGCGGAACTCATGAACCAGGTCAAGCAATCGCTGCCATCGGCGGATGGGTGCCGGGGCGTGCGGCTGTTCGGTCGCAGCGACAACGACTGCGTTTTCACGCTGGTCGAATCGTGGGCGTCGCAGGCACACCACCAAGCGCATATTGTGGGCGCAGTGGCGTCGGGGGCTTGGGATGCGCTGGCAGGGGAGTTGGCGCGGGAGCCTGTCAGCTGCTATTGCCGGGAGCTTTGAGGGGCGGGGTGGCAGGTAGGCAGCTTCAGTCCTTCAGCATCGGGATAGAGCTGGATCGAAGCGAAGTCGTTGCGCTCGCCAAATTTTCCGACTGGCGAGCGGTACGCCCTTGAGAACGTTTCTATGGGAAGGTCGGTGCGAAACAGCGTGCGCAGCGCTCTCGCCGTGTGGGTCGCGCGCCGCTCAGCCAACGCCTTTGCCTTGCTGGTTACAGGGCCGGACGCGCCGGTTTCCACCGACGCGCCTGTGTACAGGGGAAAGGCTGCGTACGAGCGGTTCAGCCATTCCGCGAATGGTGGATGACCTGCGACCGGTTCAGTTCCGCCGAGCCGGGTTCGAAGCTGATCTGGGTCTGCACGATGTAGCTGCAAGCGGCCACCGGTCTTGCGGTCAGGATCAGTGACAGCAGAGCGACGGCTCGACCCTTCATCGTCTTTGATCCAGCGGGTTGTAGAGAGGGTCTCCCATTTGGCACGGGCACTCGTGCGGGCAGGCTGGCAAGAATTCGATGTCGACGCGCTTCACCAAGTCGCGGCTTTCCTCGGGAACGGGAATGGCTGCGACATATCCTTTGGAGGGAAGTTCGACTTTGGGCACGTCAAACTGCAAATCCTCCTTGAGGACTCGCGCGACATTTCTGGCGCGCTGCAGGCCGAGCTTGCTTCCATCGTGCTCACCGAACGCCGCCTGCGTTGTCATGAAGATGGCTTCGCGATTGGGATACCTCGCGCGCAGTGAGGCGGTCCAATTGGCTAGCTTGAAGACTTCCTTTGCGGGGAGCGCGGCAGAGTTCCGTTCGAAGACAACGCCAATGCTCTTGATGGGGCTGCAGGCCAACACGACTGGCGCGAACAGCAGGGCAAGAGACGCCACGAAGTGGCGCAAAAAAGATCGCTGATTGCTCTTCATTTCGATGCGTTTGCGTCAACGCCAAGAACGTAGGCGGCAATGCTGTCTGCATTGACCCGAAGTGCCGCCGAATTCTCTTTGTTGACATGGTCCCTTGAGTTGATCGTGCCGTACCAAGTGTCGTTTGAGCTGAAGGTGTCATCGAAATGCGTCACTTCGTGGATCAAGGTCAAAAGTCGGGAGTCGCCGTCGAAGACCTTGTCCGTTCCGAAGACGACCCTGTGGTCGTATGTGAACTCACAAAACGGCAACGCAATCGCAATGGTGTGAGTCGCAACATCAGGCTTGCATACGGCTGCGACGGTCCCCACCCCGTTATCCAAAACGCAGGTGAGCAATTTTCCGCCTGCGGTGAAGCGAACAAAGTTCTTCGCTCCCAGCCCTTGAAGGACACGAACGCATGCGGCCAAGCCCTTCTGCAGATGCTCGCGTGTGCCCTGGTCGGCGATGCCAAACCACGTTGCCACGCGCGCCTGGGCTTCCTTGTCCCAGCGCTCCAACTCGGGGAGCCGTTGCTTCGTGATGTAGCTGACGGCCAGATCCCGCAGTTTCAGTGTTGCCGTCGCGAACTGTTTGTTCGTCATGTTCGGACAGATGTTCTCGGTCTGCTCGGCCTCTGGCGGATGCGTGACGGCATCGTCCACCACCTTCTTGAACGCGGCCATCTCGAAACCAGAGCTCGTCGTGGCCGCCAGCGGGATCGACGTTGCCGCGCTCGACACGGCGCTCGCCGCACGCGTGTCCATGTCCTCGTAGGTCGCCGATTGCTGCAGTACGGAAAGCAGAGGCTGCGGCACGGGGCAGTGGCAGATCACCACGTCGCCTTCCAGCGCCGCCTCCGTGATGAACTGCGGGCGGCGCGGTCCTCCCGCCTTGGCGATGATGCCGACACTGTTGCACCCCTCGCAGTAAGCCCTGCCACCGATCAGCGCCACGCGATGGCCGTACAGATCGAACATCGGACCGTCGTAGGGCAGCACGCGGCCGCCGGCTGCCGGCGGGTCGCCGACCACAAGAATTCTTCGCATCATCCTGAACCTCCCAGTTGTGTCTGGGAGTTGTAGAAGGATGCGGTCTTCGACACTGTGGCCCAGTGTCAACCGGCTTCGGATTTAGTCACGCTACCCGCCGGTTTTTGGCCTTCGGGCGGCCAGGCGGCCGAAAAATTCCTGGGTGCTTGCGCGCCCTGCGTCCCCTACGCCGCCTTCGGCTCCGGCAACACCGCCGTCAACGCAAAGTCCACCAGCATTAGCCACGTCTCTTCCAGCCCGGTGATGTTGTGGTGGTCCGAGTTCGACACGGTCTGCACGCTCACGGGCGTGGGCCAGGCGGCGATGAGTTTTTCAGAGCGTTCGTGCGGCACCACGTCGTCCTTCGCGGCAAGCAGCACCTGGGTCTTGGCGGCGACTTCCTTGCTGTGCTCGATGGAGTTGAAGCGGTGCCGCAGCAACAGCGACAGCGGCACGAGCGGAAAGCGCTTCTTCGCAACTTCGAGCAGCGAGTCGTACGGGGTGACGAGCTGCAGGCTCTCGAATTTCTGCTGCGCCACGAGCTGGATGGCGACGCCGGTACCGAGGCTGCGGCCGACGACGTGCAGGCGCGCATTCGGAAAGGCGCGGCGCAGGTGGTTGGCGAACTGGGCGGCGTCGGCCACGGAGGCGATTTCGGAAGGCGCGCCCTCCGAGTCGGCCACGCCCCGGTAGTTGACCGCCGCAAAGCCGAAGCCCTCGGGCAGCCAGTGCAGCATCTGCGCGGTGGCGCGCACGTCTTCGCCGCGGCCGGCGAAGTAGATGAACAAATCTTGCAGCGCGTCTTCGCCCTGCGGGTGGTACACGTAGCCGCGCACCATGCCGCCCGGCACGGGGTGCGAGTAGGTCGAGAAATCTTCCGACAGATGCACCACGGGCAGCTTGCGGGCGTTGAACAGAATGTGGCCCTGTCGCGTGGCGAGCAGGGTCCAGTAGGCGGCCAGGCTGCCAATGACGGCGGCCGAGGCCGACAGGGCAATGCGTGCAATCTTGGCTTGGGTCTTCGGCTGCAAATCAGGGCTCCCGGAAAAGTGGCTGCGTGGCACCGCAAGGGCAGGGCCCAGCCAGTGCAAAACGCGCAAGGGGCGTAGTTTCACCGCGTTCGCAAGGCGCTGCGTTGCGAGGTGTATGACGGTACCGCGCGGCGCGCTGGCCGGGGGCTGAAGATAATCCGGACATGATCGCTCTCGACTGCTACTACAGCCTTTCCTCGCCCTGGGCCTACCTCGGCGGCCCGCAACTGCAAGACATCGTGCGCCGCCACCATGTGCAGCTCACGCTCAAGCCCTACGACTTCCAGGCGGTGGTGCCGCAGACCGGCGGCATTCCGCTGAAGACGCGCCCCGAGCCGCGCCGCACGTACCACGCGCTGGAGCTGTCGCGCTGGCGCGATTACCTCGGCCTGCCGATGAACCTGGAGCCGGCGCACTACCCGAAGGGCGCGGCGACCGATCCGAACTGGAACAAGTACCCCGGCTGGATGGTGATTGCCGCCCAGCTGCAGGGCCTCGACGCGCAGCCGCTGTCGCACGCGCTGCTGCGCGCGCTGTGGGCCGAAGAGCGCGACACGGCGCAGGCCGACGTGCGCATCGCCATCGCCGACGAAACCGGCTACGACGGTGCGGCGCTGCAGGCGCTGGAGCAGTCGGCCGAAGTGCTGGCCGTGTACCGCGCGAACAGCGCCGACGCGGTGGCGGCGGGCGTGTTCGGCGCGCCCACGTTCATCCTGAACGGCGAGCGCTTCTGGGGACAAGACCGCCTGGCGTTCCTCGACCGGGCGCTGGACAAGCTGCGCGCCGGCGGCTGAGCGACAGCCTCTTCCTTTTCCTTTCTCTTCAGGCGAACGAGCGCGGCAGCAGCGCGGGAATGAGCGAGCGGTTCAGCCGCTCGCGCCACCAGCGCAGCGCCTGGCCTTGCGCGCCGGTCTTCCACGCGAGCCAGAAGGCTTCGGGCGTGCGCGGTTCCTCGGTCGGCAGTTCGACCAGCGTGCCGCGCGACAGCTCGCCGGCGATGCAGGCGCGCGGCAGAAAACCGTGGCCCAGTCCGGCGACCTGGCAGGCGACCTTGGCAGCCATCGACGGCACGGTGATGCGCGGCTGGCCGGCCATGAGGCCGACGGTGCGGTCCGACAGGATGCGCGCGGTGTCGCCGACGACGATGGCGTTGCAGTCGATGAGGTCGCCGCGCTGCACGGGGCGCGTCAGCCGCGTGAGCGGGTGGGTGGGCGCCACGCAGAAGGCGAATTCGAGGTTGCCGACGGCCGCGGTCTGGTAGCCGCCGCCGGCAGGGCCTTCGCCCGCGGCCACCACGATGTCGGCGCGGCCCTCGCGCAGCGCCTCCCAGCTGCCGGTGAGCGCCTCGCAGCCGATGCGCAGCCGCGTGCCGCAGCGCAGGTCTTCAAAGGCGCGGATGTCGCTCATGAAGGCCTCGGTGGGAATGAGCGAGTCGTGCACCAGCCGCAGCTCCGACTCGTAGCCGGTGGCAATCTGCCGCATGCGCGATTCGAGGTCGCTCGCGGCGCCGAGCAGCCAACGGCCTTCCTTGAGCATTTCTTCGCCGGCCCCGGTGAGGGTCACGCGCGGGCCGTTGCGCTCGAACAGCAGCATGCCGAGTTGCTCTTCGAGCTTGCCGACGGCGTACGAGATGGTGGAAGGCACCTTGTTCAGCCGCGTCGCGGCGGCGGCAAAGGAGCCGTGGCGCGCGATGGCGTCGACGACCTCGATGGCTTCCAGGGTGAGCTTGAGCACGGGGCGTTCCTCGCAAAAAGGAATGATCGAAAACTTCGATCATTGATGGTGAAAAGTTTCGTCGAACGCTGGGGTTTCGACGCCGATGATTGCGTTCATGCCAAGGGAAATTACTTCCGGCGGCAACAGTGAATGCCATCGATTATATAACCAACCCCAGGAGTTTTTCCATGACCAAGCAAGCCACCCCCGTCGCCACCGCCACCGCCGGTTCCCAGCTGCTCACCCCCACCGACCACACGCTGGTGATGATCGACTTCCAGTCGCAGATGGCCTTTGCCACGCACTCGATCGACGCCGTCAACCTGCGCAACAACGCCGCGCTGGTGGCGCAGGCGGCGGCCGGCTTCAAGGTGTCGACCATCCTCACGACGGTGGCCGAAAAGAGCTTCTCGGGTCCGATGTTCAGCGAGATCACCGATGCCTTCCCCGGCCAGAAGATGCTCGACCGCACCTCGATGAACACCTGGGAAGACGCAGCCGTGATCGACCGCGTGAACGAAATCGGCAAGCCGCGCATCGTGCTGGCCGGCCTGTGGACCAGCGTGTGCATCGTGGGCCCGGCACTGTCGGCGCTTGACCAGGGCTTCGAGGTGTACGTGATTGCCGACGCCAGCGGCGACGTGTCGACCGAGGCGCACAACCGCGCGATGGAGCGCATGGTGCAGGCCGGCGCGCGCCCGATGACCTCGCTGCAATACCTGCTCGAGCTGCAGCGCGACTGGGCGCGTGGCGACACGTACGAGCTGACGACCGGCATCGCGAAGAAGGTGGGCGGCGCGTACGGTTTGGGCGTGACCTACGCCAAGACCATGTTCGGCGCCCACGAAGGCTGAGCGCCAGAGCACCCGGAAGGCCGACCGACCATGAAGACCTATGTCGTTTCCCTTGCACTCGGCCTGCTGGTCGGCGTGATCTACGCGCTCTTCCAGGTGCGCTCGCCGGCGCCGCCGGTGATCGCCCTGGTGGGCCTGCTGGGCATCCTGCTGGGCGAACAGATTCCGCCGCTGGTGCGGCAGGTGTTCGACCGGCCGGCCGCCACTTCGTGGCTGCATCACCAGGTCAAGCCGCACGTGTTCGGCGAGCTGCCAACGTGCGTGCAGCCCGACGCGGTGAAGACCGCCGCCGCCCGCGCAACGGACCGGAGCGACGCATGAGCGCGCAAGACCCGCAACGCCGTCAATTTCTCGGTACCCTCGGCGCCCTCGGCGCTTTTGCAGCCACTTCCCTCGCACCCGCATCGACCATGGCCCACACCGAAAACTCCACCCCCGACCTCATCCTGCGCAACGGTCGCTTCACCACGCTGGACCGCGCCAATCCCACGGCCGACGCGGTGGCGATCAAGGACGGCCGCTTCACCCGCGTGGGCCGCGCCGAAGACGTGCTGCCGCTGGCCGGCAGCCACACCCGCGTGATCGACCTGCAGGGCAAGCGCGTGCTGCCGGGGCTCATCGACAACCACCTGCACATCATTCGCGGCGGGCTCAACTACAACATGGAGCTGCGCTGGGACGGCGTGAAGAGCCTGGCCGATGCGATGGGCATGCTCAGGCGCCAGGTGGCGATCACGCCCGCGCCGCAGTGGGTGCGCGTGGTGGGCGGCTTCACCGAGCACCAGTTTGTCGAGAAGCGCCTGCCGACCCTGGCCGAGCTGAACGCCGTGGCGCCCGACACGCCGGTGTTCATCCTGCATCTGTACGATCGCGCGCTGCTCAACGGCGCCGCGCTGCGCGCCGTGGGCTACACCAAGGACACGCCCGCGCCGCCCGGCGGCGAAATCGTGCGCGACAGCGCCGGCAACCCGACCGGTCTGCTGCTGGCCAAGCCGAACGCGGCCATCCTCTACGCCACGCTGGCCAAGGGGCCGAAGCTGCCGTTCGACTACCAGCTCAATTCCACGCGCCACTTCATGCGCGAACTCAACCGCCTGGGCGTGACCGGCGCCATCGACGCGGGCGGCGGCAACCAGAACTTCCCCGACGACTACGAAGTGATCCGCAAGCTGCACGACGACGGGCAGCTCACGATCCGCCTGGCCTACAACCTGTTCACGCAGAAGCCCAAGGCCGAGAAGGACGACTTCCTGAACTGGACGGCCAACTCGACCTACAAGCAGGGCGACGACTATTTCCGCCACAACGGCGCGGGTGAGATGCTGGTGTTCTCGGCGGCCGACTTCGAAGACTTTCGCCAGCCGCGCCCCGAGATGGCGCCCGAGATGGAAGGCGATCTCGAAGGCGTGGTGCGCATCCTGGCGCAGAACCGCTGGCCCTGGCGCATGCACGCGACCTACGACGAAACCATCAGCCGTTCGCTCGACGTGTTCGAGAAGGTCAACAAGGACACGCCGCTGGCGGGCCTGAACTGGTTCTTCGACCATGCCGAGACGATTTCCGAAAAGTCGATGGACCGCATCGCCGCGCTCGGCGGCGGCGTGGCGGTGCAGCACCGCATGGCCTACCAGGGCGAGTACTTCGTCGAGCGCTACGGCCCCGGCGCGGCCGAAGCCACGCCGCCGGTCAAGCGCATGCTCGAACGCGGCCTGAAGGTCTCGGCCGGCACCGACGCGACGCGCGTGGCCTCGTACAACCCGTGGGTGTCGCTGTCGTGGCTGGTCACGGGCAAGACGGTGGGCGGCATGCAGCTGTACCCGCAGCGCAACTGCCTGGACCGCGAGGCCGCGCTGCGCATGTGGACCGAGAACGTCACCTGGTTCTCGAACGAAGAAGGCAAGAAGGGCCGCATCGAGGCTGGCCAGCTCGCCGACCTGGTGGTGCCCGACCGCGATTTCTTCGCCTGCGCCGAATCGGAGATTGCCGACACGACCGCGCTGCTCACGATGGTGGGCGGCAAGGTGGTCTACGGCGCCGGCCCGTTCGCCGCGCACGACGAAGGCAGCGTGCCGCCCGCCATGCCCGACTGGTCGCCCGCGCGCACCTTCGGCGGCTATGCCGGCTGGGCCGACACCGCCGAAGGCGCGCCGTTGCAGAAGGTGATGCGCAACGCCGCAGCGGCCTGCGCCTGCGCCAACGACTGCAACGTGCACGGCCACCAGCACGCGACGGCATGGAGCAGCAAGCTGCCCATCGCCGACCTGAAGAGCTTCTGGGGCGCGCTGGGTTGCGCCTGCTGGGCGGTGTGATGAAGACGATGCACTGGACCCTGACGCCCGCCGTGCGCTGGATCGCCTTGCTGCTGCTGTGCGCGGCCTACCTGCAGGGCGGCCTGAACAAGGCGATGGACTTCAACGCCGCCATCGGCGAGATGAACCACTTCGGCCTGTCGCCGGCCGGCCCGCTGGCCGTGGCGGTGATCGTGCTGGAGCTGGGCGCCGCGGCGCTCATCCTCATCGGCTTCTGGCGCTGGCTTGGCGCGCTCGCACTGGGCGCCTTCACGCTGATGGCGACTTTTGTCGCGCTGCGCTTCTGGGAAATGCCGGTGGGCCCCGAGCGCTTCATGGCCGCGAACTCTTTCTTCGAACACCTGGGCCTGGTCGGCGGCTTCGTGCTTGTCGCCTGGCTCGACCTCAAGGAGCGCCAGGATGACTGAGCCTCAAAAATCCGCCGGCGCCTTCGCGCCGCTGCGCCAGCCGGTCTTCGCGGTGCTGTGGGGCGCCACGGTGCTGGGCAACATCGGCAGCTTCATGCGCGACGTGGCCAGCTCGTGGCTGGTGACCGACCTGTCGGCCAGCCCGACGGCGGTGGCGCTGATCCAGACGGCGGCGACGCTGCCGATCTTTCTGCTGGCGATTCCGGCGGGCGTGCTCTCGGACATCCTCGACCGGCGGCGCTTTCTGATCTTCGTGCAGGTGATGCTGGGCGCGGTGAGCGGCACGCTGCTGGTGCTCTCGCACACCGGTTCGCTCACGGTCGAATATTTGGTCGCGCTGACCTTCGTTGGCGGCATCGGCGCGGCGCTGATGGGGCCGACCTGGCAGTCGATCGTGCCGGAGCTGGTGCCGCGCAGCGAGCTGAAGGGCGCGGTGGCGCTCAACTCGCTGGGCATCAACATCGCGCGCTCCATCGGGCCGGCGGCGGGCGGGCTGATCCTCGCGAGCTTCGGCGCGGCCGCCACCTACGGGCTCGACGTGCTGAGCTACGTGTTCGTGATCGCGGCGCTGCTGTGGTGGAAGCGGCCGGCGGCGGTCGACAGCGGGCTGTCCGAGAACTTCTTCGGCGCGTTCCGTGCGGGCATCCGCTACACGCGGGCCAGCAAGGAGCTGCACGTGGTGCTGCTGCGCGCGGCGGTGTTCTTTTTGTTTGCGAGCTCGGTGTGGGCGCTGCTGCCGCTGGTGGCGCGCCAGATGCTCGGCGGCACGGCGAGCTTCTACGGCATCCTGCTCGGCGCGGTGGGCGCGGGCGCCATCGGCGGCGCGCTGGTGATGCCGCGGCTGCGTGCGCGGCTCGATGCCGACGGCATGCTGTTGCTGGCTTCGCTGCTCACGGCCGCGGTGATGGGCGCGCTGGTGTTCGCGCCGCCGCAATGGCTGGCGGTGCCGATGCTGGGCGTGCTCGGCTTGGGCTGGATCATTGCGCTGACCACGCTCAACGGGGTGGCCCAGTCGATCCTGCCGAACTGGGTGCGCGGGCGCGGGCTGGCCGTGTACCTCACGGTGTTCAACGGCGCGATGGCGGCCGGCAGCCTCGGTTGGGGCCTGATCGCGCAGCAGATCGGCGTGCCGGCCACGCTGGTGGCGGGCGCAGTCGGCCTGGTGGTGATGGGCCTGGTGTTCCACCGCGTGCGGCTGCCCGCCGGCGAGGCCGACCTGCAGGCCTCGAACCACTGGCCCGAACCGCTGCTGGCCGAGCCTGTGGCGCACGACCGCGGCCCCGTGATGATCCAGGTCGAGTACCGCATCCGCAAGGAAGACCGGCCGGCGTTCATGGAGGCGATGAAGAAGCTCTCGCTCGAGCGCCGCCGTGACGGTGCCTACGCCTGGGGCGTGCACGAGCACACGACCGACGCCGAGCGCGTGATGGAGTGGTTCCTCGTGGAATCGTGGGCCGAGCACCTGCGCCAGCACCACCGCGTGTCGCAGGCCGATGCCGACCTGCAGGCCGAGGCGCTGCGCTTTCACATCGGCCCGGGCAAGCCCGAGGTGCACCACTTCCTGGCGCTCTGAGCGGCGCGGATTCTGCTTTCTCTTTTCCCTTCAACCTCTCGCCAACCTCAAGGAAAAACCATGACCACACTGACCCTTCGCGACGGCACCGAGCTCTATTACAAGGACTGGGGCAGCGGCCAGCCGATTCTTTTCAGCCACGGCTGGCCGCTGAGCGCCGACATGTGGGACGCCCAGATGCTGTTCTTTGCCGAGCGCGGCTACCGCGTCATTGCGTTCGACCGCCGCGGTTTCGGCCGGTCGAGCCAGCCCTGGACCGGCTACGACTACGACACCTTCGCCGACGACATCGCCGAGCTCATCGAAACGCTCGACCTGAAAAACGTGATCCTGGCGGGCTTCTCGATGGGCGGCGGCGACGTCACGCGCTACATCGCACGCAAAGGCAGCGCGCGCGTGGCCAAGCTCGCGCTCATCAGCGCGGTGACGCCGCTGTTCATGAAGACGCCCGACCATCCCGTGGGCCCCGAGGCCTCGCTGTTCGCGGGCATCCGCGCCGGGCTGGCCGCCGACCGGCCGCAGTTCCTCGACGACTTCAGCACGCTGTTCTACGGCACCAACCGCCCGGGCGCGAAGGTGTCGCAGGGCGTGTTCAAGCAGACGCTGCAGATCGCGCTGCAGGCTTCCATCAAGGCCACCATCGACTGCGTGACGGCGTTCTCCGAGACCGACTTCCGCCCCGACATGGCGAAGATCGACGTGCCCACGCTGGTCATCCACGGCGACGACGACCAGGTCGTGCCCTTCGAGGCCACGGGCAAGCTCGCGGCCGAAATGATCCAGGGCAGCCAGCTCAAGGTGTACGCCGGCGCGCCGCACGCCACCTGCAACACGCACGCGGCGCAGGTCAACGCCGACCTGCTGGCGTTCATCCAGGGCTGAGGCCACTGAGACGGGGTGTGCCGAAAGGGCCGCGCGCTGCGGCCCTTTCGGCGCGAAGGGCGGCGCCGGTGGCGATAATCCGGCGATGCGAATCCGCTTTACCAAGATGCAGGGAGCCGGCAACGATTTCGTCGTGCTCGACGAAACGCGCGGCACGCTGGGCCTCAGCGCCGCGCAGTACCGCTTCCTGGCCGACCGCCATTTCGGCGTCGGCGCCGACCAGATCCTCACGGTGCGCCCGTCGCCCGCTGCAGGCATCGACTTCCAGTACGTGATCCACAACGCCGACGGCGGCGAGGTGGAGCAGTGCGGCAACGGGGCGCGTTGTTTCATGCGCTTCGTGAGCGAGCACGGCCTGACCGACAAGAAAGACGTGCGCGTGCAGACGCTGGCCGGCGTGATCGAACCCCGCATGGGCGACGACGGCCGCGTGACGGTCGACATGGGCGCCCCGGTCTTCGAGCCGGCGCGCGTGCCCTTCGACCCGGCCGGGCTCGACCCGCAGCCCGAAGGTGCGTGGCAGACCTGGCACCTGGCACTGGGCACCCGGGCCGGCAGCGCTATCGTTTCGGTCGCGGTGCTGTCGATGGGCAACCCGCACGCGGTGCAGGTGGTCGACAACGTCGACACCGCGCCTGTGGCCGAGCAGGGCCCGCAGATCGAACACCACCCGCGCTTTCCGCAGCGCGTGAACGCGGGCTTCATGCAGGTGGTCGACCGGTCGAACATCAAGCTGCGGGTGTTCGAGCGCGGTGCCGGCGAAACGCTGGCCTGCGGCACGGGCGCCTGCGCCGCAGTGGTGGCGGGCATTCGCCTGGGGCTGCTGGATTCCCGCGTCGACGTGCAGACGCACGGCGGCATTCTCACGATCGAGTGGCAGGGCGACGGCCGGCCGGTGCTCATGACAGGACCGGCCACGACGGTGTTCGAGGGCGAGATCGACGTGCCCGACATTTCGGAACAGCCATGACCCACTTCACCCACGACAACAACGCCATGAACCCGATCACCGAAGACGACATCGCGAACTACCTGTCGAACACGCCCGACTTCTTCGAACGCCACGCCCAGTTGCTGGCGCAGGTGCAGCTCACCAGCCCGCACGGCAACCGCGCCGTGAGCCTGCAGGAGCGCCAGGCCGAGATGCTGCGCGAGAAGATCAAGGCGCTGGAGCACCGCCTGATGGACATGGTGCGCCACGGCACCGAAAACGTGGTCATCGCCGACCGCCTGCAGCGCTGGACCAAGGGCCTCCTGACCACGCGCGACCCGCGCAGCCTGCCGTACCGCATCGCGGTCGACCTGCAGTCGCTGTTCCTGGTGCCGCAAACGGCCATCAAGGTGTGGGACTGCGGCACCGAGTACCTGAACGAAGCCTATGCCCAGTGGGTGAGCGACGACGTGAAGGCGCTGGCCACCTCGCTCACTTCGCCGTATTGCGGGCTCAACTCGGGCTTCGAGGCGGCCAACTGGCTGCCCGAGCCGACCGGCGCCGCATCGATCGCGCTGATTCCGCTGCGCGCCGACGCCGAATCGCCGGCCTTCGGCTTGCTGGTGCTGGCCTCGCCGGACGCGCAGCGCTTCAACGCCGAAATGGGCACGGACTTTCTCGAGCGCATCGCCGAGCTGTCGTCGGGCGCGCTGTCGCGGCTGCGCCCTTGAGCGGTCCCAGCCGTCCCGCGCGACGCGGGTGGCGCCGCCGGCCCTGGCTGGCCGGCCTGTGCGCGGTCTTGCTGGCCGGCGTGCTCACGTATGTCGCCATCGCGGGCGTGATCTGGCAGCGTGCCGAGGCCGCACTGGCCGGCCCGCTGCCGCGCGTGGCCGACGTGGCGCTGGTGCTGGGCAACCGCGCCTACCTCGACGGCAAGCCGAACCCCTGCCTCACGGGCCGGGTCGACCAGGGCATCGTGCTGGCGCGCGCCGGTCGCGTGCAGACGCTGGTGTTCTCGGGCGGCATCGATGTCGAAGACGGCCGCATCGAAGCCGAGGTGATGCGCGACCACGCCACGGCCGAGGGCTACACGGGGCCGATGGTGCTGGAGTCGGTGTCGTCGTCCACGCGCGCCAACCTGTCGCTGTCGCGCACGGTGCTCGAAGCCAACGGCGTGCGCAGCGTGATCATCGTGTCGGAGCCGTACCACCTGTGGCGCATCGAGCGCCTGGTGCGTGCCAGCGGCTTCGACCAGGCCTTCGACGTGCAGTACGCCGCCGCGCCCACCTCGTGCTGGCGCCGCTGGGGCATGCTGTTCAAGGGCGCATTGCGTGAGCCGGCGGCCATCGTGAACAATGCATCGCTCGGCTATCTGTTCTAGCTAACGCGCTCGGGCGCCGCACGGAGCACGACGACACCATGGAATGGATCGACAAGTACCTCGAACACGTGCGCGTGGAGCGTCGGCTCGCGCCGCGCACTGTCGAGCTGTATGCCTTCCACCTGCGCGCGCTGACCGACCACGCGGCTGAGGCCAACCTGCCGCTGGACCGCGTGCAGACGGCGCACATCCGCCGCTGGATGGCGCAGTTGCACAGCGCCGGGCGCGAGCCACGCGGCATTGCGCTGGTGCTGTCGTGCTGGCGCAGCTTTTACCGCTGGCTCGGCCATGAAGGGCTGATCGGCTTCAACCCCGTGCAGGACGTGCACGCGCCCAAGGCGGGCCGGCCGCTGCCGAAGGCGCTGGGCGTGGACGACGCGGTGCGCCTGGCCGAGCTGTACGACTCCGAAGCCGACCCCTGGACCGAAGCGCGCGACGGCGCCATTGTCGAAATTCTCTACGGATGCGGCCTTCGCGTGAGCGAGCTCACGGGGCTCGATGCGCAGGCGAGCGGCACGGCGCGCGGCTGGGTCGATCTCGATGCGATGGAAGCCCACGTGCTCGGCAAGGGCAGCAAGCGGCGCAGCGTGCCCGTGGGCAGCAAGGCGGCCGAGGCGCTGCGCGACTGGCTCGCGGTGCGCGGCGAGCGCCAGGAGCCGGCGTTGTTCGTGAGTGCGCGCGGCGCGCGCATGTCGTCGCAGGCGGTGTGGAAGCTGCTGCGCGAGCGCAGCCTGAAGGCGGGCCTGGCCGCGCCGGTGCATCCGCACATGCTGCGCCACTCGTTCGCGAGCCACGTGCTGCAGTCGAGCAGCGACCTGCGCGCGGTGCAGGAGCTGCTGGGCCATGCCAACATCGCGACCACGCAGGTCTACACGCGGCTGGATTTCCAGCACCTGGCCAAGGTCTACGACGCGGCGCATCCGCGCGCCAAGGCCCGGCCGGACAAGGACGGCAAGTAGTAGCCACGGCCCGTCGCCTGCATGGTTTCTTTTCGTTTTTTATTTCTTCTTTCATTCCTTTCTCCGTTCTCCCATGAAAACCCTTCGCCTCAAGCCGGGCAAGGAGCGCTCGCTCCAACGCCGCCATCCCTGGGTCTTCGAATCCGCCATTGCGCGCGGCGGCGCGGACTCGGGGGAAACAGTGCGCGTGGAGTCGCACGACGGCAACTTCCTTGCGTGGGCGGCCTTCGGCCCCACGTCCAAGATCCGGGCGCGGGCCTGGAGCTTTGATGAGAAGCAGCGCATCGACGCTGCTTTTTTTTCCACGGTCTGCGCGCGCGCGGTGCATGCGCGCGGCCTGTTCGACCTGCAGAGCGACGGCTTGCGGCTGGTGCACGGCGAGGCCGACGGCCTGCCGGGGCTGATCGTCGATCGTTATGGCGACACGCTGGTGGCGCAGTTCCTGTCGGCCGGCGTGGAGCGTTGGAAAGACGTGCTGGCCGATGCGCTGCTCGCGGCCACGGGCCTGACCAAGCTCTATGAACGCTCCGACGCCAGCGGCCGCGAACGCGAGGGCCTGAAGCCGGTCACGGGCTGGCTGCGCGGCGAGGGCGAGACCCAGATCACCATCCGCGAGCACGACTGGCAACTGTCGCTCGACATCGCCACCGGCCACAAGACCGGCTTCTACCTCGACCAGCGCGACAGCCGCCAGCGCTTTGCCGAGCTGGCGCAGCACCGGCGCTTTCGGCGCGTGCTCAACTGCTTCTGTTACACGGGCGGCTTCACCGTGGCCGCGCTCGCGGGCCTGAAGGCGGCCGGGGCGCTCGACGGGGCCTCGCTGGTGTCGGTCGATTCGTCCAAGCCCGCTCTCGACCGGGCCCGCGCGCATCTGGCGCTGAACGGCTTCGAGGGGCAGGGCATTGCCACGGAGTTTCTCGATGCCAACGTGAACACGGTGCTGCGCGAGTTCATCGACCAGGGCCGCACCTTCGACGCGATCGTGCTTGACCCGCCGAAGTTCGCGCCCACGGTGCTGCACGCCGAACGCGCCGCGCGCGCCTACAAGGACATCAACCGCCTCGCGCTCAAGCTGCTGGAGCCGGGCGGCGTGCTGCTCACGTTTTCATGCTCGGGCGGCATCAGCGCCGACCTGTTCCACAAGATCGTGGCCTCGGCCGGGCTCGACGCCGGCGTGGACGGTTACATCGCCGAACGCCTGGGCGCCTCGCCCGACCACCCGATGACCATCGAGTTCCCGGAAGGGGAGTACCTGAAGGGGCTGGTGGTGGTCAGAAAGCCGCTGTGAACGGGGGCTTGACCCCATCGGCAACGCAACTCAGTGGCATTGGCTAAACTGCCCGCCAATCCCCCGCCTTTTTCTGTTTTCCGCTTTCGGAGCACTTTTCCATGGCCCTCATTCCCGCGACCATCCTGACCGGCTTTCTCGGCTCGGGCAAAACCACGCTGCTCAAGCGCATCCTGACCGAGGCCCATGGCCAGAAGATCGCGGTCATCGAGAACGAGTTCGGTGAAGAGAACATCGACAGCGACATCCTCGTGACCGAGTCGAAGGAGCAGATCATCCAGATGAGCAACGGCTGCGTCTGCTGCACCATCCGCGAAGACCTGCGCGAAGCGCTGCAGCTGCTGGCCGCCAAGAAGCGCCAGGGCCTGCTCGACTTCGACCGCGTGGTGATCGAGACCACCGGCCTGGCCGACCCCGGCCCGGTGGCGCAGACCTTCTTCATGGACGACGAGATCGCCGAGAGCTACCTGCTCGACTCGATCTTGACGCTGGTCGATGCCAAGCACGCGCCGCAGCAGCTCAACGACCGCCAGGAAGCACGCCGCCAGGTGGGCTTTGCCGACCAGATCTTCATCAGCAAGAGCGAGCTGGTGTCGGCCGAAGAGACCGACGCGCTCATTCACCGCCTGAAGCACATGAACCCGCGCGCGCCGCAGCAGAAGGCGCACTTCGGCGACGTGCCGCTGAAGGACATCTTCGACCTGCGCGGCTTCAACCTGAACGCCAAGCTGGACATCGACCCGGACTTCCTGAAGGAAGACGACCACGATCACCATGACCATGACCACGCGCATGGCGAGGCGTGCGACCACCCCTCGCACAAGCACGAAGGCCACGGCCACCATCACCACACCGACGACGACGTGAAGAGCTTCGTCTACAAGGCCGACCGGCCTTTCGACCCGGCCAAGCTCGAAGACTTCCTGGGCGCCATCGTGAACATCTACGGCCCGCGCATGCTGCGCTACAAGGGCGTGCTGAACATGAAGGGCACCGAGCGCAAGGTGATCTTCCAGGGCGTGCACCAGCTGATGGGCAGCGACCTGGGCCCGGAGTGGGGCAAGGACGAAAACCGCCAGAGCCGCATGGTGTTCATCGGCATCGAACTGCCGCGCGAAATTCTGGAGCAGGGCTTGGAGCAGTGCCTGGTCTGAAGCCCTGAATGACTTGCTCCTTCCCCCGCTGGGGGAAGGTAGGGATGGGGGCAGGCCTTCGATGAGGCGCCGCGTCTTTGCGGAGGCCGTCGTGCCCCCACCCCGGCCCTCCCCAGCGGGGAGGGAGAAATACCCAGACTTCCGATTACTTGCCGAGCGGCGAACCCACCGGCTTGCCGATGAGCTTGAGCTGGCCTTCGCTGAACTCGACCTGGCTCACCACGTCGTCGCCCGCGCGCTTCACGTAGCCGTTCTCCTCGGCCTGTTCGATCAGGCCCGCGACCATTTCAGGCGGCGGCGTCTGGCCGCTCTCGGCGCCGGTTTCGGCCAGCTTCTCGATCCACTTCACGGGCACGCGCGCGTTGGCCTTGAGCACGCCGCGCTGGAGCAGCAGCGTGTTGCCGGGCAGCTTCAGGTCTTCGTCGGTCACGCCGACAAGGGCCACCGAGTAGCTGATCTCGGCGCTCTGGCCGCCGATCTCGATCAGCATGCGGTCCAGGCCGGCTTCGGGGCTGTGCTTGGCCATGGCCTTGAGGTCGGGTGCGAGCTGCTTGATCAGCGCCTGCATCGCGTCCTTCTGGCCCTTGCTGCGCTGGCCGCAACCGGCACCGTCGGTCGACTGCAGCCAGGCGTCGGCCAGCTTCTTGTAACCGGCCGCCTGGATGCGGCGTGCGCTGCTGGCGATCTCGAACTTGTCGATG
Source organism: Variovorax paradoxus (assembly GCF_009498455.1). NCBI lineage: Bacteria > Pseudomonadati > Pseudomonadota > Betaproteobacteria > Burkholderiales > Comamonadaceae > Variovorax > Variovorax paradoxus. Next base: position 505,659 of record NZ_CP045644.1, on the reverse strand, counting down.
GCGGTCTCGTTGACCTTGCCCTTGCCCTTGAACGCGCCTTCGGAGGCGTACAGGCCGTCCTTGATGGTGGCTTCGGCAATCAGGTCGACGTTCTGCAGCAGCACCTTGATGGACTTGGCGGGGGCGGCGCCCTCGCCGCCGGGCATCAGGCCCTTGGGCGCGTTCAGCTCGAAGCTGTCGAGCCGGCCTTCCGACTTGCCGGTGGCCAGGAGCCAGCCGGCGCTGCCGTCCATGTCGGCCTTGGCGGTGAACTTGCCCACCTTCACTTGCACGCCCTTGGAGGCGGTATTGATGTCCATGCCCGGCATCGTCATGTCGTAGCGCAGGCGGGTGCGGGCCGCGTCCATGTCCAGGCGGGCCTGCGCGCCTTGCCAGGCGAACTCGCCCTTGCCTTCTTCGGCCAGCTTGGCGGGCGCGACCGTGAGGTCGCTGGTGAAGCCGCCGCCGAAGCCGACCTTGGTGTGCGCGGTCACCGGCTTGGCCTTGCCGAACAGCTTTTCGGCCTCGGCCTGCGCCTTGGCGTCGAGCACCAGCTCGCTGTCGATGACGGCCGCGGCCAGCGTGCCGCCGGCGAACGGGCCGTGGCGGATGGTGTCGCGGAAGGTGATGCGCACGGGCTTGGGGGGCGTGGCCTTGGCGTCGCTGTCGTCTTCGGTGGGTTCTTCTTCGTCGCCTTCGGTCGTGGCCTGCGCGACGTCGGTCGTGTCCGCGGCCGGCGCGGCGGCGGGTGCCGATGCGGCAGGGGCGGTGGCGGCTTCGGCCTCGGCCGGGCAGCCCAGTTCGAGCGTCACGGTGCTCACGGCACCGAAGAAGTTGCGCTCGTAGCTGCGTTCGATCACGCGCACCAGCGCGGTCTGCTGGGGCAGTTCGCCCAGGGCGACGTCGTAGCTCGATTTGATTTGCGTGCCGGCCCACCAGGTGCTGCCGCCATAGGCGACGGCGATGGCCGCGGCCAGGACTCCCAATACTGCTTTTTTGCTCAAGATTTCTTCCCGATCGGTTGTATTTGAATGGCGGGCGCGGCGCCTCCCGGAGCACACGCCTTGCCTGCGCCGCCTCCGCCGGCGGCGCCGCGCGATGCTACCGGAGCAGGGCAGTGCGCGACCCCATGGCGCTGCGTTTCGAGTTCTCTATACAATCGCGCGCCTGTTCCGGGAGCCATGCTTCGCCCACAGCGGCGAGATATGACTTACGGCACGGGGCGCCGAGGGTTTTTGGCGGGCTTTCGGGGGTATAACCCCGGGGTTCACCACTGAGGACGCCCCCGACAACGTGAGCCGACGCGGCCTGACACCCGCGACGGCTCCCTTGGGAGGAGACACCCAGTGAAAGCGCGTTCCAGTTCGTACAAGGAGCCAGTCACCGTGAAGAAACCCGCCGCCAAGGCCACGCCAGCCACCAAGCCCGCCGCAAAGAAGGCGACGGCTGTGAAGGCTGTACCCGCGACGAAGAAGGTTTCTGCCACCGCTGCTGCCGCCCCTGCCGCGAAAGAGAAAAGCGCTGTCAAAAAGCCAGCGGCAACCCCGGCCAAGACCGGGACCGCGGCTGCCAAGAAGTCCGCCCAGCCCGCAACCAAGTCCGCGGGCGCGGCGCCTGCGTCATCCCAACCGGTCGGCCGTCCTGCGGCCACCCTTTCTGCTCCCCCGACCCCCATGAAAAAAACGGCTGCCGCCTCTTCTTCCGCCCCGGCGACACCCACGATCCCCGCTACGCCCGCTCCCGCCGCGCGTGGTGGCCGCGTGTCCCGGCTGTCGCAACTGACCGTGCCCTCGATGCCCCAATCCGTGGCCTCGACCGCCGCCAAATCCAGCTTCTCGCAGGCGCCTTCCACCGCGCTGGTGCCGCCGCCGCCGCTGGCCGTCAAGAAAGACCCGAAGCTGGTCAACAACTGGAAGGCCAAGACCGCCGCCGAGCTGAGCGATGCCGAAGTCATCGCCATGCCCGACGACGAGTACATGAACGAAAAGCAGATGGCGTTCTTCCGCCTGAAGCTGGTGGAACTGAAGCGTGGCATCCTGGAAAACGCCGGTGAAACCACCGAGCATCTGCGCGAAGACACCGTGGTCGTGCCCGACCCGGCCGACCGCGCCACCATCGAGGAAGAGCACGCGCTCGAACTGCGCACGCGCGACCGCGAACGCAAGCTGCTCAAGAAGATCGAGCAGTCGATCCAGCGCATCGACGCCGGCGACTACGGCTACTGCGACGAGACCGGCGAGCCCATCGGCGTCGGCCGCCTGCTGGCCCGCCCGACCGCCACGCTCTCGCTCGAAGCGCAGCAGCGCCGCGAGCTGAAACAGAAAATGTTCGGGGATTGAACGGCTGCAAGGTAGAGCGAAATCCGCGCTTTCGATAACCTTCTCTGAATGCCAAAGGAAGAATCAGGCCGCCTTTTTTCGAAGGTGGCCAAGTTCGTTCGGAATCCCCTGAAAGACTGGTCGGAGCTGGACGCCCCGTCCTCCGACTCGTCGTTGCCCGAGCAGACCTACAGCCGCGAGATGCTGAAGGAAATGATCGAGCGGCGCCAGCGCAACGACTTCGTGCGCCGCCGCGAGTTCGACATGCTGCGCAAGCTGCGCCAACGCGAGGCGGCGGCCCATGCCTTCGAGGCCACGGTCACGCCGTCGTCGTTCAACCTCAACAGCACCTCCGAAAAGCCCGAAGGCCGCGCGCTCACGCTCAAGAAGATCGACGAGATCGAAGAGCAGATGTCGCAGCAGTGGTGGAAGGGCCGCGGGCCGAATGGCGAGACGCTGGTCAATCCGCCGCCCGACGCGGGCGCTGAGACGCTGCCGCCGGTCGACAGTGGCGGTGACCCGTTGCCGGCCGCTGCAGCGCCTGCAGCCGCGGCTCCGCAGGTTGTTGCCGCGGCAGCCGTGCCCGCGCCGCAGCCGTCCCGGCTCGCCCACGACGGCGCGCTCGAAGAAGCGGTGATCCGCTTCGCGCACGGCGACGACACCGGCGCCGAAGCCATCCTGCTGCAGGCCCTGGCCGCCGAAAGCGCGCTCTCCACCGACGACGGCGCCGCAGCCGCCACGGTGGAGCGCGACGACGCCCGCTGGCGCGCGCTGTTCGACCTGTACCGTGCCACCGGCGACGCCGCCAAGTTCGCGGCCGCCCGCATGCGTTACGCGCAGCGCATGAAGCGCATGGGGCCCGACTGGGTCTCGCTCGACGAGCTCGCACGCAGCGTGAAGGCCGTCACGGCCAGCGAAGACGCCGAAGCGGCCTCCGATACGACGGGCGCCGCCGACTGGGTCAGCCCCGCACACCTGACGCGCGAGGGGCTCATGGCGCTCACGCGGGCGCTCTCGCAGGCCGGCATGGTCTGGACGCTCGACTGGCGCGCGCTCACCGACATCGATCCGCCCGCGGTCGCGCCGCTGCGCATCCTGTTCACGCACTGGTCCGATTCGCCGGTGCAGCTGCGCTTCTTCGGCGCCTCGCAGCTCCTGGCCGTGCTGGCCGCGGCCACGCCCAACAACGAGCGCCATCCCGACGACGCCTGGTGGCAGCTGCGCCTCGCGACGCTGCGCATGCTGCACATGCCCGACGACTTCGAGCTGGTGGCGCTCAACTACTGCATCACCTACGAGGTGTCGCCGCCGTCCTGGCAGGACCCGAAGGGCGAGTGCACCTCGCTGGCCGCGCCGCCGGCGAGCCGGCCGAGCTCGGTGTGGTCGCTGCTGTCGGTCGGGGGCGATTCCGAGAGCTTCCCGTCCACCGACAGCGGCTTTGCCGCGCTGGCGGGCGACCTGCGCGGCGATTCGCTGTCGTGCTGGCAGCGCCTGGACCACGACCTGCGCCACACGACGGCGCCGGTCATCTCGTGCGCGGCCCTGCTGCGCATGGACCTGGCGGCGGCCGGCACGCTGCTGAGCTGGGTCCGCGAGCGGGACGCGAATGGCGAGCGGGTGCAGTTCGTCGATGCGCACCGGCTGATTGCGGCGCTGTTCGGGCTGATCGGCATCACCGACCACGCCACGGTCGCTGTCCGCAAGAACTGACCCCGTAACAGGGGTGTCCGCGGCCTCTGCGCCGCGGTTTTTTCCGCCAGCAGCTTGTCCGACCGCAGGGGTTGCATTGGCGGGGCCCATCCCCAGATGGCTGCGATGGAACAGTTTCACGGCACCACCATCGTGAGCGTGCGCCGCAAGACCCCCCAAGGCGATCAGGTCGCCATTGGCGGGGACGGGCAGGTCACTCTCGGCAACATCGTCATCAAAGGCACGGCGCGCAAGGTGCGGCGGCTCTATCACGGCAAGGTCCTGGCGGGATTCGCCGGCGCCACCGCCGATGCCTTCACGCTCTTCGAGCGTTTCGAGGCCAAGCTCGAAAAGCACCAGGGCCACCTGACCCGCGCAGCGGTCGAACTCACCAAAGATTGGCGCACCGACCGCGTGCTGCGCAAGCTCGAGGCCATGCTGGCCGTGGCCGACGCCACGACCTCGCTCATCATCACCGGCAATGGCGACGTGTTGGAGCCTGAAGACGGCGTGATCGCCATCGGTTCGGGCGGCGCGTACGCCCAATCGGCGGCCAAGGCGCTGATCGACAACACCGACCTTTCGGCCGAGCAGATCGTGCGCAAATCGCTGGCGATCGCCGGAGAAATCTGCATTTACACGAACATGAACCACACGGTGGAAGCGCTCTGACCATGTCCATGACCCCCCAGGAAATCGTCTCCGAGCTCGACAACCACATCGTCGGCCAGCCCGCCGCCAAACGTGCCGTGGCCATTGCGCTGCGCAACCGCTGGCGCCGCCAGAAGGTCGACGACACGCTGCGCCACGAGATCACGCCGAAGAACATCCTCATGATCGGCCCGACGGGCGTCGGCAAGACCGAAATCGCCCGCCGCCTGGCCCGTCTGGCCGACGCGCCGTTCATCAAGGTCGAGGCCACCAAGTTCACCGAGGTGGGCTACGTGGGCAAGGACGTCGATTCGATCATTCGCGACCTCGCCGAAATCGCCGTCAAGCAGACGCGCGAATCCGAAAGCGTGAAGGTGCGTGCGCGCGCCGAAGACGCGGCCGAAGAACGCATTCTCGACGCGTTGCTGCCTCCGGCACGTGGCGTCGATGGCGCTGCGCCCGCACTCGACAGCCCCAACCCCACGCGCCAGGCCTTCCGCAAAAAGCTGCGCGAGCACCAGCTCGACGACAAGGAAATCGAGCTCGACCTCGCCGAGACCCGTGCGCCGCTCGAGATCATGGGCCCGGCCGGCATGGAGGAAATGACCGAGCAACTGCGCGGCATGTTCGGCCAGATGGGTGGCGGCAAGCGCAAGACGCGCAAGCTCAAGATCGCCGAGGCGATGCGCCTGCTGATCGACGAAGAGGCCGCCAAGCTGGTCAACGAGGACGAGATCCGCACGCAGGCCATTGCCAACGCCGAGCAGAACGGCATCGTGTTCATCGACGAGATCGACAAGGTCGCCACGCGCAGCGAAGCGCAGGGCTCCGACGTCTCGCGCCAGGGCGTGCAGCGCGACCTGCTGCCGCTCGTGGAGGGCACGGCGGTGTCGACCAAGTACGGCGTGGTGCGCACCGACCACATGCTGTTCATCGCGAGCGGCGCCTTCCACCTGAGCAAGCCGAGCGACCTGATTCCCGAGCTGCAGGGGCGCTTTCCGATCCGCGTCGAGCTGCAATCGCTCTCGGTGTCGGACTTCGAGAGCATCCTCACGCAGACCCGTGCGTCGCTCGTGAAGCAGTACCAGGCGCTGCTGGCCACCGAAGGCGTGACGCTCGACTTCACGCCCGACGGCATCACGCGGCTGGCGGCCATCGCCTTCGAGGTGAACGAGCGCACCGAGAACATCGGCGCACGCCGTTTGTCGACCGTCATGGAGCGCCTGCTCGATGAGGTAAGCTTCGACGCCACCCGCATCGAGGGTCAGACGGTCCGCATCGATGCCGCTTATGTCGACGAGCGCCTTGCGGCACTAAGTCACGACGAAGACCTTTCGCGCTTCATCCTCTGAAGCCGCCTCCCTCGGCCCCTGTAACGGGGTCGTCCTTCACGCATCACTTTCACTGCGTGAGCTAAGTACTTCATTCTCAACACAATTCGCCGATTTCCAGGTTTGGAAATCGGCGCTAAGTCGTTGATTCCATTACAAAAAATACCCTCGAGCCCCAGTTGCGTCGCAAGTGTTTCCTGCTACAGTGGAAAAAAGTGCAGTTAAGTGGGAAAAAGTGCGGGCAACGCCCCTTTCGGGTGTCGCGGCACCTCCCACCACAGGGGTTTCGTGGTCGTGTTTCAAGGCGCTTCATCGCTCAGTCTGGATGCCAAGGGGCGGCTCTCCGTGCCGACCCGGCATCGCGACGTCCTGAGCGCCACGGCGGGCGGCCAGCTCACGATCACCAAGCATCCGCACGGATGCCTGATGGTGTTCCCCCGTCCCGAATGGGAAAAATTCCGCGAGCGCATTGCTGCGCTGCCGATGTCGGCGCAGTGGTGGAAGCGCGTCTTCCTCGGTAACGCGATGGACGTCGAGATGGACGGCACCGGCCGCGTGCTGGTGTCGCCCGAGCTGCGCGCCGCCACCGGCATCAACCGCGAAACGCTGCTGCTGGGCATGGGCAACCACTTCGAGCTCTGGGACAAGGCGACCTACGAGGCCAAGGAGGCCGAGGCCACCCAGGGCGAGATGCCGGATGTGTTTCAGGACTTCGCGTTCTGAGGAGCCCCGTGAACACCCCCCTGACCCACACGACCGTCTTGTTGAACGAGGCGGTGGAAGCACTTCTTTCCGGCAGCGCGGCAGCCACGGGCACGTACGTGGATGCCACCTTCGGACGCGGGGGGCATGCGCGCGCCATCCTCGCGCGGCTGGCGCCGGAAGGCAGGCTCATCGCATTCGACAAGGATGCGGAAGCAGTGGCCGAAGCAGCGCGCATCTCGGATGCGCGTTTTTCTATCCGCCACCAGGGATTCCGCTCGCTGGGCGAATTGCCCGACGCCAGCGTCAACGGCCTGCTGATGGACCTGGGCGTGAGTTCGCCGCAAATCGACAACCCGGTGCGCGGCTTCAGTTTTCGTTTCGACGGTCCGCTCGACATGCGCATGGACACCACGCGCGGCGAGAGCGTGGCCGAGTGGCTGGCAACGGCCGAACTTCAACAAATTGCAGAGGTGATCCGTGACTATGGCGAAGAACGGTTTGCTGTTCAGATTGCAAAGGCGATTGTTGCTCGCAGACAAGAACGGGGCGCAATTTCAACCACCACCGAACTGGCCGAGCTCGTGGCTGGCACGGTCAAAACCCGCGAGCAGGGCCAGAACCCTGCAACGCGCACATTTCAGGCTTTTCGGATTTTCATCAACGCCGAGCTTGAGGAGCTGCAACAAGCGCTAGAAGCCAGCCTGTCGGTGCTCGCGCCCGGCGGCCGGCTCGCGGTAATCAGCTTCCATTCGCTCGAAGACCGCATCGTCAAGCAGTTCATCGCCAAGCACTCGAAGGAGGTCTACGACCGCCGCGCGCCCTTCGCTGCGCCCAAGGTGATGAAGCTGCACGCGCTCGAGCGCATCAAGCCGTCCGAAGAAGAAGTGCGCGGCAACCCGCGCTCGCGCAGCGCCATCCTTCGGGTGGCCGAACGCACGGAAGCCGGGTAGCCATGGCGCGGATCAACCTGCTCCTTCTGCTGGCCGTCATTGCGACGGCTTTGTACCTTGTGCACACCCAGTACCAGTCGCGCCAGCTCTACACGGAGTTCGACCGCGCCCAGCAGGAGACGCGCAAGCTCGAAACCGAGCATGACCGCCTGCAGGTGGAAAAGCGCGCCCAGGCCACGCCGCTGCGCGTGGAGAAGCTCGCCAAGGAACAGCTGCAGATGCGCACGGCCTCGCCGGCCATCACCCAGTACGTGCGCCCCGACGGCTCGGTGATCCCGGCCATCGCACCGCTGCCGCCCACCACGCCGCCCAAGCCCGGCGCCGCCACCGCGAGGCCCACCCGATGAGCCGCGGCAACCGCAGCGTGCGCTACACCACCAGCCCCTTGCTCGCGAGCAAGACGCCGGTGTGGCGCAGCAAGTTCATCGTCGCCGGCATCGCCTTCGGCTTCGTCATGCTGGCGGGGCGGGCCGCGTACGTGCAGGTCTTCAACAACAGCTTCTTCCAGCGCCAGGGCGAGGTGCGTTTTGCGCGCACGCTGGAGCTGCCGGCCAACCGCGGCCGCATCCTCGACCGCAACGGGCTCATCCTCGCGTCCAGCGTGGTGGCGCCCAGCATCTGGGCCATTCCCGAAGACGTGGAGCGCGACGACCCCGAGGTGCGCGCCAAGCTCAAGCAGGTGGCCAGGCTGCTCGGCATGCCGCAGAAGGACTTCGACAAGAAGCTCGAAGACGAAGACAAGACCTTCGTCTGGATCAAGCGCCAGGTCGACGAGCCCATTGCCAAGCAGATCGCGGCGCTCAACCTCAAGGGCATCTACCAGCGCAAGGAATACAAGCGCCAGTACCCCGAGGGCGAGGCCGCGGCGCACGTGGTGGGTTTCACCAACGTGGAAGACAACGGCCAGGAAGGCATCGAGCTGGCGTTCAACAAGGAGCTGGCCGGCAAGGCCGGTTCGCGCCGCGTCATCAAGGACCGGCTGGGCCGCGTCGTCGAAGGCGTGGGCGAGCAGGTGCCGCCGGTCGAGGGCCAGGACATCCAGCTCAGCGTCGACAGCAAGGTGCAGTTCTTCGCCTACCAGAAGCTGCGCGACGCCGTCACGGCGCGCAAGGCCAAGGCCGGCAGCGTGGTGGTGCTCGACAGCACCACCGGCGAGGTGCTGGCATTGGCCAACTACCCGAGCTACGTGCCCGACAAGCGCCAGAACCTCACGGGCGAGCAGCTGCGCAACCGCGCGCTCACCGACACCTTCGAGCCCGGCTCGACCATGAAGCCCATCACCGTGGCGATGGCGCTGGAGGCCGGGCGCGTGAAGCCGTCGACCATCATCGACACCGCACCTGGCCGCTACCAGTTGGGCGGCTTCACCATCAGCGACACCCACAACTACGGGGCGCTGACGGTCGAGGGCGTGATCCAGAAGTCGAGCAACGTGGGCGCGCTCAAGATCGCCCAGAAGATGACGCCCCACGAGATGTGGGACACCTACACCGCCCTCGGCTACGGCCAGAAGCCGCAGATCCAGTTCCCCGGTGCCGTGACGGGCCGGCTGCGCCCGTGGAAGACCTGGAAGCCGGTCGAGCAGGCCACCATGGCCTACGGCTACGGCCTGTCGGCCTCGCTGTTCCAGATGGCGCATTCGTACACCTCGTTCGCGCACGACGGCTCCATCATCCCGGTCACCATCCTGAAGAACACCGAGCCGCCGGTCGGCGTGCGCGTGTTCTCGCCGTCCAACGCGCTCGCGGTGCGCAAGATGCTGCAGATGGCCGCCGGCCCGGGCGGCACCGGCACGCGCGCGCAGACGGTCGGCTACTCGGTCGGCGGCAAGTCGGGCACGGCCCACAAGCAGGTCGGCAAGGGCTACGCCAGCAACAAGTACCGCGCCTGGTTCACCGGCATGGCGCCTATCGAGAAGCCGCGCATCATCGTCGCGGTGATGATCGACGAGCCCAGCGACGGCCAGTACTACGGCGGCCTCGCCGCGGCGCCCGTGTTCAGCGAAGTCGTGCAGCAGACGCTGCGCATGATGAACGTTGCGCCCGATCTGGCGGTCAAACCCCTCGTGCTGACGCAAGACGTCCCCGAGAGCTTCTGACATGCTGACATTCACTTCTCCCACCACCGCCGCGTTCTGGCTGAAAGAGCGCGTGCAGGGCGCACTGCAGGCCGACAGCCGCGCGGTCGGCCCGGGCGACGCCTTCATCGCCTGGCCCGGTGCCGCGACCGACGGCCGCCAGCACGTGGCGGCCGCGCTGGCGCAGGGCGCCGTGGCCTGCCTCGTCGAGCACGAGGGCGTGGACGCCTTCGGCTTCGACGGCGATGAGCGCATCGTGAGCTACCCCGGCCTCAAGGCCGCCACCGGCCCGATCGCTGCCGCCTTCTACGACAACCCCTCGGCGCAGCTCGACCTGCTGGCCGTAACGGGCACCAACGGCAAGACCTCCACCGCGTGGTGGCTGGCCGAGTCGCTGTCCACGCTGCGCGCGGCCGGCGGCGTGCGCGCGATGCGCCCCGACGGCACCACCGAGCGCGGCGCCCCGTCGCCCTGCGCCGTGATGGGTACCTTGGGCATCGGCGTGCCGCCCGACCTCACCTACACCGGCCTGACCACGCCCGACCCCGTGATGCTGCAGCGCGCGCTGCGCGGCTTCGTCACCGAAGGCTTCGGCGCCTGCGCCATCGAGGCCTCGTCGATCGGCATCGCCGAGCGCCGGCTCGACGGCTGCCGCATCGCGGTCGCCGTGTTCACCAATTTCACGCAGGACCACCTCGACTACCACGGCAGCATGGACGCCTACTGGCAGGCCAAGGCCGAGCTGTTCCGCTGGCCCGGCCTGCGCGCCGCCGTGATCAACATCGACGACATGCACGGCGCCAGCCTGTGCGCCAACCTCGTCGACGCCGGCATCGGCGCGCTCGACGTCTGGACCGTCTCGGCAGCCGGCAAGCCCGCGCGGCTCATGGCACGCGACATCGGCTACGACGCGCAAGGCCTGCAGTTCACCGTGGCCGAGCACGGCAGCACGGCGCCGGCCGAACGGCTCGCGACCGGGCTCATCGGCCAGTACAACGTCGCCAACCTGCTTGGCGTGCTCGGCACCCTGCGCGCGCTGGGCCTCACGCTCGCGCAGGCCGTGGCCGCCTGCGCCCACCTCAGCAGCGTGCCGGGCCGCATGGACCGCGTGCAGCCGACCGACAACGCACCGCTGGCCGTGGTCGACTACGCCCACACGCCCGACGCGCTCGACAAGGCCCTCGCCGGCCTGCGCCCGCTCGCCAAGCAACGCGGCGGCGCGCTCTGGTGCGTGTTCGGCTGCGGCGGCAACCGCGACCCGATCAAGCGCCCGCTGATGGCCGCCGTCGCCGAACGGCAGGCCGACCACGTCGTGCTCACCAGCGACAACCCGCGCAACGAGAACCCCGACGCCATCATCAGCCAGGCATTGCGCGGTTTCACGCGCGTCGAGGCGGCCCGCGTGCAGGTCGACCGCGCCCGCGCCATCGCCGAAACCATTGCGCAGGCGGCGCCGCAAGACGTGGTGCTGATCGCCGGTAAGGGCCACGAAGAGTGGCAGGAAATCGCGGGCCAGCGCCTGCCGTTCTCCGACAAGACCCACGCGCTCGACGCGCTCACGAAGCGGGGTGCCGCATGACCGCCATGGCCACGCCCCTCTCTACACCGCTCAACCTCACGCTGGCGCAAGCGCAGCAATGGGTGCCGGGTTCGCGCCTCGTGGGCGACCCGGCCACCGTCATCGCCCGCGTCCACACCGACACCCGCACCCTGGCCGCCGGCGACCTGTTCGTTGCGCTCAAGGGCGAACGCTTCGACGCCAACGACTTCCTGGCCGACGCGAAGAAGCAGGGCGCCGTGGCCGCCATCGCGCACGGCGGCCTCGAAGCCGCGGGGCTTGCCGGCCTCGAGGTGCCCGATTCGCTCATCGCGCTCGGCGCACTGGGCGCCGGCTGGCGCGCGCAGTTCAACCTGCCGCTGATCGCCGTCACCGGCAGCAACGGCAAGACCACGGTCACGCAGATGATCGCGGCCGTGCTCGCCGCCTTCCGCGCCGACCGCGCGCTGGCCACGGCCGGCAACTTCAACAACGAGATCGGCGTGCCGCTCACGCTGATGCGCCTGCGCGCGCAGCACCAGCTGGCGGTGCTCGAACTGGGCATGAACCACCCGGGCGAGATCGCGCGGCTGGCCGCCATGTCGCGCCCGACCATCGCGCTGGTCAACAACGCGCAGCGCGAGCACCAGGAGTTCATGGCCAGCGTCGAGGCCGTCGCCATCGAGAACGCCGCCGTGTTCGCCGCGCTGCCCGATGACGGCACGGCCGTGTTCCCTTATGGCGACACCTTCACCTCGCTGTGGACCGACATGGCGCGCCAGAGCGGCTCGCGCCGCTGCCTGACCTTCGGCGAGCACGCCGACGCCGACATCTCGCTCGACAGTGCCGAATGGCTGCAGGGCGCCTGGACCGTGCGCGTGCGCACGCCGCTGGGCGCGTTCGACGCGCGCCTGCACATTGCGGGCCGCCACAACGTGGGCAACGCGCTCGCCGCCACCGCCTGCGCGCTGGCCGCCGGCGTGTCGCTCGACACCATCGCCGCGGGCCTGTCGGCCTTCGAGCCGGTCAAGGGCCGCTCGCGGGCCGTCGAGATCGTGCTGCCCGGCGGGCACGCGCTCACGCTGGTCGACGACAGCTACAACGCCAACCCCGATTCCGTGATTGCCGCCATCGACGTGCTCACCGGCCTGCCCGCGCCGCGGCTGCTGGTGCTCGGCGAGATGGGCGAGGTCGGCGACCGCGCGCCCGCGTTCCACGCCGAAGTCGGCGCCTGGGCACGGCAGCGCGGGCTCGACGCCGTCTACACGCTGGGCGGCGAGACCGTGCATGCGGCAACGGCTTTCAACAACAACAACGACGACGCCGGCGATGCCGGTGGCCGTCATTTCGACGATTTCGACACGCTCCGCGCGGCCGTGCTCGCCCGCCTGCCGCAGCTGGGCAGCGTGCTGGTCAAGGGTTCGCGCTTCATGAAGATGGAACGCGTGGTGCAGGCGATCGAGGCACAACAACAAAAGGAGGCCGGTCATGACGCATGAGCCGCGCAACACACCATGCTGATGTCCCTGGCCCAATGGCTGCAGACGCTGTCGCCCGAGTTCGGGTTCTTGCGCGTTTTCAGTTACCTCACGTTCCGCGCGCTCATGGCCGCGCTGACCGCGCTCGTGGTCGGCCTGGTGGCCGGCCCGTACGTCATTCGCCGCCTGGCCGCGCTCAAGATCGGCCAGCCGATCCGCGGCTACGGCATGGAAACGCACCTGACCAAGAGCGGCACGCCCACCATGGGCGGCGTGCTGGTGCTGTTCGCGATTGCGTTCGCCACCTTGCTGTGGTTCGACCTGTCGAACCGCTTCGTGTGGATCGTGCTGTGGGTGACGATGGGCTTCGGCGCCATCGGCTGGGTGGACGACTGGCGCAAGGTGGTGCGCAAGGACCCCGAAGGCATGCGCTCGCGCGAGAAGTATTTCTGGCAATCGGTGGTCGGCCTGCTCGCGGGTTTCTATCTGCTGTTCAGCATTTCCGAGAGCTCCAACTGGCGCGTGCTCGAGCTGTTCTTCGCCTGGGTGCGCTCGGGCTTCGACCTCGACTTTCCGCCCAAGATCAACCTGCTGGTGCCGTTCTTCAAGGAAGTGAGCTACCCGCTGGGCGGCATCGGCTTCGTGATCCTCACGTACCTCGTGATCGTGGGCGCAAGCAACGCCGTCAACCTGACCGATGGCCTCGACGGCCTGGCGATCATGCCGGTGGTGATGGTGGGCTCGGCGCTGGGCGTGTTCGCCTACGTCACGGGCAGCGCGGTGTTCTCCAGGTACCTGCTGTTCCCCTACATCCCGGGCTCGGGCGAGCTCTTGGTGTTCTGCTCGGCGATGGCCGGTGCGGGCCTCGCATTCCTCTGGTTCAACACGCATCCGGCGCAGGTCTTCATGGGCGACGTGGGCGCGCTGGCGCTGGGCGGCGCGCTGGGCACCATCGCAGTCATCGTGCGCCAGGAGATCGTGTTCTTCATCATGGGCGGCATCTTCGTGGTCGAGGCGATCTCGGTGATGGCGCAGGTCATGTACTTCAAGTACACGAAGAAGCGCTACGGCGAAGGCCGCCGCGTGCTCAAGATGGCGCCGCTGCACCACCACTTCGAGAAGAGCGGCTGGCGCGAGACGCAGGTCGTCGTGCGCTTCTGGATCATCACGATGCTGCTGTGCCTCATCGGCCTTTCCACGTTGAAGCTGCGGTAACCCCACAACCATGCGGCACCTGAAAGACCTCCCCGTTCTCATCCTCGGCCTCGGCGCGTCCGGGCTGGCGATGGCGCGCTGGTGCGCGCGCCACGGCGCGGTCGTGACCGTGGCCGACACGCGCGAGGCGCCGGCTTCGCTGGCAACGCTGCAGGCCGAGCTGCCCGACGCGCGCTTCATCGGCGGACCGTTCACGGCCGCGCTGGTCGAAGGCACGCCGATCCGCGCCGTGTACCGCTCGCCGGGCCTGTCGCCCGCGACGCTGGCGCCAGTCGTCAATGCCGCCAAGGCCGTGGGCCTCGTGGTCGGCGGCGAGCTGGACCTGTTCGTGCGCGCGCTGCTCGACCTGCGCACGGTCGAGGTGCCGGTGGTGGAAGTCGAGGCTGACGTGCCCGTTGAAACCGCCGTGGCCGAACCTGTCGTTGAAACGCCGGCCCAGGCCGAGCTGGCCTTGAGCGAAGAAGCCCCTGCGGTGGATGCTGCGGTGGTCGAGACGCCGGAAGTCCCTGCGCCGGAGGCTGCTGCGGTTGTCGAAGGCGAAGCCGAAACGACTGCGCCTGTTGAAGCAACTGACGTTGTTGCACCCACTGACGCCGTGGCCCCCGAGCCGACGGCAGAGCCGATCGAAGCCGCACTGCCAGTCGATGCGACTGCCGCAGAAGCCGAGCCCGCCGCGCCCGTCGAACCGACCGAAGCTGTCGACGCCACGCCGCCCGCCATGGCCGAAGCCATGCCGCGCGACGCGTCGCTGAGCGTGCCGGTGACGCCGCCTACCGAAGACGTCGTCGCTGAAGACACCGCCACGGAAGAAGGCGCAGCACCGGCCGCCGACGCGCCGCCCGCGCCCGCGACCGCCGCCAGCCTCTCCCGGCTCCCGCCCCCCGGCAAGCCCTACGTGCCCACGGCCGCGCTGGAGGCCGCCGCGTTCGTCGCCACGATCGCCGAGCTGTCCGCCACCAACCCGGCGTCGGCGGCGGTCGAGGAAGACACGCCCCAGATGGTGCTCGTGCCGGAACCCGAGCCCGAAGCGCCCAAGGGCTACACGCCCGCCGTGCTCGCGGTCAGCGGCACCAACGGCAAGACCACCGTCACCTCGCTCACCGGCCAGCTGGTCGAGCGCGCGGGCAAGACCGTGGCCGTGGCCGGCAACATCGGCCCGACGCTGCTCGACACGCTGGCCGCGCACATCGACGCCGGCACGCTGCCCGAGGTGTGGGTGCTCGAACTCTCGAGCTTCCAGCTCGACGGTGTGCAGGGCTTCGAGCCCACGGCCGCGACCGTGCTCAACCTCACGCAGGACCACCTCGACTGGCATGGCGACATGCCGGCGTATGCGGCCGCGAAGGCGCGCATCTTCGGCGCCAAGGGCCTGATGATCCTGAACCGCGACGACGCCGGCGTGATGGCCATGCTGCCGCCACCCGTTCGCGTGAAGCTGCAGCGTCCGCAGATCCGCACCCACGTCACCTTCGGCGGCGCGATGCCGCTGCGTCCCGGCGACTACGGCATCGAGCGCATCAACGGCGTGGCCTGGTTGGTGCGGGCGCTGGAAGCCGACGAAACGCAGAAGCGCAAGCGCGGCGCGGTGGTCGAAGAAGAAATCTTCTTCCAGCGCCTCATGCCCGCCGACGCACTGCGCATCCGCGGCCGCCACAACGCAATGAACGCCCTGGCTGCGCTCGCGCTCGCCAGCGCCGCCGACTGCCCGTTGGGCCCCATGCTCTACGGCCTGCGCGAGTACCGCGGCGAGCCGCACCGCGTCGAACCGATCGCCATCGTGGACGAGGTCGAGTTCTTCGATGACAGCAAGGGCACCAACGTCGGCGCCACCGTGGCCGCCTTGAGCGGCCTGGGCGAAGAGCGCCGCGTGGTCGTGATCCTCGGCGGCGAAGGCAAGGGCCAGGACTTCGAGCCGCTGGCCGACCCCGTGCGCCAGTACGCGCGCGCCGTCGTGCTCATCGGCCGCGACGCCCCGCTCATCGAGGCCGCACTGGCCAATACCGGCGTGTCGCTGAAGCACGCGGGCTCGATGGAAGAAGCCGTCAAGCTCGCCGCCGCGCGCGCCCACCCGGGCGATGCCGTGCTGCTGTCACCCGCCTGTGCGAGCTTCGACATGTTCAAGGACTACGCGCACCGCGCCGAGGTGTTCCGCGAGGCCGTGGAGGCTTACGCCGACAGCCCGCGCGATGCCGTGGGTGGCGACGATGCCGTGGTGTCGTACGTGCCCGGCGCGTCGTTGTCCACCGCCGGATCGATGGAGGACCCGATTTGAACTCCGCAGCCGCAGGCCAGGAAACCCGCACCGGCAGCCGTTTCGGCGGCTGGTTCCGGCGCGCCCGCAGCGGCATGGATTCGCTGCCCGTGCACCTGCCCGTGCGGCTGGGCGGCGCCGGCATTGCGCAGACCAAGGCCACGCCGATGCGCGTGCTGGGTTTCGACCAGGCGCTGGTCTGGGTCACGGTCGCGCTGATGACCTGGGGCCTGGTCATGGTGTATTCGGCCTCGATCGCGCTGCCCGACAACCCGCGCTTCGCGCGCGCAGGCTACGGCGCCTCGTACTTCCTCACACGGCACGCGGCCTCGCTGGTCATCGCGTTCATCGCCGCGCTGCTGACCTTCCAGATCCCGATGAAGACCTGGGAGCGCGCCGCGCCCTGGCTCTTCGTGGCCTCGCTGCTGCTGCTGGTGGCGGTGCTCATTCCGCACATCGGCATCAACGTGAACGGCGCGCGCCGCTGGCTGCCGATGGGCTTCATGCGCTTCCAGCCGTCGGAGCTGGCCAAGTTCGCGATGGTGCTCTACGCCGCCAGCTACATGGTGCGCAAGATGGAGATCAAGGAGCGCTTCTTTCGCGCCGTGCTGCCGATGGGCATCGCGGTGGTGGTGGTCGGCATGCTGGTGATGGCCGAGCCCGACATGGGCGCCTTCATGGTCATCGCCGTGATCGCCATGGGCATCCTGTTTTTGGGCGGCGTGAACGCGCGCATGTTCTTCGTGATCGCGACGCTGGTGGTGGTGGCCTTCGGCTCCATCGTGGCGAGCAGCCCGTGGCGCCGCGAGCGCATTTTTGCGTACCTCGATCCGTGGAGCGAAGAGCACGCGCTGGGCAAGGGCTACCAGCTGTCGCACTCGCTGATCGCCATCGGTCGCGGCGAGATCTTCGGCGTGGGCCTGGGCGGCAGCGTCGAGAAGCTGCACTGGCTGCCCGAGGCGCACACCGACTTTTTGCTCGCCGTGATCGGCGAAGAGTTCGGCCTCATCGGCGTGCTGCTGATCATCGGCATGTTCCTCTGGCTCACGCGCCGCATCATGCACATCGGCCGCCAGGCGATCGCGCTCGACCGCGTGTTCTCGGGCCTCGTGGCCCAGGGCGTGGGCGTGTGGGTCGGCTTCCAGGCCTTCATCAACATGGGCGTGAACCTCGGCGCGCTGCCGACCAAGGGCCTGACCCTGCCGCTGATGAGCTTCGGCGGCTCGGCGATCTTGATGAACCTCGTGGCGCTGGCCGTGGTGCTGCGCATCGACTACGAGAACCGCGTGCTCATGCGGGGAGGTCGCGTATGACCGGCCGCACCGCACTCGTCATGGCCGGCGGCACAGGCGGCCACATCTTCCCGGGCCTGGCCGTGGCCGAGGCCCTGCGCGAGCGCGGCTGGCGCGTGCACTGGCTGGGCGCGCCCGGCAGCATGGAAGAAAAACTCGTGCCGCCGCGCGGCTTCGCCTTCGAGCCGGTGCAGTTCGGCGGCGTGCGCGGCAAGGGTCCGCTCACGCTGTTCCTGCTGCCGCTGAAGCTGCTGCGCGCCTTCTGGCAGAGCCTGGGCGTGGTGCGCCGCGTGAAGCCCGACGTGCTGGTGGGCCTCGGTGGCTACATCACCTTCCCGGGCGGAATGATGGGCGTGCTCATGGGCAAGCCGCTGGTGCTGCACGAACAGAACTCGGTCGCCGGCCTCGCCAACAAGGTGCTGGCGGGCGTGGCCGACCGCGTGTTCACGGCCTTCCCGAACGTGCTGAAGAAGGCGCAGTGGGTGGGCAATCCGCTGCGCGCGGCGTTCACGTCGCAGCCCGATCCGGCCACGCGCTTCGCGGGCCGTACGGGTCCGCTGAAATTGCTGGTGGTCGGCGGCAGCCTCGGCGCGCGTGCGCTCAACACCGTCGTGCCGCAGGCGCTGGCGCGCATCGCGCCCGACCTTCGCCCGCAGGTGCTGCACCAGAGCGGCGCCAAGCAGATCGACGAGCTGCGTGCCAACTACGCGGCGGCCGGCGTCGAGGGCGAACTCACGCCCTTCATCGACGACACCGCGCAGGCGTACGCCGAGGCCGACCTCATCGTCGCGCGCGCGGGTGCCAGCACCGTCACCGAAATCGCGGCCGTCGGCGCAGCAGCGCTGTTCGTGCCTTTCCCCTCGGCGGTCGACGACCACCAGACCACCAACGCGCGCTTCCTCGTGGACGCGGGCGGCGGCTGGCTGGTGCAACAGACCGACCTCACCCCTGAATTGCTGGCTGATTTGCTACAGACAACCGAACGCGCGACCTTGATCGACCGGGCCCGGAAGGCCAAGACCCTGCAGAAGACCGACGCTGTGGACGCGGTCGTCCGCGCCTGCGAGGAGCTTGCCAAATGAAGCACGCGATCCGTCACATCCACTTCGTCGGCGTCGGCGGCTCCGGCATGAGCGGCATCGCCGAGGTGCTGCTGAACCTGGGCTACAAGATCACCGGCTCCGACCTGTCGGACAGCGCCACGCTGCGTCGCCTCGCGGGCCTGGGCATCGGTACCTTCGTGGGCCACGCGGCCGCGCACATCGACGGCGCGGACGCGGTCGTTACGTCCACCGCCGTGCAGTCGGACAACCCCGAGGTGCTGGCCGCGCGCGAAAAGCGCATTCCGGTCGTGCCGCGCGCGCTGATGCTCGCGGAGCTGATGCGCCTGAAGCAGGGCATCGCCATTGCCGGCACGCACGGCAAGACCACCACCACCAGCCTGGTGGCGAGCGTGCTCGAAGCCGCCGGGCTCGACCCGACCTTCGTGATCGGCGGCCGCCTGAACAGCGCCGGCGCCAACGCGCAGCTGGGCAGCGGCGACTACATCGTGGTCGAGGCCGACGAGTCGGACGCTTCGTTCCTGAACCTGCTGCCCGTGATGGCGGTGGTCACGAACATCGACGCCGACCACATGGAGACCTACGGGCACGACTTCGCGAAGCTCAAGAAAGCTTTTGTCGACTTCCTGCACCGCATGCCGTTCTACGGCGTGGCCATCCTGTGCACCGACGATCCGGCGGTGCGCGACATCGTGGCCGACGTGACCTGCCCGGTCACCAGCTACGGCTTCGGCGAAGACGCCCAGGTGCGCGCCATCGACGTGCGCGCCGTCGGCGCCCAGATGCATTTCACCGCGCAGCGCCGCAACGGCGTGACGCTGCCCGACCTGCCCATCGTGCTGAACCTGCCGGGTGAGCACAACGTGCGCAACGCGCTGTCGGTGATCGCCGTGGCGGTCGAGCTTGGCATTCCCGACGAGGCCGTGCAGCGCGGCCTCGCAGGCTTCAAGGGCGTGGGCCGTCGCTTCCAGAGCTACGGCGACGTGGCCGTGCCGAACGACACGGCCGGCGGCCGCTTCACCGTCATCGACGACTACGGCCACCACCCGGTCGAGATGGCGGCCACCATTTCCGCCGCGCGCGGCGCCTTCCCGGGCCGCCGGCTGGTGCTGGCCTTCCAGCCGCACCGCTACACCCGCACGCGCGACTGTTTCGAAGACTTCGTGAAGGTCATCGGCACGGCCGACGCCGTGCTGCTGGGCGAGGTCTACGCCGCCGGCGAAGCACCCATCGTGGCCGCCGATGGCCGCTCGCTGGCGCGCGCGCTGCGCGTGGCCGGCAAGGTCGAACCGGTGTTCGTGGACGACATCGGCGCGCTGCCGCAAACCATTCTGGACAACGCCCGCGCGGGCGACGTGGTGCTGTGCATGGGCGCAGGCTCCATCGGCGCCGTGCCGGGCAAGGTGGTCGAGCTCGGCGCGGTTGTCGTGCCGTCGCCCGCACCCTCATCAACAACTTCAGAGCGCACCGCGCGCAAGGGGAGGGCCTCGTGAGCCTTCAGGAACCACATCTTTTCGGCAAGGTGGCCGTGCTGTTCGGCGGCAGTTCCGCCGAACGCGAGGTGTCGCTGATGTCCGGCGCCGGCGTGCTGGAGGCGCTGCGTTCGCGCGGTGTCGACGCGCACGCGTTCGACCCTTCGGAGCGTGAACTCACCGACCTGAAGCGCGAAGGCTTCGCGCGCTGCTTCGTCGCGCTCCATGGCCGTCATGGCGAAGACGGCACCGTGCAGGGCGCGCTCGAGCTGCTCGGCATTCCCTACACCGGCTCGGGCGTGATGGCCTCGAGCGTGGCGATGGACAAGGTCATGACCAAGCGCATCTGGCAGGCCGACGGCCTGCCGACGCCCAAGTACGTGCGTCTGGCCTTCGACCAGCAAAGCCGCGAGCAGATCCGTGCCGTGCCCGACGTGCTCGGCCTGCCGCTGATCGTGAAGCCGCCGCGCGAGGGCTCGTCCATCGGCGTGACCAAGGTCGAGGGCTACTCGCAGATGCAGGACGCCGTGGCGCTGTCGGCGAAGTTCGACGCCGACGTGCTGTGCGAAGAGTTCATCGACGGCGAAGAAGTGACCTGCGCCGTGCTCGGCCAGGGCCTCGATGCACGCGCGCTGCCGGTGGTGCGCATCGCCGCGCCCGAGGGCGCCTACGACTACCAGAACAAGTACTTCACCGACGACGTGAAGTACCAGTGCCCGAGCGGCCTGCCCGACGCCGAGGAACGCGAGATCCAGCGCATCACGCTGGCCGCGTACCACACGCTCGGTTGCCGCGGCTGGGGCCGCGCCGACGTGATGATCCGCGCCAGCGACCGCAAGCCCTTCCTGCTCGAGATGAACACCTCGCCCGGCATGACCAGCCATTCGCTGGTGCCGATGTCGGCGCGCGCGGCGGGCATTCCCTACGAAGAGCTGTGCGTGCGCGTGCTGGCGTCCGCATCGCTCGATGCCAGGGGAGGCGCGAACTAAGCCATGGCCGACATGAACGCCGCCCGGCCGCCCGAAGGCGTTCGCCCCCTCGCTTGCGAGGGGGGTGGCGGAGCCGCGCAGCGGCGCAGCCTGGGGGAGCATTTGTGAGTACTACCGCTCCTTTTGACGTCAAGCTGATGAACATCGTCGCGAACGTTGCGTTCGTGCTGGTGGCACTCATGCTGCTGGCGGCGAGCGCGTGGTGGGTGCTGCGCCAGCCTTTCTTCCCGATCTCGGGCATCAAGGTGGACGGCGAGGTGACGCACAACAACGCGGTCACGCTGCGCGCCAATGTGGCGCCGCAGCTGAAGGGCAACTTCTTCACCATCGACCTGGCGCGTGCGCGCACCGCCTTCGAGACGGTGCCGTGGGTGCGCAGCGCGGTCGTGCGGCGCGAGTTCCCGAACAAGCTGCGCGTGACGCTGACCGAGCAGGTGCCGGTGGCGGTGTGGGGCGAGGAGGCCGGCTCCAAGCTGATCAACGGGTTCGGCGACGTGTTCGAGGCCAACGTGGCCGAGGTCGACGGCGATCTGCCGCGGCTGGACGGCCCGATCGAGCAGGCTGGGCAGGTGCTGGGCATGTACCGCGTGCTCGCGCCGATGTTCGAGCCCTACGACTTCGACATCGCCGAGCTGCGGCTGTCCAGCCGCGGCAGCTGGAAGGTGCTGCTGGACAACGGCGCCGAGATCGAACTCGGCCGCGGCCAGAGCGACGAGGTGTCGGCGCGCCTGCAGCGGTTCCTGAAGACCGTGACGCAGGTCGCGGGCCAGTACCGCCGCACGGTGGCCGACGTCGAACGCGCCGATCTGCGCCACAACGACGCGTATGCCCTGCGGCTGCGCGGCGTCACCACGGTCTCGCCCGAGGCCCCAAGAAAAATCAAGTAGCGAATACCGAGGACATTGACATGCCCAAAGAATACAAAGACCTGGTCGTAGGCCTGGACATCGGAACCGCCAAGGTGATGGTGGTCGTGGCCGAGGTGCTGCAAGGCGGCGAGCTCAAGCTGGCCGGCCTGGGCATCGCGCCCAGCAACGGCCTCAAGCGCGGCGTCGTGGTGAACATCGACGCCACCGTGCAGAGCATCCAGCAGGCGCTCAAAGAAGCCGAGCTGATGGCCGACTGCAAGATCAGCCGCGTCTACACCGGCATCACCGGCAGCCACATCCGCGGCATCAATTCGAGCGGCATGGTGGCGGTGAAGGACAAGGAAGTCACGCCCGCCGATGTGGCCCGCGTGGTCGAGACGGCGCGCGCCATCAACATATCGAGCGACCAGCGCCTGCTGCTGGTGGAGCCGCAGGAGTTCGTGATCGACGGCCAGGACGTGAAGGAGCCGATCGGCATGAGCGGCATGCGCCTGGAGGCCAAAGTGCACATCGTGACCGGCGCGCAGAGCGCGGCCGAGAACATCATCAAGTGCGTGCGCCGCTGCGGCCTCGAGGTCGACCAGCTGATGCTGAACCCGCTGGCCTCGAGCCAGGCGGTGCTCACCGAAGACGAGCGTGAACTCGGCGTGGTGCTGGTCGACATCGGCGCGGGCACGACCGACGTGGCGATCTTCACCAATGGCGCGATCCGCCACACGGCCGTGATCCCGATCGCGGGCGACCTCATCACGAGCGACATCGCGATGGCCCTGCGCACGCCCACCAAGGACGCGGAGGACATCAAGGTCGAGCACGGCTACGCCAAGCAGCTGCTGGCCGACCCTGAATCGCAGGTCGAAGTCCCCGGCCTTGGCGATCGCGGCCCGCGCATGTTGAGCAAGCAGGCGCTTGCCGGCGTGATCGAGCCGCGCATCGAAGAAATCTTCTCGCTGGTGCAGCAGGTGGTGCGCGAGTCGGGCTACGAGGAAGTGCTGTCTTCCGGCGTGGTGCTCACGGGCGGCAGCGCCGTCATGCCCGGCATGGTCGAGCTCGGTGAAGACATCTTCCTCAAGCCCGTGCGTCGCGGCATCCCGAAGTACTCGAGCGCGCTCTCGGACATGGTGGCGCAGCCGCGCGCGGCCACCGTGATGGGCCTGCTCGAAGAGGCACGTTTTGCACGCATGCGTGGTTTCAAGGTCGCACAGAAGAACGGGTCCGTAAAGACTGCGTTCGGACGTTTCAAGGACTTCATCGTGGGGAACTTCTGACCATGAACCACTCCCCACTCTGGCTCGCACGCGCGGGCCCTCCGCTGCATTTCAACGAGCGATGGCGACGCACCGGTCCACCATCGCGACGGCGATCCCGTTGATCACGTCACGGCAAAAGAAATATTCATAGACACATAACGGCAACTGCAATATTCAAGGAGTTAGAAATGACCATCGAAATGATCGAAGTCGAAGAATTCAACCAGGGCACGCAGATCAAGGTGATCGGTGTCGGCGGCGGCGGTGGCAATGCGGTCGCCCACATGATGGAGCGTGGTGTGCAAGGCGTGCAGTTCGTTTGCGCCAACACCGACGCGCAAGCCCTGCAACGCAGCAACGCGCACAAGAACATCCAGCTGGGCATCAGCGGCCTGGGCGCCGGCAGCAAGCCCGAGAAGGGCCGTGACGCGGCCGAAGCCGCGGTGGACGACATCCGCGCCGCCATCGACGGCGCGCACATGCTGTTCATCACGGCCGGCATGGGCGGCGGCACCGGCACCGGCGCGGCACCCGTGATCGCGCGCGTGGCCAAGGAAATGGGCATCCTCACCGTGGGTGTGGTGACCAAGCCCTTCGACTGGGAAGGCGGCCGTCGCATGACCAACGCCGATGCCGGCCTGGCCGAGCTCGAAGCCAACGTCGACTCGCTGATCGTCGTGCTCAACGAGAAGCTGCTCGACGTGCTCGGTGAAGACATCACGCAGGACGAAGCCTTCGCGCACGCCAACGACGTGCTGAAGAACGCCGTGGGTGGTATCTCGGAAATCATCAACGAGTACGGCGGCGTGAACGTCGACTTCGAAGACGTGCGCACCGTGATGGGCGAACCCGGCAAGGCCATGATGGGCACGGCCGCGGCTGCAGGTCCCGACCGCGCGCGCATCGCCGCCGAACAGGCCGTGGCCTGCCCGCTGCTCGAAGGCATCGACCTCTCGGGTGCCAAGGGCGTGCTGGTGTTGGTGACGGCATCGAAGGGTTCGCTGAAGCTGAACGAGTCGAAGCTCGCGATGAACACCATCCGCGCCTACGCCTCGCCCGACGCGCACGTGATCTACGGTGCCGCCTACGACGAAAGCCTGGGCGACCAGATGCGCGTCACGGTGGTGGCCACGGGTCTGTCGCGCGCCGACGCACGCCGCCAGGCTCCGACGCTCGAAGTGATCCGCACCGGCACCGACAACATCCCGTTCACCGTGCCGACGCTCGGCGGCATGGGCCACGCGGGTGGTGGTTCGGGCAGCCAGCCCAACTACGACGGCATGGCCGTGCCCAGCGTGTGGCGCACCAACCGCACGATGGCCGCCGCCAAGGTCGACGCGCTGTCGTCGGGTGGCATGGACGACTTCGAAATCCCTGCATTCCTGCGCCGTCAGGCCGACTGACCGCAGGCCACCGAACGCAGAGGGCACGAGGGTTCGCAAGGGGACGGGGAAGACCTGAAAGGGACTGACCCCCGGCCCTAGGCGCTGCGTCCACCTCGTGCCCCTTGCGTCCACCGCCGGGGGCTCCCCGGCTTTTTTGTGTGCGCTTTCTTTTTTTGACCGGTCCATGTCTATCGCGGCCATAGCCAGGGGAATAGGGCGTCAAGGTCGCAGCCCGCCTAAAATCATGGGCGTGCTGCAACAACGAACCCTCAAGTCGATCAGCCGCGCCGTGGGCGTGGGGCTACACAGCGGCCAACGCGTGGAGCTGACCCTGCGACCGGCCCCGGCCGACACGGGCATCGTGTTCCGCCGCGTCGACCTGCCCGAGCCGGTCGAGATCCGCATGACCGCCGAATCGGTCACCGACACGCGCCTGGCGTCCACCGTGTCCACGGGCGGCGCCAAGGTGCAGACGGTCGAACACATCATGTCCGCCTGCGCGGGCCTGGGCATCGACAACCTCTACATCGACATCACGGCCGACGAAGTGCCGATCCTCGACGGGTCGGCCTCGTCCTTCGTGTTCCTGCTGCAAAGCGCGGGCATCGAACTGCAGAAGGCGCCGCGCCGCTTCATCCGCGTGCTGCGCAAGGTCGAGGTGCGCGAAGGCGAGGGCGCCAACGAGAAGTGGGCGAGCCTGGAGCCGTACCACGGCTTCAAGCTGAGCTTCGAGATCGACTTCGACCACCGCGTCGTCAACTCCACCGGCCAGCGTGTGGAGTTCGACC
Organism: Variovorax paradoxus; assembly: GCF_009498455.1. Lineage (NCBI taxonomy): Bacteria > Pseudomonadati > Pseudomonadota > Betaproteobacteria > Burkholderiales > Comamonadaceae > Variovorax > Variovorax paradoxus. The sequence goes on along the minus strand of NZ_CP045644.1, from coordinate 480,372 downwards.
TGGGCACCGACTCGTACAGCCGCGACATCGCACGTGCGCGCACCTTCGGCTTCACCAAAGAGGTCGAGTACATGCGCAGCAAGGGCCTCGCGCTCGGCGGCGGTCTCGACAACGCCATCGTCATGGACGACACCAAGGTGCTCAATGCCGGCGGCCTGCGCTACGACGACGAGTTCGTGAAGCACAAGATCCTCGACGCCATGGGCGACCTGTACATCATCGGCAAGCCGCTGCTGGCCGCATACACCGCGTTCCGCTCGGGCCATGCGCTCAACAACAAGCTGCTGCGCGAACTGCTCTCGCACAGCGACGCCTACGAGGTCGTGACCTTCGAAGACGAGAAGCGCGCACCGCGCGGCTTCGGCGAAGTGGCGCGGGCCTGGTAAGCAGGCGCGCGCTTTTTCCGATGCTTCTCTTTCGCTGGGCCATCCTGCTGCTTCTGCTGGTGGCGGGCGTGTCCTTCGCGTTCTACGCGGGCACGGGGCAGGTCAAGTACCGCCGCTTCGGCTGGGTCGTGTTCAAGTGGACGGTGCTGGCGGCGCTGGGCTTCTTCGCAGTCCTGATCGCCGAGCGCGTCGCATAGCGCGAGCCGTTCAGTCGACCAGGGCCTGCAAGGCCTGCACCTGCTGCGCAAGCAGCGGCCCCTTGCGGTGCGCGGGCACCAGCAACATCAGCGTGTCTCCCAGCGCCTTCGGTCGTCCCCAGGGCGCGTGCAGCCGGCCCTTCTCGAGCAGCGGTGCCACCAGCCGCTCGCGCCCCATCAGCACCCCTTCGCCATCGAGCGCGGCCTGCAGCGCGAGGCTGTAGAGCGAGAAGTCCGGGCCGGCGGCCAGCGCGTCGGCCTCGGTTGACGTGGTGCCGGGGCGCACGGCCTGCAGCCAGCGGGACCAGTCGTCGCGCCACACCGTGTCGTGCAGGCCGCCGCAGCGCGCGAGCACGTCGAGGAGGTCGTCGAGCGGGCGCGGACGTCCGCTCTCCAGCGACGGCCGCACGCGCGGGCTGCACACGGGCACAAGGCGGTCGCGCGCGAGCGGGATGCCCGTCGCGCCGACGGCAGCCTCTGTATCGCGTGCGTAGAACAGCCCGAGATCGAAGGGCTCGCGCCGGAAGTTCGGCGGCTGCTCCAGCGCCGTCACCGACACCTGCACGCCGGGCAGTGCAACCTTCAGCCGCGAGAGCCGCGGCGACAGCCACAGCTGCGCCATGGCCGGCAAGGCCGCCACCTGCAGCGTGCTGCGGCGCGCGGCGGTCTGCGTTTCCTGGCGCAGCGCCTGCACGGCGAGGCCGAGCTGGTCGACCGCCGCACTGAGCGCGGGCAACGCGCGCCGGCCGTGCGCACTGAGCCGGATGCCCTGGCTGTGCCGCTCGAACAGCGCACCGCCGGCCCAGGTCTCGAGCGCCTTGATCTGCTGCGCGACGGCGGCGGGCGTCACGAACAGCTCCTCGGCCGCGCGCGCGAAACTGCCGTGGCGCGCAGCGGCCTCGAAGGCGCGCACGGCCGTGTGCGGCGGCAGGCGAGGGCGGGGTGGGGCGAGGGACATGGGGTGGAGGCCCAATTTTCTAGGGCTCGGGCCCAGTTTATCCGTGTTGCCGGCGCAGGCACAGGGCGCGACCATGCGGTCATTCCCTTCCTCAGCGAGACACCGCATGCCCGCAGCCCTTCACCGCCGTTCCTGGGTTCCCGCCGCCAGCGAGGACCACGTGCTCGCCATCGCCGCCGACGCCGCCGCGCGCGACGCCGTGGGCGTGGCCGCCGAGATCGAACGCCTCGTGGCCGACAACCACCGCATCCACGACGTCGACGGGCTGAACCTCAACCCGGCCACCAACGTGATGAACCCCGCCGCCGAAGCGCTGCTGTCGCGCGGGCTGGGTTCGCGCCCGTCGCTGGGCTACCCCGGCGACAAGTACGAGATGGGGCTGGACGCCATCGAGCGCATCGAGGTCGTCGCCGCCGAGCTCGCGGCCGAGGTGTTCGGCGCGCGCTTCACCGAGGTGCGCGTGAGCTCCGGCGCGCTGTCGAACCTCTACGTGTTCATGGCGACCTGCCAGCCCGGCGACACGATCATCGCGCCGCCGCCCGCCATCGGCGGCCACGTGACCCACCACGCGGCGGGCGCGGCCGGGCTCTACGGCCTGAAGACCGTGCCGGCGCCGGTCGATGCCGACGGCTACTCGGTCGACGTGGTCGCGCTGGCGAAGCTCGCGCGCGAGGTGAAGCCGAAGCTCATCACCATCGGCGGCAGCCTGAACCTGTTCCCGCACCCGGTGTCCGCCATCCGCGAGGTGGCCGACAGCGTGGGCGCGAAACTGCTCTTCGATGCCGCGCACCTCTCGGGCATGGTGGCCGGCAAGGCCTGGCCGCAGCCGCTCGAAGAGGGCGCGCACGCGATCACCATGAGCACCTACAAGAGCCTGGGTGGCCCGGCCGGCGGGCTGATCGTGTCGAACGATGCGGCGCTGATGGAGCGCATCGACGCCATCGCCTACCCGGGGCTCACGGCCAACTCGGACGCGGGCCGAACGGCCGCACTGGCCCGTGGCCTGCTCGACTGGAAGGTGCATGGCGTGGCCTATGCGGCAGCGATGCGCGATACCGCGCAGGCGCTCGCGCGTGCACTCGATGCCGAAGGCCTGCCCGTGTTCGCCAAGGCGCGCGGCTTCACGCAGTCGCACCAGTTCGCGCTCGAGGCTGCGCGCTGGGGCGGTGGGCAACGCGCCGCGAAGCAGTTGGCCCAAGGCGGGTTGCTGGCCTGCGGCATCGGCCTGCCGATCGCGCCGGTCGACGGCGACATCAACGGCCTGCGCCTGGGCGTGCCCGAGATCGTGCGGCTGGGCTTCACGCCCGAGGACATGCCGCAACTGGCCGGCTGGATCGCGCGCGCGCTGGCAGGCGATGCGCCCGCCGTGGCTGTCGAGGTGCGCGAACGCCGCCGGCGCCTGGGCGATCTGCGCTACATCGTGCGCTGAAACCTCAGCGCGAACGCCCTTGCCGGTAGGTGCCGGCGTGGGTCTTCGACAGCTCGGCCGCTTCCGCGAGCCGTGCCATCGAGCGGCCAACCTGCGCGTGCGTGATGGCGATGCCCAGCGCGTCCGCCGCGTCGGCGCCCGGCAGGCCGGGCAGGTCGAGCAGGCGCTTCACCATCTCCTGCACCTGCGCCTTCGCGGCCTGGCCGTGGCCTGCCACGGCCTTCTTCATCTGCAGCGCCGTGTACTCGGCCACCGAGAGGTTGTGGCTCACCAATGCCGTCACGCAGGCGCCGCGCGCCTGGCCCAGCAGCAGCGTCGACTGCGGGTTGACGTTGACGAAGATGATTTCGACCGCCGACGCATCGGGCTGGTAGCGCGCCGTGATCTCGCCGATGCCGTCGAACAGCACCTTCAGGCGCGCCGGCAGGTTGCCGCTGCCCAGGTGCCGGGTGCTGATGGTGCCGCTGGCCACGTAGCGCAGCGCATGGCCGTCCGCATCGACCACGCCGAAGCCGGTGGTCTGCAAACCGGGGTCGATGCCGAGAATCCGCATGAAAAGGAAGCGTAAAGGCCTAAGCCCGGGTGAGGAAGATCGAAGAAGGTGCGAATTCGTGCGGGATGCGAGGGTATCGCGGGCAGAATCCGCCGGTTCTTGCATTCCGCCCCGCTCCGCGCGGGGCGCGCCACACAAGGAAGCGAAGGTGAATGTAGTCGAGTCCTCCGCACAGCAGCAACTGAAGCAACTCAAGCCACTGAACGACGCCCAGTCCCCGCTCGCGCGCCTGCAGCCTCCCGCCGAACGCGCCGCCGGGAGCTTTCGCCAGGCGGAGCTGTTGAGCGACCTCGGCCGCCGTCGCGAGGCGATCGCCGCCTGCAGCCAGTTGATCGCCGAGTTTGGCGCGCTGCCCGACGCCGCCGTGGTCGTGCCCTGCTGCCAGGCGCTGCGACTGCTCGCGCACGTGCTGCGCCAGCTGCACCGCCCGGCCGACGCGCTGGCCACGCTCGACCGCCTGGTCGCCGCGCACGGCGCGCGCAGCGAGCCCGAGATCCGCGCGCACATCGCCCACGCGCTCTACCAACGCACTTGGCTCATCGACGATGCCGCGGCGCGTTGCGAGGCCTGCGACTTCATGAGCGAGCAGCTCGATGCGCAGGCCGATGCCGAACTCGATGTGTGGCGGCTCGACGCGCGTTTGCTCAAGGCCGAGATCGAACACCACCGCGGCCTGCCGCAAGACGCATTGGCCACGCTCGACGCCGCCATCGAACGCTTCGAAGGCGGCACCGATCCCGGTGTGGTGCTGCGCGTGGCGCGGGCCCGGCTGGCTGCGGTGCTCAACCTGCGCGAGCTGGCGCAGCACACGCAGGCGCAGGTGCTGTGCCTGCAGGTGGCCGACCAGATCGAGGCTGGGCTGGCCGATGCCGCACCCGAGCTGCGGCTGGAAGGCGTGCGCGCGCTGGCCCTGTTCTTCGACGGCCTCGGGCTCGACGAGGTGGCGCGCCGCGCCGAGCTGGTCGGCTGGCTGCTCGACCGCTACGGCCACGACGCCTCGGCGCAAGTGCGCCGCCTCGCGGCCGTGCGCGCCCACGACTGGGCCGTGGGGCTGCGCGACCAGGGCGACGGCGAGGCCGCGCTGGCCGCCTGCGAGCGCCTGCTCGGCACTTTCGCGCGTGACGGCGACGCCGTGGTGCAGCGCACCGCGGCCACCACCTTGCTGCACAAGGGCTTCGTGCTGCTCGATCTGCTCGGGCGGCCCGAGGCCGCGCTCGCGGTGTACGAGCCGCTCGTGGCAGCGTCGCGCGACGGCGCCACGCCCGAACTGCGCGAGCTGCGCGTGAAGGCGACGGCCGGGCGCGAGGCCTGCCTGAAGCGGCTGCGCAAGACCGGCGGCCTCGAGGCCGGCGAGTTGTCGGCCGAGCTCTTCGATGCGGCGTGCGACACCGTCCGCGAAGGCCGCAAGCTCGGTGACGCGGGCGCATCGCGCGAAGCCATCGCGCTGTTCGACGAGGTGCTCGCGGCGCATGCCGCCTCGCCGCACCCGCTGATGCGCCGCCAGTGCGCGCGCGCCTTGTCGCACAAGACCTTCTGCCTGCTGGCACTGGAGCACTTCGTCGAGGTCGTCGAGGCCGCCGACGCGATGGACGCGCGCTACGGCGCGGATGTTTCCACCGAGATGCAGTCGCAGGTGGCGCTGTGCCTGCAATACAAGAGCACCGCGCTCGACCGCCTCGCGCGGCCCGCCGACGAGATGCGCGTGCACGACGAGATCGTCGCGCGCTGGGGCAATTCCGAGTTGCCCGACCTGCGTGCGCGCGTGGCCGGTGCGCTGTTCCGCAAGGGCGCCGTGCTGCGCCGCGCGGGCCGGTTCGCCGAGGCCGTGGCGAGCTACGACGAGGTGATCGCGCGCACGGCGATGGCGCGGGACAGCGCGCTGCAGCTGTGGGCCGCCAAGTCGATGATCAACAAGGCCAAGGCCTTCGACAAGATGGACGACCTGCCAGGGCAGGCCAAGGCCTACCGCCTGCTCATCGCGCTTCGGCGAGTCGGGCGACGCGGCCTTGCGCGGGCGTGTCGCCAATGCCTGCGAATGGCTGGCCGAGGCCGAGGGCCGGCAGGGGCGGGTGGCGGCGCAGCGCGAGGCGCTCGAACAGGCGCTGGGGCGTTTCGGCACTGCGCTGTCGGCCGAGCAGCGCACGCGGCTCAAGCGCGAGCTTCAGGCGCTGAAGACGAAGGCGTTGGGACGGCGCGCGAAGCAGGCCTTCGACCGGGTGGTGCGGCGCAAGGCCTGATCGCCCAGTGCCGCCCAGTGCTTCAGACGTTGAAGTACCAGCGGATCGAGTGGAAGAAGATCGGCGCCGCGAAGCACAGCGCATCGACGCGGTCGAGCAGGCCGTTGGCGCCGGTCACGCCCACGCCCTTCTGGCCCCAGTTCGGAATGCCGCGGTCGCGCTTGAGCGCCTTCATCACGAGGTGGCCCATGGAGCCCGCGACGCAGGCAATGATCGACACCGCGAGCGCCTGCCCGAACTTGAACGGCGTGATGAACGAGAACAGCGCACCGACCAGACTGGCCACGACGATGCCGATGCCCCAGCTGGTCCAGTTGAAGCTGCGGCTCACGTTCGGCGCGAACGGCGTGCGCTGCATGCGCCGCGAGATCAGGTGCTGCACCAGCACCGAGGTCTGCACCACGAACACCAGGAAGAACACGAGGAACGCGCTCTTGCCTTCGTAGCCCGGGAAGGTCAGCAGCAGCAGCGCGGGCACGTGGCTCATGCCGTAGACGCAGACCATGATGCCCCACTGCAGCTTGGCGTTGCGCTCCAGAAAATGGCTCGGGTCGTTCGCCAGCGCGCTCGCCACCGGAATGGCGAGGAACACGTAGACCGGAATGAACACCGTGAACAGGTCGAAGCGCGCCGTGGCCACCAGCCAGAACTGGATCGGCAGCACCACGAAGAACGCGAGGATCAGGCTGCGGTGGTCGCCGCGCCGCGTCGGCGAGAGCGTGATGAACTCGCGCAGTGCAAAGAAGGAGATCAGCGCGAACAGCACGGTGGCCACCGTTTCGCCCAGTGCCCAGCCGATCCAGAACACGATCACCATGAACCAGGTGGTGCCCAGCAGCGCGCGCACATGCGCCAGCTCGGCCTGCCACGATTCGTCGTGCACCGGGTTGCGCCGCTCCTTGAAGCTCAGGAAGAAGACGGTGGTGCTCACGATGACGAGCAGGCCGAAGACGATCAGGAAGAGGGCCGCGACCTGTTCGGTCGGGCTGAGGCTGCGCAGGAACTGGTTCATACCTTCAGACGTCGCGCAAAGCGATCACGGCGGCACGTGCGCGGTCGAGAAAGGGCCGGCGCTCTTCGCCGTCCTCGACGCGGATCGGGGCGCCGAAGGTGACGGAGCACAGGATGGGCACGGGCACGATCTCACCTTTAGGCATCACGCGCTGCACGTTGTCGATCCAGGCCGGCACAAGGACCACGTCGGGGAACATCGTCGCCAGTACGTACAGGCCCGACTTGAATTTCTGCGGCTCGCCGGTGTGGCCGCGCGTGCCTTCGGGGAAGATGATGATCGAGTCGCCGCTGCGCAGCGCGTCGATGAGCGGCGCGAGCGGGTCGGCGGCGGGCGGCTCGGGCGCGGCGACTGGTGCGTCGGGTTCGATGACGGGCGGCGGTGCGACCGGTGGTGGGGGCGGCGGGGGCGCGGGAAGGTCGAGCTGGCCCTGGATTTCTTGCGGCGCCTCGGCGACGGTGATCGTTTCGATCGGCAGCAGCGGTTCCATCGAGGGCTCGATGCGCTCGGCCGGTGCATTGGACGCCGCGGGTGGCCGCACCTCAGGCGGCGGTGGCGCAACCGGTGCTGCCGCAGCCGCAGGCGCCGTGGCTGCACGCTCGACGTACACCGCGTTGAACACCTCCGTCGTGATCCAGCGCTTGACCGGCGTATTCGCCCAGTAGTCGCGCGCCGCGATCGGCCGCGTGATGCTGCGCAGTTCTTCGGGCAGCGCGGCCCAGATCATCACGAGGTCCGCGTGGCTCTGGTGATTCGCGAAGTAGATGCGCTGCTCGGCTTTCGGCGGACAGCCGTACCAGCGCGCCTGCGCGCCGGTGAGCAATCGGACGATTCCCAGCAGCAACCAACCTGTGAGCTTTGCCAGCATATGGAGGCGATGATACGGGCCATGCGATGGCGTTTCGATCTTCTTTCCCTGGCGTGGGCGGTGGCCCTTTTTGTACTACTCGTCCTGCTGGCCACCGTCGGCGCGCGCTGGGGCTGGGTGCGAAGTTTCTTCGGCGACGTGCTGGCCGTGGCGTGGGTGTACGTGGTGTTCAAGACCTTCGTCGCCACGCGCGTGCTGCCGCTCGCGCTGGCCGCCTTCGGCGTGGGGCTGCTGGTCGAACTGGGGCAGCTCCTCGCGTCGACGTGGCAGCTGCACATTCCGAACCGCGCGCTGCGCATCGTGCTCGGCGCCACCGCCGACTGGTGGGACGTGGTGGCCTACGCGATCGGCTTCGTCGCCGTGCTGGCGGTGGAAGCGGCGGTGCGCAAGCTCAGGGCAGGTCGACCGCCGACATCCGCGCCACGATCGTCGATGCCCGCCCGTTGATGTACGACGAGTTGGGTCGCCGCTCGAAGAACTTCGGGCTCGGCAGCATCACGGCCAGGCGTGCGGCCTCGTGTGAACTCAGGCGCGCGGCCGGCTTCTTGAAGTAGTACTGCGCCGCGGCCTCGGCGCCGAACACGCCTTCGCCCCATTCGACGTTGTTCAGGTAGATCTCGAGGATGCGCCGCTTGTCGAGCAGCACCTCCAGCAGCGTGGCGAGCACCAGCTCCTGGCCCTTGCGCAGCATGGTGCGTTCGCCCGACAGCAGCAGGTTTTTCGCGAGCTGCTGCGTGATGGTGGAGCCGCCGCGCAGCGGGGCCGGCTGCACCGGCTTGCCGCGCGCCGCCGCGCGCGCCATGCGCTTGGCGGCCAGTTGTTCGGCGCGGGCGTTGCGCTGGCGCGCACGTTCGATGGCCTCCCACTCGACGCCGTTGTGGTCGACAAAGCCGGCGTCCTCGCTCGCGATCACGGCGCGCTTGAGGGAGTCGTTGATCTGTGTGTACGGCACCCAGTCCTGGCGCCATCCGCCTTCGCGGCCCTGCGAGAGCGCGACGCGCCAGGCCTCGGAGCGCTGGAAGGCCGTGCTCTGCGGATCGACGACCGCCATGGCCGCGATGCGCACCACGAAGAACAGCTCGAGCGCCAGGCCCGCCACCACGAGGCAGGCGATCAGGCGCAGCAGGCCCTTCATGCGCCGGCGGCGAGCGAGGCGCGCAGCTCGGCCAGCACCTGGGCCGAGGGCGGGCGCACGCCGCGCCAGAATTCGAAGGCTTCGGCGGCCTGCTCCACCAGCATGCCGAGGCCGTCGCGTGCGACCGCGCCGTGTGCTTCGGCCCAGGCCATGAAGCCTGCGGCGGCGGGGCCGTACATCATGTCGACGGCCAGCGCGCCGGGGCGCAGCACCTGCGCGCTCACCGGCACGGCGTCGCCCGCGAGGCTGGAGGCGGTGGCGTTGACCACCACGTCGAAGGCGCCGGGCACTTCGTCGAGCGCCCAGGCCTCGAGCGTGGCGCCGTGGCGCAGCGCGAGCGCGGCATGGCGCTGCACCAGCGCGATGGCCTTGTCGAGCGTGCGGTTGGCCACCACGATGCGTGCGGCGCCCGCGTCGAGCAGCGGCCCGAGCACGCCCGCCGCAGCGCCGCCGGCGCCGATGAGTAGCAGCGACCGGCCTGCCAGCGGCACGCCGGCGTTGCGCACGATGTCGTTGACCAGGCCGATGCCGTCGGTGTTGTCGGTGTGGATGCTGCCGTCGGCCTCGAAGCGCAGCGTGTTCACCGCCTGCGCCAGCGTGGCGCGTTCGCTGGTGTGCTGCGCGAGCGCGGCGGCGTCGAACTTGAAGGGCACGGTGACGTTGCAGCCGCGCGCGGTGTCGCCCTGCGCGGCGGCCTCGCTGCGGAAAGCGGCGATGCCTTCGGCAAACGCGCCGATCGGCACCAGCCGCCGGCCGTAGGCCATGGGCTGGCCGCAGAGCTCGGCAAAACGCGCGTGGATGCGGGGCGAGCGGCTGTGCTCGACGGGGTTGCCCATGACGCAGTACTGATCCATGGCCGGTGTTCCGTGTTCTGCTGTGGGGGTTACTGGGACGACAGCTCGATGGTCTCGTCGCGCGTGAACTTGAAGCGCGACTGCAGCACGATCTGGTCGGTCTGCTTGCGCATCGCGTCGGTGAACTTGCCGAAGTTGCCCACGCTGCGCACGATGGCCTGGGCCCGGCGGTCGAGCGTGGTGTCGCCCGAGCTTTCGTCGACCACGGTGTCGAGCACACGCCCGTCGTGGTTGATGGTGACGGTCATCTTGAGTTCGCCGTAGAGCTTCTTGCCGGCCGCGGTCGGGAAATTCTCGGTGCCCTTGACCTCGATGCGCCGGCGCAGCGTGTCGACGTACAGCGCGTAGGCCGCCTCGCGCGTGGCGGGGCTCAGGTAGCGCTTCTTGGGGCGCGCGTTTTCTTCGTTCACGCGGCGCTCGATCTCGGCGAGCAGCGCGACCATCTGGCGGCGCTTTTCTTCGCGCGCGACGGCTTCGGTCGGGTCGCCGGCCTGGCGCGGATCGGGCACGGGCATGGCGGCCAGCTCGCGCTTGAGCTGCGCCAGCATCTGCATCTGCTGGGCCTGCATGGCCTCGACCTGGCGGCGCGATTCCTCGAACGAGTCGCCCATGGTGGTGAAGCTCGACGGCGGCAGCGGACTGGTGGCGCGGCCCTTGTCGAGGTCGCCGCCGCCCGCGAGCGTGGTCTGCGCCATCACGCGAGCCGAGGGGTCGGGCTTGTCGTTGGTCTTGCTGTTGACCAGGATCACCTCGAGCGGGGTTTCGCTGAAGACCCGGTTGAACGATTCGGGATCGACGAAGCGCACCGCGAGCAACGCGGCATGCGCGATGACCGACACGCCCAGAGCGATCTGCAGCGTGCTGAGGTCCTTGAGATTCATTCTCGAAACTCCTCCAGGGGGCGGCGCGTGTTTCCGGTCGTTCGACCGGGGCTCATGCAGGCGCGGTCGTCGTCGGGTCGGGTGCGGTTTCGCTGTCGCTCAGGTCGACCGCGATGGCGATCGGGCCGGCGACTTCTTCTTCGTCGTCCTCGCCGCTGTCGGCCTCAGCGGCTGCGGCATCGGCCTGCGGCACGTCGAAGCGTTCGAGCACGGTGCCGCTCACGTCGAGTGCGATCTCGTCGATCTCGCCGAGCTTCACGCGCACACGCGCGCCGCGCTCCTGCTGGCCCGCCACCGGGAACACCAGTGGCAGCGCATCGGCACGCACCAGCGCACCGTTGGGAATGTCCTTGATGACCGTCGCTTCGAGCTCGGTGATGCCGTTCTGCTGCAGGTACTTGAGCGTCCAGAAGCGCTCCATGCCGCCCTGGTAGGCGTTGTACGTGGCATAGGCGGCGTCGAAGCCCGAAAGAATCGAGAACAGGTCGGCGTCCTTCGGCTTGAAGGGCGCGGCCAGTGCGGCGGTCTTGCCGTGGCGGGCGGCCGCGATGATCTGCCACTGGTTCACGAGGTCGGTGTAGCGGCGCAGCGGCGAGGTGCTCCAGGCGTAGCTCTTCACGCCCAGGCCCGCGTGCGGTAGCGCGCGCGTGCCCATGCGCACCTTGATGCCGGGCGCCAGGCTGGCCTGGCTGCGGTACAGGCCGGGCACGCCGAGTTCGCCGAGCCAGCCGCCCCAGCTGCTGTTGGCCAGGATCATGGCCTCGGACACGATCAGGTCGAGCGGCGCGCCGCGCTGGCGCGTGGTGATCTGCACCTGCTCGTTGCCGGTGGGCTCGGCGCCGTCGTTGCCCACGAGGCGGAAGTTGTAGTCGGGCCGGCTGAAGTTCTCGGGCTTGCCGCGCACCACTTCGCGCTGCGCCTTCAGGTGCTTGGCGAGGCGGAACAGGAAGCTCAGCGGCGCGCGCAGCTTCGCGGCGGCGTCGGGGGTGTTGTCCGAATTGAAGGTGGCGTCTTCGAGCCAGGGCTGCGTGACGACGGCGTCGAGCTGGTCGTGGCGCAGGTTGGCGACGATCGGCACGCGCTCGAGCTTGGTCTCGGTGCCCTGCAGCTCGAGCGTGGCTTCGTCGAAGCGCGCATAGAGCGACACGGCCGGGCGGTCGCCGCCTTCGAGCAGCGTGTAGGTGTCGACCACCTCGTCGGGCAGCATGGTGATCTTGTAGCCCGGCATGTACACGGTGGACATGCGCGCGCGCGCCACGGCGTCGATGGCGCTGCCCGGCGTCAGCGCCAGGCCCGGCGCCGCGATGTGGATGCCGACCGTGATGGTGCCGCTGCCCATGCCCTGCACCGACAGCGCGTCGTCGATTTCGGTGGTCTGTGAGTCGTCGATCGAGAAGGCCCGCACGCCTTCGGCCAGCGGCAGGTCGTCGGCGACAGCCGGCGCCGCGAGCGCGGGAAAACCGGTGCCCTTGGGGAAGTTCTCGAACAGGAAGCGCCGCCAGTGGAACTGGTAGGGCGAATCGATGGCGCCGGCGCGCTCCAGCAGGTCGAGCGGCGGGCGCTGCGTGGCGCGCGCGGCGTCGACCACGGCCTTGTACTCGGGCGCGTTCTTGTCGGGCTTGAACAGGATCTTGTAGAGCTGCTCGCGGATCGCCGGCGGGCACACGCCCTCGGCGAGCTGGCCGGCCCATTCGACGATCTGCGCCTGGACGGCCTTCTTCTTCTCGATGGCGGCCAGCGCCTGCTGCACGATCTCGGCCGGCGCCTTCTTGAAGCGCCCCTTGCCCGCGCGGCGGAAGTAGTGCGGTGCCTCGAACAGCGCGAACAGCGCGGCGGCCTGCTGCGCGAGCGTGGGCTTGTCGCTGAAATAGTCGGCGGCCAGGTCGGCAAAGCCGAACTCGCCTTCGGCCGCGAATTCCCAGGCGAGGTCGAGGTCCATGGCTGCGGCCAGCGCACGCGCCTCGGCCATCAGCTCGGCCGGGGCCGGTTTCTCGAAACGCAGAACGATGTTGGCGCCCTTGACCTTGACGCGCTTGCCGGTCTCGAGCTCGACCTGCGCCGAGGCTTCGGCTTCCGACAGGACGCGGCCGCCGAGGTATTTACCGGCTTCTTCAAACAATACAAACATGCCGCGATTGTCCACGACTCGGCAACCCCGGAGCCGCCGCCCCGGCTGGCGGCGCGCGCCCTAAACCGGGTTGATGAAGGCCATCACGTCGGCGAGGTGCGCTTTTTCGAAGTCGGACAGCGCGTGGTCGCCGCCCTCGAGCAGCTTGATGCGGCTGTCGGGGTAGCGTGCCGACATCTCGTGCCAGTCGAGCGCTTCGTCGCCCTTGGCGATGATCGCGAACAGGCGCTCCGGCCGCGTGAGCGCGCCGATTTCCATGGCGCGCAGTTCCTGGATGAATTCCGGCTGGAAATAGAAATGCTCGGCCGGGTCATGCCAGGCGGTCTGGCTGCCGATGTAGCGCGTGAGGTCGCGCGCCGGGTGCACCGCGGGGTTGAGCAGCACGGCGCGGCAGCGCGTCATGCCGGCGACGTAGGTGGCGTAGAAGCCGCCGAGCGACGAACCGATCACCGCCATCGACTTGCGCGGCCAGTGCGCGATGCCCTTCATCACCATGTCGATGGCATCGTGCGGCGACGGCGGCAGTTGCGGGCACCACCATTCCAGGTTCGGGTGCTCGCTCGCCACGTGCTTCGCCACCAGCCGCGCCTTGGTCGATCGAGGCGACGAGCGGAAGCCGTGCAGGTACAACAGATGGGTGGTTTGCGGGTCCATGGGAGGAGGGTGACTGGCGGTGCGCAGGTCGCGCCCCGTGGCCGGGTTCAGACAATTTTGCATGAGGTCTACGCCGCCGATGCCGCGACGGCCTCACAAATCCCTGCGAAACGGGCGACAAGGGCGTGACTGGAATTCGAAAGTATTCACGGCGCGGTCGCGCAGGATGCGGACGATGCGGCGCAAGGGAGAAAGATGAGACAAGTTTCGTGACGCATCTGGCAGGGGGCATCCCATGAACACGGGAGGTCGGGCCGGCATGGCCGCAGGTGTCGAGGCTTATGCTTCATCCCATGAATACCGAGGCTCAGGATGACGGGATGCCACGCCGCTGGGGCGTGCTCGTGGTCGAGGACGACAGCCGCGCACGCGCCTTCTTCGAAGCGAGCGTGCAGCGCAGCCCGCGCCTGTTCTGGCTCGGCAGCGCCGGCACGGTGCAGGAAGCGCGCAGCTGGCTGGCCGCCACCGCGACCATTCCCGACGTGCTGCTGGTCGACCTCGGCATGCCCGACGGCACCGGGCTCGACGTGATCCGCGACGCCGTCGCGCGCTTTCCCGGCTGCGAGCCACTGGTGGTGTCGGTCTTCGGTGACGAAGAGAACGTGCTGGCCAGCATCGAGGCCGGCGCCGTGGGCTACATCCACAAGGACGCCGCACCCGAAGACATCGCGCAGACCATCGTCGAGATGAAGGCCGGGGCCTCGCCGATCTCGCCCATGATCGCGCGCCGCGTGCTCGCCAAGTACCGCAGCCTGCAGGCGGCCGTGCCGGGCACAGCCGGCGCGGCGCCGGCAGAGACGGCGCTCGACGAGACCGACCGCGGCCTGCTCTCGGCGCGCGAACACGAGGTGCTGACGCTGATCGCACGCGGCTTCTCGTACGCCGAGATCGCGCGCCTCAAGGGCCTGAGCGTGCACACGGTGCAGACCCACATCAAGAATCTCTACGGCAAGCTCGCGGTGCATTCCAAGAGCGAAGCGGTGTTCGAGGCCACGCGCCTCGGCCTGCTGTCCCACCCGGGCTGAGGACGGATGCTGCGGCGGCTGGCGTTCCTGTGCCTGCTCGGGCTGGCCGCGCTGTTTGCCGTGGTGAATGTCATGGCGGCCAGCGCGCAGGGACCGATCGAACTGCGCCACGCCAGGGTGACCACCACCATCGACGGCGTCGTGCAGACGGAAGCCGTCGACCTGTCCTATCACTGGGACCGCCGGCACCAGGGGCGCACCGGCTTCGCGAGCTTCGACCTGCCGTTCCGGATCGAGACCGTGCCCGAGGTGCCCTGGGGCGTCTTCATTCCCCGTGCCGGCAGCGTCTTCGAAGTGCAGCTCAACGGCGCGCTGCTGCAGGCCTATGGCGACCTCGGCCAGGGCAACCGTGCCGACTACGCCAAGGCCCCCGTCTACGTGCCGGTGCCCGGGCGGCTGCTGAAAGAGGGCGAGAACCTGCTGCAGATCCGCATCCGCGCCGACAGCGAACGGCGCGCCGGCCTGTCGCGCGTCACCATCGGGCCGGCGACGCCGGTGCGCACCGCGCTGTTCGAGCGCGCCTACGCCTGGCGCTTCACGGGGTCGGTGCTGCTGACGGCGTTCAGCCTGATCGTCGGCAGCATCGCGCTGGCGCTGTGGTTCACCCAGGTCGACACCGGCGCGACCGGCCGCCGCCAGCGCGACGCCCTCTATTTCTGGGCCGCGGTCGCCGAGTTCTGCTGGGCGGTGCGCGTGGCCGACGCCATGATCCCCGAGCCGCCGCTGCCGTGGCAGCTCTGGGGCGTGCTGATGGCCGGCTGCTACGCAGGCTGGGCCGCCTCCGCCATGATGTTCTGCTATCACCTCGCCGACTGGGCGCAGAACCCGCGCCTGCGCTGGGCGCGCTGGCCGATGGCGGCCGTGGTGGCCGGCACCGTGGTGTTCACCTGGCTGGCGCTGAACCGCGAGGAGCCGCGCTGGCTCACGGGCTGGCTGGCGGTCGAGATCACCATCGTCGTCGGCTTCGTGATCGCCTTTGCCGTGGCCACGGTGCGCCGGCCCAGTGTCGAGCGGCTGCTGGTGGCCGGCGCCGCGCTGGTCACGGTGGCGTTCGGTGTGCGCGACTGGCTGGTGATCCGCCTGAGCGACGCCTATGGCGAAACCACCTGGGTGCGCTACACCTCGGTGCTGTTCGGGGTGGCGCTGCTGCTCATCGTGCTGCGGCGCTTTCACTTCGCGAGCGTGCAGGCGCGCGGCTGGGTCCAGACGCTGGCCGACCGCGTGGCGCAGCGCGAGCGCGAACTGGCGGCCACCTACGCCGAGCTGGAAGCCGTGGCGCGCGACCAGGCGCGCACCCACGAGCGCGAGCGCATCCTGCGTGACATGCACGACGGCGTGGGCTCGCACATCAGTTCGGCGATCCGCCAGCTGCAATCGGGCCAGACCAGCCCCGAAGAACTGCTGCGCACCCTGCGCGACTCGCTCGACCAGCTCAAGCTGTCGATCGACTCCATCCACCTGCCGCCCGGCGACATCGGCGCGCTGCTGGCGGCGCTGCGCTACCGGCTGGAGCCCCGGCTGGCCGCGGCGGACATCGCCTTCGAATGGGGTGTGGACGAGCTGCCCACGGTGACGCAGCTCGACGCCCACGCCACGCGGCAGCTGCAGTTCCTGCTGTTCGAAGCCATCTCGAACGTGCTGCAGCACGCCCACGCGAGCGCGCTGCGCATCGAGGCCGACGCGCGCGCTGGCGCCGTGCACCTGCGTGTGATCGACAACGGCGTGGGTTTCGACGCCACCGAGGTGCCGACGGCGCTGTCGAAGCGCGCCGCCGCGATCGGGGCGCGTCTGGCGATCGAAAGCCGACCGGGCCGCACGGTCGTTCAGCTCGGTTTCGACTGATCGGGCGGGCGGGGCGGGGATAATCCGCCCCCATCATGTCTGCCGTGTTCAACCAGCCCTCCCTGGCGCGTCGCATTGCGCCCATCTTCCAGGGCTTCGACGGCTTCCTGGCCTTTGCCGTGATGCTGCTCGCCTTTGCCGGGCTGCTCACCATGTATTCGTCCGGCTACGACCATGGCTCGCGCTTTCTCGACCATGGCCGCAACATGCTGCTGGCCGGCGGCATCATGTTCGTGGTGGCGCAGGTGCCGCCGCAGCGGCTCATGGTGTTCGCCGTGCCGCTCTACGCAGCGGGGGTGGCGCTGCTGATCGCGGTCGCGCTGTTCGGTATCACGAAGAAAGGCGCCCAGCGCTGGATCAATGTGGGCGTGGTGATCCAGCCCAGCGAAATCCTGAAAATCGCGATGCCCCTGATGCTGGCCTGGTGGTTCCAGCGCCGCGAAGGGCAGCTGCGCCCGCTCGACTTCGTGGTGGCGACCGTGCTGCTGGCGGTGCCGGTCGGGCTCATCATGAAGCAGCCCGACCTGGGCACCTCGCTGCTGGTGCTGGCGGCCGGGCTGGCGGTGATCTTCTTTGCCGGACTGCCGTGGAAGCTGATCGTGCCGCCGGTGGTGATCGGCGCGGTGGCGATCACGCTCATCGTGGGTTTCGAGTCGCGGCTGTGCGTCGACGGCGTCGACTGGCGCGTGCTGCACGACTACCAGAAGCAGCGCGTGTGCACGCTGCTCGACCCCAGCAAGGACCCGCTGGGCAAGGGCTTTCACATCATCCAGGGGATGATCGCCATCGGCTCGGGCGGCGTCGGCGGCAAGGGCTTCATGCAGGGCACGCAGACGCACCTCGAGTTCATTCCCGAGCGCACCACCGACTTCATCTTCGCGGCGTATTCGGAAGAATTCGGCCTGATCGGCAACCTGGCGCTGATCGCGGCCTTCATCCTGCTGATCTTCCGCGGGCTGACCATCGCGCTGAACGCGACCACGCTGTTCTCGCGCCTGCTGGCCGGGGCGGTGACCATGATCTTCTTCACCTACGCCTTCGTGAACATGGGCATGGTCAGCGGCATCCTGCCGGTGGTGGGCGTGCCGCTGCCGTTCATCAGCTACGGCGGCACCGCCATGGTCACGCTGGGGCTGGGGCTGGGCCTGCTGATGTCGATTGCGCGGGCGCGGAAACTGTCCCAGAACTGAATCAGGCCAGAAACACCGAGGAACCGGCTTTGCCGGGCCTCAGGTGTTGCCCCCGGTAGGGGGTTGGAGAAGCGACACGAAGTGCGCGGAGCCTGGGGGCGAGCAATAATCCGTCATGATCTCTCGCGAACCCACCATCGAGCGCCTCGCCACGGCGCAACAGCTCCTGCTCACGCCGTTCGGCCTGGACGAATCGCACCTGAGCAAGGCACTGGCCGAGATCACCGCGCACCGCGTGGACGATGCCGACCTGTACTTCCAGTACACCCGCAGTGAGGGCTGGAGCCTCGAGGAAGGCATCGTCAAGACCGGCAGCTTCAGCATCGACCAGGGCGTCGGTGTGCGTGCCGTGAGCGGCGAGAAAACCGCCTTTGCCTACTCGGACGACATCTCCGAGGCTTCGCTGCTCGACGCGGCGCGCACGGTGCGCTCCATTTCTTCCGCCGGTCGCACGGCCCGCGTGAAGACGCCCGCCCGCAAGATCGCCGCGAGCCGCTCGCTCTACAACGGCGTCGATCCCATTTCCACGCTCGACAGCACCGCCAAGGTCAAGCTGCTCGAACGGGTCGAGAAGCTGGCCCGTTCGCGCGACCCGCGCGTGGCGCAGGTCATGGCCGGCCTGGCCAGCGAGTACGACGTGATCCTGGTGGCGCGCGCCGACGGCACGCTGGCGGCCGACGTGCGGCCGCTGGTGCGGCTGTCGGTCACCGTGATCGCGGAGCAGAACGGGCGCCGCGAGGTCGGTTCGGGCGGCGGCGGCGGGCGCTTTGGCCTGGCCTATTTCACCGACGAACAGATCGCCGAGTACGTCGACCACGCCGTGAAGGCCGCGCTGACCAATCTCGATGCCCGCCCGGCCCCGGCCGGCGAGATGACGGTGGTGCTCGGTTCGGGCTGGCCCGGCATCCTGTTGCACGAAGCCATCGGCCACGGCCTCGAGGGCGATTTCAACCGCAAGGGCTCGAGCGCGTTCTCGGGCCGCATCGGCCAGCGCGTGGCGGCCAAGGGCGTCACGGTGCTCGACGACGGCACCATTGCCGACCGCCGCGGCTCGCTCAACGTGGACGACGAGGGCCACGCCAGCCAGCGCAACGTGCTGATCGAGGACGGCATCCTCAAGGGCTACATCCAGGATTCGATGAACGCGCGCCTCATGAAGGTCAAGCCCACGGGCAACGGCCGCCGCGAGAGCTACGCCCACGTGCCGATGCCGCGCATGACCAACACCTACATGCTCGGCGGCGACAAGGACCCGAAGGAAATCGTCGCCAGCATCAAGAAGGGCCTGTACGCCACCAATTTCGGCGGCGGGCAGGTCGACATCACGAGCGGCAAGTTCGTGTTCTCGGCCAGCGAGGCCTTCTGGGTCGAGAACGGCAAGATCCAGTACCCGGTGAAGGGCGCAACCATCGTGGGCAACGGCCCCGACGCGCTCACCCGCGTGACCATGATCGGCAACGACATGGCGCTCGATTCGGGCGTCGGCACCTGCGGCAAGGAGGGCCAGAGCGTGCCCGTGGGCGTCGGCCAGCCGACCCTTCGCATCGATGGCCTGACGGTAGGTGGAACGGCTTAGGACTTTTGGCACTTGCAGGCTGTTTCGTTCGGTTGCTAAGCTGCGCTCCTTTTTTGCGAACGACGAATCAAGGAGCATTTCAATGGGAAGCAGGATCAATTCGCCCGCCGTGCTGTGGGCCGTGACCGCCGTGGTGGCGCTGGCCACCGCCGGTTGCGCATCGCGCGGCAGTTCGGGCAGCCAGCCTGCCGCGGCACCGGCACCCGCTGCTGCGGCGCCCGCGGCGCCCAGCGGTTCGAAGGCCGGCCTGGACGCCCGTGGCAACGTGGTCGACTCGTCCAAGGTCGAGGCAGGTAGCGGCCGCACCGTCAAGGGCCTGAACGGCTACGAAGGCGAGATCACCGGCAACCCGGCGCGCAACAGCAAGTTCACGCGCCTGCAGATCGGCATGAGCACCAAGCAGGTCACCGACATCGCCGGCCCGCCCACCGACCAGGGCGCCTACATGACGGGCAAGGCCTGGATTCCGTTCTATTTCGGCAGCGATCGCCACCGTTTCGAGATGACCTACAAGGGCCAGGGCCGCCTGATCTTCGCAGGCGGCGGCATGGGCGATTTCAGCAGCGGCAACCTGATCTGGATCATTCACAACGCCAACGAATCGGGCTACCGGTAAAAACAACACCGACCTGGCCACGCGGCCGGGTTTTTTATTTTCCGTGCTACATTCCGCCCACATGTCCGCCCTCCGCGCTTACTTTTTTGCCTACTTTTGGTTCCCGGTTTCCGGCGGACGAGAGGCGAGCGCGTAAAGCAAACGAACACCCTCCCAGAACCGCCGGTGGCTTCCAGCCCCCGGCGGTTTTTTTATGCCCTGACGATTTTTCATTCACACCAACAAGGAAGAAATGATGAGCACGAACACCCCTCCCACCGGCGACAGCTGGTATGCGAGCGTCGAAAAAACCAGCAAGACCGACGACGAACGCATCAAGGACATCAACGTGCTCCCCCCTCCCGAACATCTGATCCGCTTCTTCCCGATCCGCGGCACGCCGATCGAAACGCTGATCACCGGCACCCGCCGGGGCATCCACAACATCATGGCCGGCAAGGACGACCGGCTGCTGGTGATCATGGGCCCGTGTTCGATCCACGACCCGGCCGCGGCCCTCGAGTACGCCCGCCGCCTCAAGGCCGAGCGCGACAAGTACGCCGGCACGCTGGAAATCGTGATGCGCGTGTACTTCGAAAAGCCGCGCACCACGGTCGGCTGGAAGGGGCTCATCAACGACCCGTACCTGGACGAGAGCTATCGCATCGACGAAGGCCTGCGCATTGCGCGCCAGCTGCTGATCGACATCAACCGCCTGGGCCTGCCGGCGGGCAGCGAGTTCCTCGACGTGATCTCGCCGCAGTACATCGGTGACCTGATCGCCTGGGGCGCCATCGGTGCGCGCACCACCGAAAGCCAGGTGCACCGCGAACTGGCCTCAGGCCTGTCGGCGCCCATCGGCTTCAAGAACGGCACCGACGGCAACATCCGCATCGCCACCGACGCCATTCAGGCGGCGGCGCGCGGCCACCACTTCCTGTCGGTGCACAAGAACGGCCAGGTCGCGATCGTGCAGACCAACGGCAACCGCGACTGCCACGTGATCCTGCGCGGCGGCAAGACGCCGAACTACGACGCCGCCAGCGTCGAAGCCGCGTGCAAGGATCTCGAGGCCGCCAAGCTGCCGCCCACGCTCATGGTCGACTGCAGCCACGCCAACAGCTCCAAGCAGCACCAGAAGCAGATCGACGTGGCCAAGGACATCGCCGACCAGATCGCCGGTGGCTCCAAGCGCGTGTTCGGCGTGATGATCGAAAGCCACCTGCAGGCGGGCGCCCAGAAGTTCACGCCGGGCAAGGACCAGCTGTCGGGCCTCGAGTACGGCAAGAGCATCACCGATGCGTGCATCGGCTGGGACGATTCGGTGCAGGTGCTCGAGACCTTGTCTCAAGCCGTCAAGCAGCGCCGGGGCTGAAGCGTAGTTAGTTAGAGCATGTGGGCCAGGTCGGGCCAGTGGTGCCGCATCGACGCCGCCTCGTCGCTGCCCTGCGGCACCAGCGAGAAGTCCGCGAAGTCGAAGCCCGGCCCGACCATGCAGGCGACCAGCGTGTAGTCGCCGGCCGCGTGGCCCTGGATCGGGCGCGCGGCCTGCCACTGGCCGGCGGGCACCACGTGCTGCGGCCGGGTGCCGTGGATATCGACAGGGCCCAGCTTCACGTGGGCCGGCGCAGTCCGCATCGTCGCGTCGCAGGTCCACAGCGCCAGCGGCACGCCTTCCAGATGCACCCAGACTTCATCGGACAGCACCCGGTGCCAGCGCGAATGCTGGTGCGCTTCGAGCAGGAAATAGATGCTGGTCAGCGCGCTGCGGGGCGCGCGGCCATTGGTGGGCGTCACGCGCGCGGCCGACCGGAACACCTCGCTGTACCAGCCGCCCTCGGGGTGGGGCTGGAGCTTCAGGGTGTCGATCAGTTCACGCGCGCGCATGCCGCTCATGACCCGTGGGCGGCGCGCAGGGCGTCCAGCAGTTTCTCGTGCACGCCGCCGAAGCCGCCGTTGCTCATGCAGACGATGTGATCGCCCGGCCGCGCCGCGGCCACGACCTGCTGCACCAGCGGCTCGATGGCGCCGGCGACCTGAGCGCGTGCGCCCATCGGCGCCAGCGCGGCGGCGGCGTCCCAGTCGAGGCCGGCCGTGTGGCAGAACGACAGGTCGGCCGATGCCAGGCTCCAGGGCAGTTGCGCGGCCATCACGCCCAGCTTCATCGTGTTGCTGCGCGGCTCGAAGGCGGCGAGGATGCGCTCACTTTGCTTGCCCGCGTCATCGAGCTTCTTGCGCAGCCCGTCGAGCGTGGTGCGGATCGCGGTGGGGTGGTGCGCGAAGTCGTCGTACACGGTGATCGCGCCGTTCTTGCCCTCGACCGTGCCGCGCAACTCCATGCGGCGGCGCACGTTGCGAAAGCGCCCGAGCGCGCGGGCGGCCTCGGCCGGCGGCACGCCCACGTGGTCGGCGGCCGCGATGGCGGCCAGCGCGTTCATCTGGTTGTGCAGGCCCGAGAGTGCCCACTCGACCCGGCCGACCACTTCGCCGCGGTGCAGCACGTCGAAGGCGTCGTGCGTGCCGCGCGCTTGCCACTCCGTGGCCGGACCGCCGTCCCCGAAGCGGGCGAGTTCGCTCCAGCAGCCCTGGGCCAGCACGCGCTGCAGGCTTTCTTCGGTGGCGTTTACCACCAGGCGCCCGGTGCCGGGCACGGTGCGCACGAGGTGATGGAACTGGCGTTCGATGGCAGCCAGATCGTCAAAGATGTCGGCGTGATCGAACTCCAGGTTGTTCAGCACCGCGGTGCGCGGCCGGTAATGAACGAACTTGCTGCGCTTGTCGAAGAAGGCGGTGTCGTACTCGTCGGCCTCGATCACGAAAGCCGGGCCGTCCCCGAGGCGGGCCGACACGCCGAAGTCGAGCGGCACGCCGCCGACCAGGAAGCCGGGCGCCTTGCCGCCTTGTTCGAGCACCCAGGCCAGCATCGAGGTGGTGGTCGTCTTGCCGTGCGTGCCGGCCACGGCCAGCACATGCCGGCCCTGCAGCACGTGCTCGGCCAGCCACTGCGGGCCGCTGGTGTAGGGCTTGCCGGCGTCGAGGATGGCTTCCATCAGCGGGAACTTGGGGCTGCCGTCGGGCAGCGGGGCCCGCGAGACCACGTTGCCGACCACGAACATGTCGGGGGCGAGGGCCAGCTGGTCGGCGCCGAAGCCTTCGATCAGGTCGATGCCGAGCGCGCGCAACTGGTCGCTCATCGGGGGGTACACGCCGGCGTCGCAGCCCGTGACCCGGTGGCCTGCTTCGCGTGCGAGAGCGGCCACACCGCCCATGAACGTGCCGCAGATACCCAGAATATGAATGTGCATCGGCCAATTCTAGGGAGGCGCTGAGGGTGCCCCGGCCGCTTCGCCCCGGGCGCCGTACTGATGTTCATGTGAGGGGCGTCCGCAGCGGGCAAAATGCCCCGATGGACACGTCCAAGCGTGAAATCGCAGCCGTTGCCGCCCGACTCGTCGTCGAGGAGGGGCTCGAGTACGGCCCGGCCAAGCGTCGGGCGCTGCGCGAACTCGGCCTTCCGACGCGCACCGCGCTGCCCAACAATGACGAGGTCGAGGCCGAGGTGCGCGACTACATCGCGCTCTTCTGCGCCGACACCCAGCCCCAGGAACTGCACGCGCTGCGTCTGCTCGCGCTCGAATGGATGGAGCGCATGGCCGTGTTCCGGCCGCATGTCGGCGGCGCCGTCTGGCACGGCACGGCCACACGTTTGTCAGACATTTATATTCAATTGTTCTGCGATGATTCCAAGTCGGCCGAAATCGCCCTGATCGATCACCACGTGGACTACGAGCCGCGCATGGTGACCGGCTTCCATGGCGAGCAGGTCGAAGCCCTCAGCGTCCACGCGCCGAGCCGGGCGCTGGGCGAGGAAATCGGGGTGCACCTGCTGGTGTACGACCTCGATGACCTGCGCGGCGCCCTCAAGCCCGACGCCCAGGGGCGAGCGCCGCGCGGCGACCTGAACGCGCTGCGCCGACGCATTGAACAAGAAAAGGACCAGTGAATGACTTCAACGCCCACACGACGCGGCATGCTGTATGCCGGCGTGGCGGCAGTCGCTGCCGCGGCCGGCGTGGCCGGCGCCTGGTGGCGGGAGCGCAATGACAGCGGCGTGGCGGCCAAAGGCGGCGAAAAGCTCGATGCGGCCATGTTCTGGGACCAGCGTTTCGAGCGCCCCGAAGGCGGCGAGCTGGCCCTGACGAGCCTGCGCGGCAAGCCCGTGCTGCTCAACTTCTGGGCCACGTGGTGCCCACCCTGCGTCGAAGAAATGCCGATGATCGACGCCTTTTTCCGTGAACATGGTGCCAACGGCTGGCAAGTTGTAGGCTTGGCCATTGATCAACCGAGTGCCGTGCGCAAGTTCCTGCAGCGCACGCCCGTCACTTACCCGACCGCATTGGCCGGGTTGCAGGGCATGGAACTGGTCAAGAATCTGGGTAACACTGGGGGCGGCCTGCCGTTCACCTTGGTACTCCACGGCGACGGTTCGGTACTGGCTCGTAAAATGGGCAAGCTTGAAACCACCGACCTGGACGCTTGGCGACGCCAACTTGTTCACGGTTAGAATTTAAATACACAAGCTGGCGTTAGACGCCAAACGCCGAAAATCGACGGTTTTCGGTCAAGTTCTTTCCTAAAGACCGGCAAAGCTGGCACTGGAGTCCCATGGATCTGCGCAAACTCAAGACACTGATCGATCTGGTGTCCGAATCGAATATTTCCGAACTGGAAATCACCGAAACCGAAGGCAAGGTCCGCATCGTCAAGGGTGGCGGTGCCGCCCCCGTGCAGTACGTGCAGACCCTGGCCGCCGCGCCCGCTGTTGCAGCGCCCGTGGCTGGTGCTGCCGCCCCGGCCGCCGCGGCCCCCGCCGTCGAAGCCGCCCCGAGCGGCCATGCCGTGAAGTCGCCGATGGTCGGCACCTTCTACCGTTCGTCCAGCCCCGGTGCTGCGGCCTTCGTCGAAGTCGGCAGCAAGGTGAACGAGGGCGACACGGTCTGCATCATCGAGGCGATGAAGATCCTCAACGAAATCGAGGCCGACAAGTCCGGCACGGTCACGCAGATCCTCGGCGAAAACGGCCAGGCGGTCGAATACGGCCAGCCGCTGTTCATCATCGAGTAAGCATGTTCAAGAAGATTCTGGTCGCCAATCGCGGCGAGATTGCCCTTCGGATCCAGCGTGCCTGCAGCGAGATGGGCATCAAGGCCGTGATGGTCTATTCCGAGGCTGATCGCGACGCCAAGTACGTCAAGCTGGCACAGGAAGCCGTCTGCATCGGCCCCGCGCCGTCAGGCCTGAGCTACCTCAACATGCCGGCCATCATCTCGGCCGCCGAGGTGACGGACGCCGAAGCCATTCACCCCGGCTACGGTTTCCTCAGCGAGAACGCCAATTTCGCCGAACGCGTGGAGCAAAGCGGCTTCCAGTTCATCGGCCCGACGCCCGACAACATCCGCACGATGGGTGACAAGGTCTCGGCCAAGCAGGCCATGATCAAGGCCGGCGTGCCTTGCGTGCCCGGCTCGGAAGGCGAACTGTCCGACGACGCCGCCACCAACAAGCGCATCGCCCGCGCGATCGGCTACCCGGTCATCATCAAGGCGGCAGGCGGCGGCGGTGGTCGCGGCATGCGCGTGGTGCACACCGAGGCGGCGCTGGTCAACGCGATCCAGATGACCAAGGCGGAAGCCGGCGCGGCCTTCAACAATCCGGCCGTGTACATGGAGAAGTTTCTCCAGAACCCGCGCCACATCGAAATCCAGATCCTCGCGGACAAGCACAAGAACGCCGTCTACCTGGGCGAGCGCGACTGCTCCATGCAGCGCCGCCACCAGAAGGTGATCGAGGAATCGCCGGCCCCCGGCATTCCGCGCAAGCTGATCGAGAAGATCGGCGAGCGCTGTGCAGCCGCCTGCAAGAAGATCGGCTACCGCGGCGCCGGCACCTTCGAGTTCCTGTACGAAAACGGCGAGTTCTACTTCATCGAGATGAACACGCGCGTGCAGGTGGAGCATCCGGTGACGGAGTTCACCACCGGCATCGACATCGTGAAGACGCAGATCATGGTCGCCGCGGGCGAGAAGCTGCCGTTCACGCAGCGCCAGATCGAGATGCGCGGCCACGCCATCGAAGTGCGCATCAACGCCGAAGACCCGTGGAAGTTCACACCGTCGCCGGGCCGCATCACCATGTGGCACCCGCCGGGCGGCCCGGGCGTTCGCGTCGACTCGCACGTGTACACCAACTACTTCGTGCCCCCGAACTACGACTCGATGATCGGCAAGATCATCGTGTACGGCGACACGCGCGAACAGGCCATGGCGCGCATGCGCACGGCCCTGAACGAGACCGTGATCGAAGGCATCCAGACCAACATGCCGCTGCACCGCGAGCTGATGGTCGACGCCAAGTTCATGAGCGGCGGCACGAACATCCATTACCTCGAAGAGTGGCTCGCAGCGCACAAGCGCTGAGTCCACGCGCGAAAACGCCCTGTATGTTTGAACTCCGCCTGATGGCGCCGGAAGACCGGGTCGAATGGCTCGGCGACGCGCTCGACGCACTCGATGCGCTGAGCGTGTCGGTCGAAGACGCCGACGCGCAGACCGATGCCGAGCAGGCCCTGTTCGGCGAGCCCGGCATGCCGCCGCCCAAGGAGGGTTGGCAGCGTTCGCGCGTGATCGCGCTGTTCCCCGATGAAGCTGCTGCCAACGAGGCCGCCTCGGTGCTCGCGCTGCAGGACCTCTTCGGCGGTTGTGCGGTGCTCGGCGTGGCGTCGGTGCCCGATCAGGACTGGGTGCGGCTCACGCAATCGCAGTTCGCGCCGGTCGAGATCACGCCCGAGTTCTGGATCGTGCCCACCTGGCACGAGCCACCGGCACAAGCCAGGCAGGTGATCCGGCTCGACCCGGGCCTGGCCTTCGGCACCGGCACGCACCCGACCACGCGCATGTGCCTGCGCTGGATCGCGACGCAAGGCGAGGGCGCTTTTGCCGACCAGCGCGTGCTCGACTACGGCTGCGGCTCCGGCATCCTGGCCATCGGTGCAGCGAAGTTCGGCGCGCGCACCATCGACGCCGTCGACATCGACGAGGCCGCGGTCTCCTCGACCCGCCTCAACGCCGAAGCCAACAGCGTGCAACTGAACGCCGGCCTGCCTGAAGCGGCCAAGGGCGAGTACCAGACGGTGCTCGCCAACATCCTCGCGACGCCGCTCAAGGTGCTGGCGCCGCTGCTGCGCAGCCACGTGGCCGCCGGCGGTTCGCTGGTGCTGGCCGGCATCCTCGAGCGCCAGGCCGACGAGCTGAAGGCAGCCTATGCGCCCTACGCCGCGCTCGAAGTCAGCGACACCGAGGACGGCTGGATCCTCATGACCGCGCGCTGCTGAAGCGCGCGGCCGGGCGCTCGCGCTGCGGGCGCCCCGGGCGCCTGCCTGAGTGGCGAGGGCCCAACCCTACAATCGCCCCGTCATGAGCCTCGTCACGCGTTGCCCCGCCTGCACCACCACCTTCAAGGTGGTGCGCGACCAGCTTCGCATCTCGGACGGTTGGGTGCGCTGCGGCCGTTGCAGCCATGTGTTCGATGCCACGCTCGACCTGCAGGATGCGCCCGATGGTGCTGCGTCCGCGCCTGCGGCGCCGGCACCCGCACCGGCCTCTTCGCCGATGGCTTCTATGGCCGCACTGGTGGCGTCTTTCGAGGATGCGCGCATCGACCTGACGGCGGTGCCAGCAGCAGTCGAGGAAGCAGACTTTCTCGACGACGAGTCCGAGCCGCAAGCGCCAACGCCTGCGCCTCACGACGAGGCGGGCCTGTCGACCGCTGCCGCGGCGCCGGCCGCGCCGCCCCTGCCTTTCTCGCTGACGCTGCCCGCGCACGGACTTTCTGCAGACGAGCCCTGGTCCGATCTTGACACCCGAGAACCCGCATGGCGTCCGCCCGCGAGTTCGCTGCCGCCGTTTCCGAACATCGACCTGAACCTCGGCGCACCGCCGCCCGCGTCGCCGTCGCCTGCGCCGCCCTTGCCCAACCTGCCGCGCAGTTCCGCGCTGCGCGGGCTGGTCGCAGCGACCGGTGAGGACGACGACGGCGCGGCTGGAGAGCGTGAGCAGGAAGAAAAAGACCACGACCAGCTCCTGATCCAGAAGGCGCTGCGCCGCGCGCGCGCCAAGTCGGCCAAGATCGCGAACGCCAAGGCCCGCGATGCGCAACAGCACGAAGCGGCGGTCGCGCCGCTGCCCGGCCCCGGCATCCGTGCCGAAGGCGAGCCCGACTTCTCGCTCTCCGCAACCTTCGAGGCGCCCGAGGACCATCCCTTCGCCGAAGAAGAGGAGCCGGTCGAAAAGTCTCTCGGCTTCTGGCAACGCAAGGGCACGCGTCGCCTGATCGCGGTGTTGGCCGTGCTCGCGGCGTTGATCCTCATCGTGCAGGTGGTTCGCCATGAACGCGACGGCATCGTGGCGCGTCAGCCGAACCTGCGGCCGGCCCTGTCGGCGCTGTGCCAGTACACCGGCTGCGAGCTCGCGCCACTGCGCCAGATTGGCGACATCGTGATCGAAGGCGCGGCCTTCGCGCGCGAGAAGAGCGGCGGCAACGACTACCGGCTGAGCTTCACCTTGCGCAATGCGGCGACCGTGCCGCTCGCCATGCCGGCCATCGAACTGTCGCTGCTCGACTCGCAGGAGCAGGCTGTCGTGCGGCGCGTGCTGACACCGACCGACTACGGCGCGCCCGGCGTGCTGGCCGCGCGTGCCGACCGTGCGGCCTCGCTGCCGCTGACCCTGTCGGCCAGCGAAGCAGCGGCGTTGCCGCCGATCGCGGGCTACCGCGTCGAAGCTTTCTATCCCTGAGCGGAGCGCCGACACGCGCGCCGTTCGTTCCCTTTTTCATCCAACCTACGGTCCACCCATGGCAGCAGTGATTTGCGGTTCCCTCGCGTTCGACACCATCATGACTTTCGAGGGCCGGTTCGCCGACCAGATCCTTCCGGACCAGCTGCACATCCTGAATGTGTCGTTCCTGGTGCCGGGCCTGCGTCGTGACTTCGGCGGCTGCGCCGGCAACATCGCCTACAGCCTCAATGCACTCGGCGGCACGGCACTGCCGATGGCCACGCTGGGCAGCGACGGCGCCGACTACGCCGAGCGCATGCGCACGCTGGGCATCAGCACGGAGTTCGTGCGTCAGCTCGACGACACCTTCACCGCGCAGGCGATGATCATGAACGACACGGACAACAACCAGATCACGGCGTTCCACCCCGGCGCGATGCAGCAGGCGCACGTCACGAAGGTGGTGGCGCGCGAAGACATCAAGCTCGGCATCATCGCGCCCGATGGCCGCGACGCGATGCTGCAGCACGCCGAGCAATTCGCCGCCGCCGGCATTCCCTTCGTGTTCGATCCGGGCCAGGGCCTTCCGATGTTCGACGGCGACGCGCTGCGTCACTTCATCGAGCTCGCGAGCTGGGTTGTGGTCAACGACTACGAAGGCAAGATGCTGTCGCAGCGCACCGGCTGGAGCCTGGCCGAGATCTCGCAGCGCGTGCGCGGTCTCGTGGTCACCCTGGCTGCTGAGGGCTGTGAGGTGTGGACGAAGGGTGAACGCGAGCACGTGCCCGGCGTGACGCCCACAGCGGTGATCGAGCCCACGGGTTGCGGCGACGCATGGCGCGGCGGCCTGCTGTACGGCCTGGAAAAGGAATGGCCGCTGGCGCGCTGCGCAGCGCTCGGCAATCGCATCGGCGCGCTCAAGATTGCGCAACGCGGACCGCAGAACTACCAGATCGATCGCGCCACGCTCGACCTGTGATTCGCTGACGTGCCTGCATTGCTTCGGCGATGCGGCAAATAGCGGCGCCCATGAAAAAAGCCCGGCACCTTGCGGTGCCGGGCTTTGTGCCTTTCAGGGCCGCTGAGAATTCACTCAGGGCTTGCTGGCCGTCGGAAACGGCCAAGCCGCCTGGGGATTCAGCGTCGTTTGCGCCGCAGGGGCAGGCGCTACGGCAGCCTTCGCAGGCGCGGCGGCCTTCTTGGCAGCAGGCTTCTTGGCAGCAGCGGCAGGCTTGGCAGCGGGCTTTTTCGCGGCTTTCTTGGCGGCTGCCTTTTTGGCAGGAGCCTTCTTGGCGGCAGCCTTCTTCGCAGGGGCCTTCTTGGCAGCAGCCTTCTTGGCAGGCGCCTTCTTCGCTACGGCCTTCTTGGCTGGCGCCTTCTTGGCGGCGGCCTTCTTTGCCGGAGCCTTCTTGGCAGCGGCCTTCTTCGCCGGTGCAGCCTTCTTCGCTACGACCTTCTTGGCAGCAACCTTCTTGGCCGCGACCTTCTTTGCCGGAGCCTTCTTCGCTACGACCTTCTTGGCGACAGCCTTCTTAGCCGGAGCCTTCTTGGCAGCGACCTTCTTTGCCGGAGCCTTCTTCGCGGCGACAGCCTTCTTTGCCGGAGCCTTCTTTGCAGCGACCTTCTTGGTCGGCGCTTTCTTTGCAGTTGCCATTTCTATTTCTCCTTGATCAAGTTGAAAAAATCAACCTATTGAAGCACTCCACGCGCGTTGGGAGCGTGAAGTGATTCATGGCGTTGGAATCTGAGCTCCAGCACCATGAACACCTGAGCCCTCGTCCATGCCGCGCTCTGTGGCGCAGTCGGTGGCAAGGGCAATTCTTGAATTCATGAATTGTTGTGTATCGAAAAATTCAATCCCAGGAGAGCGCACCACCCGACTGGTACTCGATCACGCGGGTTTCGAAAAAGTTGCGCTCTTTCTTCAGGTCAATCATTTCGCTCATCCAGGGGAACGGGTTTTCCTCGTTCGGGAAGAGCGTTTCGAGGCCGATCTGCTGCGCGCGCCGGTTGGCGATGTAGCGCAGGTAGCCCTTGAACATGGAGGCGTTCATGCCGAGCACGCCGCGCGGCATGGTGTCTTCGGCGTATTTGTATTCGAGCTCGACGGCCTTCATGAAGAGGTCCTTGATCTCGGCCTTGAACTCTGCAGTCCACAGGCCGGGATTCTCGAGCTTGAGCTGGTTGATCAGGTCGATGCCGAAATTGCAGTGCATCGACTCGTCGCGCAGGATGTACTGGTACTGCTCGGCGGCGCCGGTCATCTTGTTCTGGCGGCCCAGCGCAAGGATCTGCGTGAAGCCGACGTAGAAGAAGAGGCCTTCCATCAGGCAGGCGAACACGATGAGCGACTTGAGCAGCGTCTGGTCGGTCTCGTGCGTGCCGGTCTTGAAGAGCGGGTCGCTGATGGCGTCGATGAACGGGAGCAGGAACTGGTCCTTCTCGCGGATCGACTGCACTTCGTTGTAGGCGTTGAAGATCTCGCTTTCGTCCAGGCCGAGCGACTCGACGATGTACTGGTACGCGTGCGTGTGGATCGCTTCCTCGAAGGCCTGGCGCAGCAGGAACTGGCGGCACTCGGGGGCCGTGATGTGGCGGTAGGTGCCCAGCACGATGTTGTTGGCGGCCAGCGAGTCGGCGGTCACGAAGAAGCCGAGGTTGCGCTTGACGATGCGGCGTTCGTCTTCGGTCAGGCCGTTCGGGTCTTTCCACAACGCGATGTCGCGCGTCATGTTCACTTCCTGCGGCATCCAGTGGTTGGCGCAGGTGGCGAGGTACTTTTCCCAGGCCCACTTGTACTTGAACGGCACCAGCTGGTTGACGTCGGTCTGGCCGTTGATGATGCGCTTGTCGGAAGCCTTGACGCGCTGGCCTGCAGCGGCGGCCACCGGTGCGGTGGCAGTGGCGGGTTGTGCAAGCGACGAAGTCGGAGCGGCGACCGCGCGACCTGCGGAAGAACCGCTGGTCGATGCGTGGTGCTGCTGCAATCCTTGTTGCATATCCTTTGGTAAGGAGGGCTTGACTTCTTCGTCCCAGGTCAACATAGAAAAATCCAATGCGCAATTATCGGAGCAACGATGTGAGTTGCAAAGTGCTCGTTCACATCGTGCGCCATTTATGGGGTTGTTATGTTGCTCGCATGCATCGCGCGACGTCAGTCAATGCCTTGATTGATTGAACGTCGCGCGCTTTTCGCTTTCGCTTTTGCGAGCACCTCGCTGATCGATCGAAGCGTCTTTTTTCAATGACGCTTCACTTGCACATCACTGGCAGGCTTCGCAGGTCGGATCGTCGACACCGCAGAACGCGATGTCGGTGGCGGGCATCGCGCTCATCTGTGCCTTCGCTGCAGCAGCGGCGGCTTCGAGTGCACTCATGCCCGAGGGTGCGTCGTTGCCCGACGACACCGCGTTGAGACGGCCCGATTGCACCGTCGACTTTTCAGCGTGCGTCGCGCTCTGCGTGCGCAGGTAGTACGTGGTCTTCAGGCCGCGCAGCCACGCGAGCTTGTAGGTGTCGTCGAGCTTCTTGCCCGAGGCGCCGGCCATGTAGATGTTCAGCGACTGCGCCTGGTCGATCCACTTCTGGCGACGTGCGGCGGCTTCCACCAGCCATGTGGTTTCCACTTCGAACGCGGTGGCGTACAGCGCCTTCACGTCCTGCGGCACGCGGTCGATGGGACGCAGCGAACCGTCGAAGTGCTTCAGGTCCATGACCATCACGTCGTCCCACAGGCCCAGGCGCTTCAGGTCGCGCACCAGGTAGTGGTTGATGACGGTGAACTCGCCCGACAGGTTCGACTTGACCGACAGGTTGCCGAAGCAGGGTTCGATGGAAGCATCCACGCCGATGATGTTCGAGATGGTCGCGGTCGGGGCGATCGCCACGCAGTTCGAATTGCGCATGCCGTCGGCCTTGATCTTGGCGCGCAGCGTGTCCCAGTCGAGGGTGGCCGAACGGTCCACTTCGACGTAGCCGCCGCGGGCCTTCTCGAGCAGGTCGAGCGAGTCGATCGGCAGGATGCCCTTGTCCCACAGCGAGCCCTTGTAGCTCGAGTATTTGCCGCGTTCCTTGGCCAGCTCGGTCGAGGCCCAGTAGGCGTGGTAGCAGATGGCTTCCATCGACTCGTCGGCGAACTGCACGGCTTCCTGCGAAGCGTAGGGAATGCGCAGTTCGTACAGCGCGTCCTGGAAGCCCATGAGGCCCAGGCCGACCGGACGGTGGCGCAGGTTGGAGTCGCGCGCCTTCTTCACGGCGTAGTAGTTGATGTCGATCACGTTGTCGAGCATGCGCATCGCCGTGGAGATCGTCTTCTTCAGCTTTTCCTGGTCGACCTTGCCGTCCTTCAGATGCTGCAGCAGGTTCACCGAGCCCAGGTTGCACACGGCGGTTTCGGTGTCGCTGGTGTTCAGCGTGATCTCGGTGCACAGGTTCGACGAGTGCACGACACCGGCGTGCTGCTGCGGCGAGCGCACGTTGCAGGCATCCTTGAACGTGATCCAGGGATGGCCGGTCTCGAACAGCATCGTGAGCATCTTGCGCCACAGGTCCGACGCCTGGAGCGTGCGCGCGGGCTTGATCTCGCCGCGGGCGGCCTTTTCTTCGTAGGCGACGTAGGCCTTCTCGAAGTCGGCGCCGAACAGGTCGTGCAGGTCAGGCACGTTGGAAGGCGAGAACAGCGTCCAGGTGCCCTTTTCCATCACGCGGCGCATGAAGAGGTCGGGGATCCAGTTGGCGGTGTTCATGTCGTGCGTGCGGCGGCGGTCGTCGCCGGTGTTCTTGCGCAGCTCCAGGAACTCCTCGATGTCGAGGTGCCAGGTTTCCAGGTAGGTGCAGACGGCGCCCTTGCGCTTGCCGCCCTGGTTCACGGCCACGGCCGTGTCGTTCACCACCTTCAGGAACGGCACGACGCCTTGCGATTCGCCGTTGGTGCCCTTGATGTGGCTGCCCAGCGCGCGCACGCGGGTCCAGTCGTTGCCCAGGCCGCCGGCGAACTTCGACAGCAGCGCGTTTTCCTTGATCGACTCGTAGATGCCGTCCAGGTCGTCGGGCACGGTGGTCAGGTAGCAGCTCGAGAGCTGCGAGCGCAGCGTGCCGGCGTTGAAGAGGGTGGGCGTGCTCGACATGAAGTCGAACGACGACAGCACTTCGTAGAACTCGATGGCGCGGGCTTCGCGGTCGATTTCGCCAAGCGACAGGCCCATGGCCACGCGCATGAAGAAGGCCTGCGGCAGCTCGATGCGGGTCTTGCGCACGTGCAGGAAGTAGCGGTCGTACAGCGTCTGCAGGCCGAGGTAGTCGAACTGGTTGTCGCGCTCGGCCTTCAGGGCGGCGCCCAGGCGGGGCAGGTCGTACTGCAGCAGCTTCTCGTCGAGCAGCTCGTTCTCGACGCCCTTCTTGATGAACTGCGGGAAGTAATCGGCGTAGGCGGTGGCGCGCTCGACCGGCATCACTTCGCGGCCGATGATCTCCTTGAAGATCGTGTGCAGCAGCAGGCGCGCGGTGGCGAAGGTGTAGTCGGGGTCCTTCTCGATCAGCGTGCGGGCGGCCAGGATGGAGGCCTTGTAGACCTCGTCCAGCGGCACGCCGTCGTACAGGTTGCGCATCGTCTCGGCGACGATGGGGGCCGCGGTGATGCTGTCGCCCAGGCCCTGGCAGGCCGACTCGATCAGGCCCTTGAGTTCGTTCAGGTCGAGCGCCACGCGCTCGCCGTTGTCGAGCACATGCAGCGCCGGTGCGGCGGGCACGTCCTGCTCGCCCTGCTTCGAACGCTCCTGCGTGCGGCGTTCGCGGTACAGCACGTAGGCACGCGCGATTTCGTGGTGGCCGCCACGCATCAGGCCGAGCTCGACCTGGTCCTGCACGTCTTCGATGTGGAAGGTGCCGCCGCCCGGACGCGAACGCACCATGGCGCGGATCACGCCTTGCGTGAGCGTGTCGACCGTCTCGCGCACGCTGGCCGAAGCCGCGCCCTGGGTGCCATGCACGGCCAGGAAGGCCTTCATCATGGCGATGGCGATCTTGTTCGGTTCGAAGGGAACGACGGCGCCGTTGCGGCGAATGATCTGGTAGTGGGCGAGGTTCTGACCGGTGGGCGAGCCCGCAGTGTCTTGTTGCTGCTGCGGCGTCGCGGGGACGGCGCGGGGGGTCGACGGGGTGTTCAGTGCAGTTTGCATTCGCTTCCTCTCGGTTGTGCAATTCTTGTTGGTTGGCAAGGCCTCGCGGGCCTTGCGTCGGCGTTGTTGCCGAACGGGAAGACACTATATCTAGGGTGTCGGCGCCCTACAAGCCACTACAGGTAGTGTTTTTCTCTGGGGCGGTCCCTGCGGAAATTGCTCCGCACTCAGCGCATCGCCAGCGATGCCGCGTGAATACTGGACCATGGTGGCGCAACCCACGCGGGGCGCGGCTTGCAAGGCGATTTGGGCCTGCAGGCCGCATGGTTGCTGCGTCGCGTGCCTGCGCTTACGAGATTGCTGCGCTGCGAGAGCGGCGCATCGCGGGCCACGGAGCGATTGAAAAAATTAGCGCGCCACCACCTGCTCGGGAAACATTTGTGGACTCCAGCCGAGCTGTTCGCGCAGCACGCGCCAGTCGAAACCGGCGCCGGGGTCCTGCTTGCGGCCGGGCGCGATGTGCTCGTGGCCGGCGATGTGGGCGATGGCGCAGTGCTGCGCGAGCGCGGCGCAGAGGCTGGCCAGCGTTTCGTACTGCGCCTCTTCGAAGTGCTCGCCCTCGAGGCCTTCGAGCTCGATGCCGACGGAGTCGTCGTTGCAGTTGGTGCGTCCGCGCCACGACGACACGCCGGCATGCCAGGCGCGGTCGTCGCAGCTCACGAACTGCCACAGCTCGCCGTTGCGCCGCACATAGAAATGCGAGGACACCTCGAGCCCGCGGATCGACTGGAAGTACGGATGCGCGTCCCAGTCGAGCTGGTTGGTGAAGAGCTGCTGCACCGCGTCGCCGCCGTACTCGCCGGGCGGCAGGCTGATCGAGTGCAGCACGATCAGGTCGGTCTGCGCGCCGACGGGGCGCGGGCCGAAGTTGGGTGAGGGCAGGGCCTTGGCGAAGCGGTACCAGCCGGCGCGCCAGAGTCCGTCGTCGCCGGTCGGTGTCGTGACGAGGTCGTCAGTCGTCGGCATGCGAGGTGGCGCCGTCGTCGCCGTTGGGCGTGGAGATGCCCAGGCGCGCGATGCGGTAACGGATCTGGCGCAGGCTCATGCCCAGCCGCGCGGCGGCGGCCGTGCGGTTGAAGCCGCTTTCGTGCAGCGCGCGTACGAGGATCTCGCGCTCCTGCTGGTCGAGCCAGGCTTGCAGATCGGAAGGCAGCGGCGGCGGTGCGGGCTTGGGCTCGACGGCCGGTGCCGGTGCGGGCGCCGCAACAGCGGCGGTCGCCGCCTCGGTCGGCACGATCGATTCGGTGCGAGGCGCCACCGGCATCGCACCCATGAGGTCGATGTGCAGCTCGTCGCCGTCGTTCAGCGCCACGGCGCGGTGCAACAGGTTCTCGAGTTCGCGCACGTTGCCGTCGAGCGGGTGCTGGGCCAGGCGCTGCAGCAGCGCGTCGGACAGGCGCGGCGCCGGCAGGCCGCCGTCTTGCGCGATGCGCGCGAGCAGCGCGGTACACAGGGCGGGCAGGTCTTCGCGGCGCTCGCGCAGCGCGGGCACCGCGATCTCGATCACGTTGAGGCGGTAGAACAGGTCTTGCCGGAAGCGGCCGGCCAGCACCTCGGCGTGCAGATCTTTGTGGGTGGCGCTCACGATGCGCACGTCGACCGCGTCTTCCTGCGTCGAGCCGATGGCGCGCACGCTGCGTTCCTGAATGGCGCGCAGCAGCTTCGACTGCATGGCCAATGGCAGGTCGCCGATCTCGTCGAGAAACAGCGTGCCGTCGCGCGCCGCCTGGAAGTAGCCGTCGCGGTCTTGCGACGAGCCCGTGTACGAGCCCTTCTTGGCGCCGAAGAATTCGGCCTCGAGCAGGTTCTCGGGAATGGCGCCGCAGTTCACCGCGACGAAGGGGCCGTCGCTGCGCTGGCTGCAGCCGTGCACGGCGCGCGCGACCAGCTCCTTGCCGGTGCCCGACTCGCCGCGCACCAGCACCGGCGCCATGCCGCGCGCCACCTTGGCGATGCGCGACTTCACGAGGCGCATCGGGTCGGAGTCGCCGACCAGCCGGTCGAGCGCGGTGGCGCCGCTGCGCGTCACGGCCAGCGCGTCGGGGCGTTCGCCGCTGCGGCCGGCGGCTTGCGGCGCGGGCTTCTGCGGCACGACCACCGCGGCGCGGTTGGCCTGCACGGCCGACGCCACCACCGCGCGGAACTGCTTCAGGTCGACCGGCTTCGTGAGGTAGTCGAAGGCGCCGGCCTTCAGCGCCTCGACCGCGTTCTCGGCCGAACCGTAGGCGGTCATGACCACGCAGCGCTCGCTGCGCTGGTCTTTCTGGATGCGGTGGATGATCTCCATGCCTTCGCCGTCGGGCAGCCGCATGTCGGTGATCACGGCGTCGAAGCGGCCGGCCTCGAGGTGCTGCCAGGCTTCGGACACGCTGCCCGCGGCTTCCACCCGGTAGCCTTCACGCAGCAACGTGAGTTCGTAGAGCGTGCGCAGGTCGGGTTCGTCGTCGATGACGAGGATCTGCGCAGGGCGCGAGGCGGCGGCGGAGGGCGGGAGGGAGCTCACGGCCGCTATTGTGTCAGCCGGTTTTCGCTCGGTGCGAAGCTGACGAAGAATTCATTGCCCTCGGGCCCGCCCGGCACCAGCGCGCGCCGTTCGTAGCCGATGGTCGCGCCGTGGCGCCGGCACAGCTCGCGGCACAGGAACAGGCCCAGGCCGCTGGAGCGGCTCTCGGACGAGAAGAAGGGTTCGAACAGGTGGCGCTGCACCGCCGGTTCCAGCGGTGCACCATCGCTCCACACCAGCAACGCGGCGCGCTGCACGCCGGCCCGCTGCACCGTGGTGATGACCTGGATCGCGCCGTCGCGCTGGCTCGCGTAGCGCGCCGCGTTGTCCAGCAGGTTCACCAGCAGGCGGCGCAGGTGCTCGGCCTCGAAGCGCACCTCGCTGCCCGGCGCGTCGAGCGCGATGCGCACGCCCTTGCGCTGCGTCTGGCGCACCCATTCCTCGGCCAGGATCTGCGCGGCCGGGTCGAGCACCAGCTGTTCGCCCAGCGACAGCACGCGCTGCTGGCGCGCGCGAGAAACGTCGAGCACGTCGTCCACGATGCGCGCCAGGCGCTGCGCGTTGTGCTGCACCATGTCGGTCAGCTTGCGGTGCGCCGGGTCGGTCAGGTCTTCGCTGAGCAGCGCGCTGGCCTGCGCGATGGCGGCCAGCGGGTTGCGGATTTCATGCGCCACCGCGGCCGACATGCGGCCCATCGCGGCGAGCTTTTCGGTGCGGATGCGGGCTTCGAGCTCGCGCAGGTCCTGCAGGAACATCACGCACAGGCTGTCGGCCCGGCGGTCGTCGGTGGGCGTGAGCCGGGTGCGCACGCGCACCTCGCGCGCCGCGCCGCGTGCCTGCGCCACCGGGATTTCTTCGGTCTGCGGCGCGCGCCGCGCGAAGGTCTGGCGCGCCAGCGCGGCCAGCGCATGCCAGGCCGGCTGGGTGTGCAGCGGGAACGGCAGCGCCAGTTGCGCCAGGCCCTGGCCGAGGATGGCGTCGGCCGCCGGGTTGACCGCATGCACCAGTCCTTCGGCGTCGATCACGAGCACGCCTTCGCTGAGCGTTTCGATCACGAGGTCGTTGACCTGCGCCTGCATCTGCGCATGGCTGCGGCTGCGCTGCGCCACCGCCTCTTCGCGTGCCAGCCGGCGCGCCAGCTCGTGCGCGAGCAGCGCCACCACGAACAGGCCGGTGCCGGTGAGGGCGGCCTGCACGAAGCGCGCTGACGGGTCGTTGGGTTGCTGCAGCCAGTGCCAGCCGGCGTCGGCCAGCAGCAGCAGCGTCACGGTGGCGGTGGTGCCCAGGCCCACGAGCAGGGTGCCGAGCACCGCGCTCATCAAGACCGGCAGCGCGAACAGCGGCGTGTAGTTGACGCTGCCGCCCTGCAGCACCTGCAAGGCGCTGAAGATGCCCAGGTCGACGCCGATGGTCAGCAGCCACAGCGTCGAGAAGCCGCGGATCGGCGGTTCGAAGTGCGCGTAGCGCATCTCCAGCCAGGCCAGCACGAGGTAGCCGCCCGACAGCACGATCGGCAGCGGCTGCACGGCCTGTCCGATGGCGAAAGCCACGCCCTGCAGCAGCACCAGCACCAGCGCCACGAAACAGCGTGCCGCCATGAAGCCGCGCCACAGCCGCAGCAGGGCGGTGCTGTCGCCGGCGCCCAGGTCGAGCACGTCCCAGTCGGTGGCCGGCTCGCCGCGCGACCGGCGCAACGAACTCATGAGGCGGTGCCGGCCTGACGGTGCGCGGCGCTGCAGTACACCGCGCCGTCCGGCCCGGGGAGCGCGTCGGCCGCGGGCAGGTGCAGTCCGCAATGGGCGCAGCGCACCATGGCTTGCGGCGGGCCGACGGCCGGCGTGCGCTGTTGCGCCTTCCTGGCGCGTTCCTGTTGCGCGTCGCGCATCTCTTCGCGCCGG
Organism: Variovorax paradoxus; assembly: GCF_009498455.1. Taxonomy (NCBI): domain Bacteria; kingdom Pseudomonadati; phylum Pseudomonadota; class Betaproteobacteria; order Burkholderiales; family Comamonadaceae; genus Variovorax; species Variovorax paradoxus. The sequence goes on along the minus strand of NZ_CP045644.1, from coordinate 441,441 downwards.
TTCTTGCGCCAGAGCCAGATCGCGACCCACACCACCGCGAGGACGAGCAGGTACTTCATGCGGGCAGGCGCGTCAGCACGACTTCGAGCACGAAGCGCGAGCCCACGTAGGCCAGCAGCAGCAGCGCCGCACCCGCGTAGAGCACGCGCCGCGCGGTGCGTCCGCGCCAGCCGAAGCGCGCGCGCCCGGTCAGCAGGACCGCGAAGCTGAGCCAGGCGAGCACCGAGAAGATGGTCTTGTGGTCCCACTTCCAGGCGCGGCCGGCGGCGCCGTAGAGCTGTTCGCTGAACAGCAGGCCGGCCAGCAGCGTGGCCGACAGCAGCACGAAGCCCGCCGTGACGAAGCGGAAGGTGAGCCGTTCCAATGTGAGCAGCGGCACGCCGGCCTGTGCGTCGGCACTGGCAAGGCGGATCTGCTTTTCGGCCCGCGTGATCAGCCAGGCGTGCACTACGGCGGCGCCGAACAGGCCATACGAGGCGATGCCCAACGCCAGGTGCAGCGGCAGCCAGGGCGAGGCGCTGACATGCAACGGCGTGCCGGGGAACAGCAGCGCCAGCAGCACGGCCGCCGCGCCCAGCCAGGCCAGCGCACGGCGTGCCTTCAGTTGCGGGTACAGGCGGCTTTCGACCGCATAGACCGTGAGCACCAGCCACGCCGTGACCGACAGCGCCGGCGCAAAACCGAAGCGAGGGTCGCCGCCGACCAACCCATGGCCGAGCACCGCGGCATGCAGAAGCCATGCGATGCCGAGCGCCCATTGGGTGGTCTGGCGGCTGAGCCGCGCACCGGCGGCAGCGGCAAAACCGTAGGCCGCCGCGGTGGCGATGCCCAGCGCCACGCCGAGTGGGGAGGGGATCGCTAAAATCATCAGTACAGTTTATCTCCCCCAGGCTTGCGTACTTCGTGTCGCAGCGCCAACCCCCTCACCGGGGGCGACACCAGAGGCCCGGCAAAGCCGGTTCCTCGGTGTCTCGCGAAGGGGCCGTAGGCCGTCGATTCCGTTCACGACTTTCCGACTTTCCAATAGCCCGCCGCAGCGGGCGACAAGGCATCCCGCTCATGGCCACCGCCCTCACCGAAAAGTTCTCCCGCCTCGTCAAGACGATGAGCGGCCAGGCGCGCATCACCGAAAGCAACGTGCAGGACATGCTGCGCGAAGTGCGCATGGCACTGCTGGAGGCCGACGTGGCGCTGCCCGTGGTGCGCGACTTCGTCGCCCGCGTGAAGGAGAAGGCGCTCGGCCAGGAAGTGCTGGGCTCGCTCAAGCCGGGCCAGGCGCTGGTCGGCATCGTCAACCGCGAACTCGCCGCCACCATGGGCGAGGGCGTGTCGGACATCAACCTCGCGGCGCAACCGCCGGCGGTGATCCTCATGGCCGGCCTGCAGGGCGCCGGCAAGACCACCACCACCGCCAAGCTCGCCAAGCACCTGATCGAGAAGCGCAAGAAGAAGGTGCTCACCGTGTCGGGCGACGTGTACCGCCCCGCCGCCATCGAGCAGCTCAAGACCGTCACCAAGCAGGCCGGCGCCGAGTGGTTCCCGAGCACGCCCGACCAGAAGCCGCTGGACATCGCGCGCGCCGCGCTCGACCACGCCAAGCGCCACTACTTCGACGTGCTGCTGGTCGACACGGCCGGCCGCCTGGCGATCGACGAAGTGCTCATGACCGAAATCAAGCAGCTGCATGCGGCGCTCGACCCGGTCGAAACCCTGTTCGTGGTCGATGCCATGCAGGGCCAGGACGCGATCAACACCGCCAAGGCCTTCAAGGAAGCGCTGCCCCTCACCGGCATCATCCTGACCAAGACCGATGGCGATTCGCGCGGCGGTGCGGCGCTGTCGGTGCGCCAGGTCACGGGCGTGCCGATCAAGTTCGCCGGCACGAGCGAGAAGATCGACGGCCTCGAGGTGTTCGACGCCGAGCGCCATGCGGGCCGCATCCTGGGCATGGGCGACATCGTCGCGCTGGTCGAGCAGGTCACGGCCGGCGTCGACGTCGAAGCGGCGCAGAAGCTCGCGGCCAAGGTCAAGAGCGGCGCGGGCTTCGACCTGAACGACTTCCTTGGCCAGCTGCAGCAGATGAAGCAGATGGGCGGCCTCTCCAGCCTGATGGACAAGCTGCCCCAGCAGATGGCCGCCAAGGCCAGCGAGGCCGACATGACGCGTGCCGAGCGCGACATCCGCCGCAAGGAAGGGATCATCCAGAGCATGACGCCGCTGGAACGCCGCAAGCCCGAGCTGCTGAAAGCCACGCGCAAGCGCCGCATCGCGGCCGGCGCCGGCGTGCAGGTTCAGGAGGTGAACCGCCTGCTCAACGAGTTCGAGCAGATGCAGGGAATGATGAAGAAGATGAAGGGCGGCGGCCTCATGAAGATGATGAAGAAGATGGGCGGCATGAAGGGCATGGGCGGAATGCCCGGCATGGGCGGAGGCGGCGGCAAGCTGCCGTTCTGAGCCGTACACACATACATATATAGAGACAGACAGAGCCCGCCGGGGGATGCCCCGGTGGGCTTTGTCGTTTTCAGGCTTGCACGTCGTAGACCGTGGCGTGCGCTTCGACGGGCGCGGGCAGCTCCCAGCGGTGCAGCATCCGCTCGATGCCGGCGTTCGACAGCGTCGTGTCGCGCGTGCGGTTGCGGCGCATCAGCTCGGCATGCGGCACCTCCAGGTACACCAGCTCGGTCTGTGCGTGGTACGCCCAGAGCAGGTCGAGCGTCTTGGTGCGCATCTGCTGGCTCAGGTGCGTGGCGTTCCACACGAAGCGTTCCTGCTTGCGCAGCAATGCCTTCGCCTTGTCGACCGCGTGGTGCGCGGCGAGCCCATCGTTCTCGCCGTGCTTGAGGCCCAGTTCAGCGCGCGCGTCGTCGAACGACACGACCGGCCAGCCCTTGCGGTGCTGCGCCACCCAGTGGTTCTTGCCGCTCGCGGGCAGGCCGCACATCACGGTGACCTGCGATCCCGGCGTCTGGAACAGCGGGTAGTCGGGGCTGGTGTCGGCGCCGCGGAAGTAGGCCAGGCGCGTGTGTGCATCGGCCATTTTTCGTGGACCTTCCCAGCAGCCTTCTTCCTGCGCCAGTTGCTCGAAGAGCGCGATGTCGGCCAGGCTGTCGGCGCGCTTTTCATAGTGGCGTCCCACCATGTCGCAGCGCGCCACGCAGCACAGGTCGGGCAGGCTCAGCTCCCACGAGAGCTTGTGCACCAGCCATTCGGGCCGCACGCCCTTGCGCGAGGCGAAGGCGTGGAACGGCACCTGGTGCACGGCGATGATCCGGCACACAGCCTCGCGCAACGCGAACGGCACGCGGGCCTTCCACATCAGCACGCGCACGTCGACCGATCCGCGGCGCGAATGGCCCGGCTGGCCGATGCGGCCGCTGGCCTCGTCGATCACCGTGGTGTCGGGCTTGGCGATGTCGTGCAGCAGGCAGGCCATGAACAGCACGAAGCGGCCGTCGGCATCGGCGCGCTGGTAGTGCACGTCGGCCAGGAGCGCGTCGAGCACCATGCGTGTGTGGATGCCGACGTTGCCTTCGGCGTGGTAGTACGGGTCCTGTGGTGTTTCTTCCAGGCGCAGCAGGGCCGGCAGCAGTTCGCAGCACTGCGCCCAGTCGTAGTCCTGTGAAGACGTCGGGACGAGTGCGCGCAAATCGTCGTAGGTCATCGCGGCCTCCTTGTAGTTGGTGCCAGCTCGGCTGGGTCGCGCAGCGTGCGCAGCCCCAGGTCTTGCCAGCTCACTTGCGGTGTCGGCGCGTAGAGGTCCACACCCGGCGCCAGTTGGTTCGGCAGCACGGGTCGGCGACTGTGGTGCGAGCCCGAGTCGAGGATGGTCTGCACGAAGTCGGGTCGCACCCACTTGTAGCGGCCGGTCACCTCGCCGTCCGATTCGGTCTTGAGGTACAGGCCCTCGGCCAGGTCGGACAGGTCGGTCTGCTGCCGCACCAGGTCGAGCGGCTGGCCTTCGTGCGCCACTGCCTGCTCGAAGGCCGGCTTCCAGTCGACACTGCGCGCGAGCGAGGGCCGCACGAGCGCGCGCAATGTCTTCGCGCTGCGCGGCATCTCGCCCTCGTACAGCACGGGCACCGACAGCACCGGGCCACCGGCCAGCAGCGCATGCCGCGCGGGCGTCGACAGGAAGCACTGTGCCTGCCGGTCGTAGATGTCGAACTCGAGGAAGAAGGCCGGCAGCCGGTCGTACCAGCAGCTGTGCTTGGCAAAGCACCACTCGCCGTACATCACGTAGCGGTCTTCGAGTCGTTCGAGCAGCGCGGCTTCATGTGCCGCGGCCCAGTGCTTGAACAGGTTGAACTGCCGTTCGCCCGCGCCGCCGGCCAGGTAATGGCCGCGCGATTGCAGCAACAGCTCGCCCGCCGAGGTGAACGACACGGCGGCGTTGGCGCCATCGAGTTTTTCCTCGATGACCACCTGCTGGCCGTGCAGCGCAGACAACGGCGTCTGGCCGTCGTCGGTGTCACCGGCCTGCAGGCGCGAGCCTTCCAGGTGCGCCGTACGTGGGTACTTGAGCAGCGGGATCGACGAAAGAGAAAGGGGAGAGAGAGGGAACACGTTGGTCTCCAGATGCAAATCAGGAAGAACCGACAACGTGCGGGAGCGAAGCTGGAGAGAGATCGACTCGGCGGCCGGAGCGGGCCGTGTCTGGTCAGTGGGGGAACGCAGCTTGGCGCCCGACATGACCAGCGAGTGGTGTTGTCGGCGTCAGAGAGTGATGACGGCGAATCGGGGCACTTGGCGCTCCAGGGGATCGAAGAGATCCGTGGGTGGATAAAAAAGGAAGGCGCGATTCTAGTGTGGTGTCCCGCAAATAGCTGCGCGATTTCATCTGCGCAGCTATTTGCGGGACACCACACTGACCACGCGCCATGAAAAAAGCCGACCCTGAGGTCGGCTTCTTATCGGCGCTGTGTCTTCAGCGCATCAGACGGTTGCCAGTGCCGGGCGCGCCAGGCGCAGCGCATGCATCCACGCACGACGCAGCACGGCGGGCGAACGCGATTCCTCGGGAATCAGCAGGAAGCCGCGGTCGCGCAGCGTGGTGCCCAGCGCGATCTGGCTGGTCAGCACGGTCAGCGGGATCGCCAGCAGCAGCGGCAGGCCGACAGGCATGAGCCAGATCAGCGCGCTCGGGTCGATCATGGCGACGCCGACGGCGAGCATGGCGATCACCAGCGTCATGGGGGCCAGCTGGGTAGCAGCGACCTTCCACGGCACGGCAGCGGCTTCACGCGGGGGCGACTTCCAGTCGAGCTTGATGCCGGTGAGGGCGACGAGCACGAACAGCGAGTGGGCCAGCATGCGAACGGGTGCTTGCACGATGGCCAGGCCGGCTTCGAGCACCGAGCTCTTCACCAGGCCCCACACACCGCCGTACTGGCGTTGCTCGCCGCGCATCAGCACGGCGGCGATGCCCAGCACGCGCGGCAGGAACAGCAGGCACAGGGTCCAGAGCCAGAGGCCGGCGAGTTCGGCGGGCAGCACGCTCCAGCTCGACACGAGGCTCGAGCCGCTCAGCCAGAGGGCGGTGCCCAGCGTCAGGAACGCAAGCCACAGCGGGGCCGAGACATACGCCATGGTGCCGGTCACGAACATCGCGCGGTGCACCGGGTGGATGCCGGGTTCGGCCATCAGGCGGGCGTTCTGCAGGTTGCCCTGGCACCAGCGGCGGTCGCGTTGCAGCTCGGCCAGCAGGTCCGGCGGTTGCTGCTCGTAGCTGCCGACCAGGTCGGACACCAGCCACACGTGGTAGCCGGCGCGGCGCATCAGCGCGGCTTCGACGAAGTCGTGCGACATGATGCCGCCCGACATGCCGCCGGTGCCCTTGATCGGGGCCAGCGCGCAATGCTTCATGAAGGCTTCGACGCGGATGATCGCGTTGTGGCCCCAGTAGTGCGACTCGCCGAGCTGCCAGAACTGCATGCCCAGCGTGAACAGGCGACCCGTCACGCGCGAAGCGAACTGCTGTGCGCGGGCGTGCAGCGTGACGTGGCCGATGGCCTGCGTCGCGGTCTGGATGATGCCGGCGGTGGGGTTGGCTTCCATCAGCTTGACCATCGAGGCCAGGCAGTCGCCGCTCATCACGGAGTCGGCGTCGAGCACGACCATGTAGCGGTAGTCCTTGCCCCAGCGGCGGCAGAAGTCGGCGACGTTGCCGGCCTTGCGGTGCGTGCGGCGGGTGCGCAGGCGGTAGTACACCTCGACCTGCGGCTGGTTCGGGCTTTCGGCCAGTGCGGCGCGCAAGTCTTCCCAGGCGGCGCGCTCGGCGGCGGCGGTCTCGGGGTTGTAGCTGTCGGACAGCACGAACACGTCGAACTGCCTGGCGTGGCCCGTGGTGGCAACCGATTCGCAGGTGGCGCGCAGGCCGGCGAACACCGTGGCAACGTCTTCGTTGCAGATCGGCATGATGATCGCGGTGCGTGCCTCGGGGTTCATCGGATGGGTGGCGACCTGCTTGGCCGACAGCGCGTGCTTGTCACCGCGCACCGAAACGTAGAAGCCCATGAGCGCGGTCACGAAGCCGGTGACGACCCAGCCCGACAGCAGGCCGTACAGGCCGATCTGGCCGTATTCGAGCCAGACGTTGTCGTAGTCGGGTTGCACGCTGGCGAACAGCGACGACGCGATCACCGTGCTCAGCAGCGTGAGCAGCATGAAGGCGAGGCGGCGCTGGCCGGCGGTGCGTTCCCAGGCCTGCGGGGCCGGGGTGGCTTGCTTGGCGGCAGGGGCGCTGTCGGCATTGCGGCCGGCGCCCAGGCGCACGAGCATGGCGGTGCCCAGGCTGTTCCAGAAACCGCGCCAGGGGCGCGGTGCCATGGAACCGCGGTTCACCGGCGGTGCCGTGACGGCGTTGGGGTGGCGTTCCTCGCGCAGCGCGCTGCGGCGCGCGAAATCGGATTCGGCGAGGACGTTGAGTTGGGAGAAGTCGTTCGGCTTCATCGTTTCATTCACCAACGCTGCTTGTCGAGGGGGGTGTCGCCAATGGCCGGAAGGCGCTTGAAGACGCAGTCCGTGGCGGCGCCGCCGACGCCCGGGAGCGCGGTCAGCGAATGGCCCGCGGCACGGGGCCGCGAGGAGGAAAACTGCTTTTGACGCAGGCCGTCGCGCTGCGGACGCAGTGCGAAAGATGGGCTGGTAAGTGCTGTCATGCCAGTACAGGGGCAAACCCTGTGCCAGCCTGGAAAAACGCTTTCAAATCAACGACTTGGCGCGACTCGGAGCCGTTTTTTGTGGGGGAGGGGCCCGTCAGGCCCCTGAAACCCCCGTTTTTGTCGCCGAATCCCGACAAGCCCTGACGGCCCTCGGAAAACAGCCTTTCAAATCAACGACTTAGGCCTGTCGCTACTCGGCGACAGGGTCGCCACCGGGAGCGACAACGTCCGCCTTGAAGTTGCCCGGCGTGAGCTCGTGCTTCTGCAGCAGACGGTAGAACTCGGTGCGGTTGCGGTCGGCCAGACGGGCGGCGTCGGCCACGTTGCCGTCGGTCAGCTTGAGCAGGCCGACGAGGTAATCGCGCTCGAAACGCTGCTTGGCCTCGGCATAGGTGAGCACCTCCACGCTCGGCACGCGCAGCGCGCGCTGCACCAGCGCCAGCGGAATCAGCGGCGAGCCCGACAGCGCGCAGACCTGCTCCACCACGTTGTAGAGCTGGCGCACATTGCCCGGCCACGCGGCGGTGGTCAGCGCCTTCAGCGCCTCGGGCGCGAAGCCCGACAGCCGCTTGCCGTACTTGGTCGACAGCTTCTGCAGGAAGTGATTGGCCAGCAGCGGAATGTCCTCGCGCCGCGCCGACAGCGGCGGCAGCGTGAGCGTCACCACGTTCAGGCGGTAATAGAGGTCTTCGCGGAACTGGCCGGCTTCCATCGCGGCGTCCAGGTCGCGGTGGGTGGCCGAGACGATGCGCACGTCGACCTCGATCGACTGGCTCGCGCCCAGCGGGCGCACCGCGCGCTCCTGCAGCACGCGCAGCAGCTTGACCTGCAGCGCGGGCGGCATGTCCCCGATTTCGTCGAGCAGCAGCGTGCCGCCGTCGGCCTGCTGGAACAGGCCCTTGTGATTCGCGTGGGCGTCGGTGAAGGCGCCCTTCATGTGGCCGAACAGTTCGGATTCGAGCAGCGCCTCGGGAATGGCGCCGCAGTTGACCGCCACGAAAGGCTTGTCGGCGCGCGCGCTGGCCTTGTGGATGGCGCGCGCCAGCAGTTCCTTGCCGGCGCCGGAGTCGCCGCGCAGCAGCACGGAGGCGTCCGACTTGGCGACCATGCGCGCCTCGGCCAGCAGCTCGGCCATGCGGTTGCTGCGGCTCACGATTTCCGAACGCCAGCTGTCGTCGCCGGTCTTGCTCGGCGTGGTGGTGGGCGCGCCGAGCGCCAGCGCCTGCGAGATCTTCTCGAGCAGTTCGCGCGCGTCGTAGGGCTTGGTGAGGTAGGTGAACACGCCACGCGCCGTGGCCTCGACCGCGTCGGGAATGGTGCCGTGCGCGGTCAGCAGGATGACGGGCAGCGTCGGATGGCGCTTGCGGATCTCGTCGAACAGCTGCAGGCCGTCGCGCCCGGGCAGGCGCACGTCGCTGAGCACCAGCTGCGGGTGCTCGATCTCGAGTTGCGTGAGCGCGGTCTCGGCCGAGGTGACGGCCGTGACCTGGTAGCCCGCCGACACCAGCCGCATCGAGAGCAGACGCAGCATGTCCGGGTCGTCATCGACCACGAGGAGGCGGGCGCCGGTTGTACTCATCGATCTACCTCCGTGCTTCGCACTTTGGTGCGAGCTTGTTTGGGGCGGCCCGGCACGCCGCTCATGGATTGGTTCGGCTTCCGCTGGGGGCAGTGACAGGTGCCGGCGTGTTCGGCCGGGCGAAGCTGCGCTCGATGGCGCGCAGCGCCTCGATGCGTTCGTTGAGCTGGTCGATGCGGCGCTGGCTGTCGCGCAGCTGCTGCACCTGCTTGTCGCGGTCGTCCTCGACGCGGCGTTGCTCGATGTAACGCGCCGCCAGCACCCGTGCGAGCGGTTGCAGCGGCTGCGCTTCGGGCGCGGGGTTGCCGATCACGCGCTGCAGCAGGCCCAGCGCGCGCGCCAGGTCGGCCGGCACGCGGGTCTGCGCAAGCAGGATCGCGAGCTGCATCTGCGCTGCGGGCGTTTCGCCCTGTTCGCCGACGCGCGAAATTTCGGCGCTCAGGTCGGCGCCGCCCAGCGGGCGCACCTTGTCGGCATAGGCCAGCAGGGCCGCGACGGGCCCCTGCGTGAGTTGCGTGAACAGCGAGGCCGGCTGCGTGGCCGGCGCGCGGGGCTCGGCCTCGACCGGCACCACGCGCGGCGCGGCCACGGGCGGCGGCAGCGCGTCGGCTTCGGCCGGCGGCTTGGGCTGGGAGGCGCAGGCCGCCAGCAGCAGGGCGCATGGCACGGCCATGGCCCCGGCGAAGGTGGATCTGCGGACGAACGAAAGGAACATGGGTCGAAAAAGCGCGGGGCGGTGTTGGGTGGGGGTGTCCGGGGTCAGGTCGTGCGCGGCAGTTCGATGCGAAAGCGTGCACCGGGGCCGTCCGGCAGCAGGGCGATGCGGCCCCCATGGGCTGCAATGTACTCCTGCACGATGGAAAGTCCGATGCCGGTGCCTTTCACCGTGTGCTCGGGCTGGCGCTCGCCGCGGAAGAAGGGTTCGAAGATGCGGTCGCGGTCGCCCGTGGCAATGCCGGGGCCGGCGTCGCACACGTCGATGTGCACCGCCTCGGGCGTGCCCGACACGGCCAGCGTGATGATGCCGCCCGCGGCTGAGAAACGGATCGCGTTCGACAGCAGGTTGGCGATGGCGGTGCCCAGCTTGGTGCGGTCGACCGTCAGCGTGATCGGCTCGCCCTCGGCGCGCACGCGCAGGCCATGTGCCTGCCACTGCAGGCGCTGGGCCTCGATCTGCTCTTCGATCAGCGGCAGCAGCTCGGTGCGTTCGCGGCGCAGTTCGCGCGCCTCGAAGGCGGCGGCGTTGAAGCGCAGCAGTGCCTCGATCTGGTTCTGCAGCGACACGGTGTTTTGCTGCAGGATCTGCGCGACTTCGAGCTGCGCCGGGTTCAGCGGGCCGGTCACGCCGTCTTCGAGCAGCGACACGCCTTCGCGCAGCGCGGCCAGCGGCGTCTTCAGCTCGTGCGACACGTGGCGCAAAAAGCGCGCCTTGTCGGCATCGAGTTCGGTCAGGCGCAGGCGCAGCCATTCGAGCTGCTGCGACACGCGGCGCACGTCGGCCGGGCCGCGGATGTCGATCGGTTCGTCGAGCCGGTTCTGGCCGAGGCCGACGATGGCGTGCTCCATGCGCTTGAAGGGACGCGCCAGCCAGATGCCGAAGGCCAGCGCCAGCGACACGGCCAGCACGCTGGCGGCCACCACCTCGCGCATCAGCCGGCGGCGCGCGTTCTCGATGCGCTTGGCCAGTGCGTCGTTCTGCGTTTCGATCAGAAACTGGGCCTGCTGCGCGAGGTTGGTGTTCAGCGCGTCGAGCTCGCGAAACTGCATCGCCATCGTGCTTTCGCGGGCCAGGGCGCTGTCGGGGCTGCCGCTGAGCAGCCCTTCGATCACGCCGAGCTGGCCGCGCCACATGTCGATGCCGGCGGCCGGCAGGCCGTTGCGCTCCAGGCGCTCCAGCACCTGGTGGGCTTCGCGCGCCGCCTCGTCGAAGCGGCGGCGCAGCACGGCGTCGTTGAGCACCAGCGACTGGCGACCCGCGCGCTCCATGGCCGCGCTGCGTTCGGCCAGCGACTGCGAAGCGCCCGACAGGCGCAGCGCGCGCGCCGCGGCGTCGCGGCTTTGCGTGACGAGCGCGTCGTACTGCAGCACCGAGCGCAGCGCCACACCCACCAGCAGCGCGGTGATGAGCAAAAAGGCAAACAGCAGGAGCTGCTGGAACGAGCCCCGGACGGACGGACGTTTCGCCATCAGTGGGCGAGCGCCGTGGCGGCGGCAGCCAGGGCCGATTCGCGCGTGACCACTTCGCCGCGCAGCGTGTACGCCAGCGAGCGGGTGATGCGCAGGTCGGCCATCTGGCCCACGAGGCGGGCGTCGCCTTCGAAGTTGACGACGCGGTTGCAGGCGGTGCGGCCCATGAGTTCGTTCGCGTCCTTGCGCGACGCGCCCTCGACCAGCACGCGCTGCGTGCTGCCCACGAGCGCATCGCCGAAGCGGCGCACGTTGCCATCGATGACGCGCTGCAGCGTCTGCAGGCGCGCCAGCTTCACCTCGTGCGGCGTGTCGTCCTGCAGCGCGGCGGCGGGCGTGCCGGGGCGCGGGCTGAAGATGAAGCTGAAGCTGTTGTCGAACTGGCAGTCGTCGATGAGCTTCATCATCTTGTCGAAGTCGGCATCGGTCTCGCCGGGGAAGCCGACGATGAAGTCGCTGCTCAATGCGAGGTCGGGGCGGATGGCACGCAGCTTGCGCACCGTGCTCTTGTATTCCATGGCTGTGTAGCCGCGCTTCATGGCCATGAGGATGCGGTCGCTGCCGTGCTGCACCGGCAGGTGCAGATGCGAGACGAGCTGCGGCACCTTGGCGTAGGCCTCGATGAGGCGCGGCGTGAACTCGTTCGGGTGGCTGGTGGTGTAGCGGATGCGCTCGATGCCGGGGATCTCGGCCACGTACTCGATGAGCAGCGCGAAGTCGGCGATCTCGGCGGTGTCGCCCATCTTGCCGCGGTAGGCGTTCACGTTCTGGCCCAGCAGCGTGATCTCGCGCACGCCCTGGTCGGCGAGGCCGGCGATCTCGACCAGCACGTCGTCGAGCGGGCGGTTCACTTCCTCGCCGCGGGTGTAGGGCACCACGCAGTAGCTGCAGTACTTGGAGCAGCCTTCCATGATCGACACGAAGGCGGTCGCGCCTTCGACGCGCGCGGGCGGCAGGTGGTCGAACTTCTCGATCTCGGGGAAGCTGATGTCGACCTGCGGGCGGTCGAGCCTGTCGCGGTCGTTCAGCATCTCGGGCAGGCGGTGCAGCGTCTGCGGGCCGAACACGATGTCGACATAGGGCGCGCGCGCGATGATGGCCTGGCCTTCCTGGCTCGCCACGCAGCCGCCCACGCCGATCTTCACGCCCTTGGCCTTCAGGTGCTTCACGCGGCCGAGGTCGGAGAACACCTTCTCCTGCGCCTTCTCGCGCACCGAGCAGGTGTTGAACAGGATGAGGTCGGCCTCGTCCACGTTCTGCGTGGGCTCGTAGCCCTGCGCGGCGTGGAGCACGTCCGCCATCTTGTCCGAGTCGTACTCGTTCATCTGGCAGCCGAAGGTCTTGATGAATACTTTTTTCATGGGGGAGTTCTCTGTGCCCTTCGAAAAGGTGAAGGACTGCGAGGCGCGCGTGGCGCCCGCGGATTTTTGCTTGCTTGCGGGGTGGCCGCGTTACTGCGTGTTCACCGTGTCGTTCGAGACGAACGGCCAGATGTTCAGGAACGGCTTGTTCAGCGATTCGCGGCTGGCCATGGCCTCGTCGGGCGTCAGGATCCAGACTTCGCGCAGCAGCCCGGCGGCGTCGCGCGTGTAGTTCACGAGGTACTTCTGGCCAATGATGGCGCCGGGCATCACCAGCATGTTCTGCGGGCTGCGGATGCGCGCACCGGCGCCCAGGCGATCGGCCCGGCCGTCGAGTTCGACGTCCGGGGCGCTGGTCACCATGAACTTGCCGCGCAGCGTGCCGATGGGAAAGTTGCGCCCGCCGTTGAGCGACTCGTTCTGCGTCTGCGGACGGGGCACCTCGTCCTGGGCGCTGGCGTGGAGGGAGAAAAGACCTGCGGCGCCGGCAAGGGCTGCGCAAAGAGCGAGGGAAGTGAGCGTTTTCGTGGGTGTCTTGCAGCGGTTCATGGGGTATATCCAGAGGCTGTGGACCGGCGATTTTAGCGAGGGGGTGTTTTCCCTCATGCCGGGACGCAGCGGGTGGTGAGGGGCTTTCTGTCGACCTGCTTTACATTTCTTTACGGCGCCCATGAACACTGCGCGTCGGCCACTGCTGCAATAGTTGCTGTCAGCCCAAAGTGCACAAGAACCCATGAAGAAAACTGCCGCCTTCGCCCTCGCGGGCGTGTTGATCGTAGCCGTCGCGGGCGGCTGGTGGCGCATGTCGGGCGATCAGCCCGCCACCAAAGACACGAAAGACGCCAGGTCCGCGAACGCCGGGCCTCCCGCCGCGCTGGTCGCGCTGGCCACGGCCGAAAAAAAGGACGTGCCGGTCACCGTGCAGGTCAACGGCAGCGTGGTTTCGCTCAACAGCGTCGACCTGCGTCCGCAGGTCACCAACACCGTGAGCGCGGTGCACGTCAAGGAAGGCCAGTTCGTGAAGGCAGGGCAGCTGCTCTTCACGCTCGACGACCGCAACGACCAGGCCAACCTCGCGCGCGCCCGGGCCCAGCAGCAGAAGGACGAGGCCGCCATGGCCGACCTGGAGCGCCAGTACAAGCGCAGCCAGGACCTGGTGGCACAGAACTTCATTGCCAAGAGCGCGGCCGACGCCACGCTGTCGCAGCTCCAGGCGCAGCGCGCCGCCGTCGCGGCCGACCGCGCCGCCGTGCAGTCGGCGCAGGTCGCGCTGGGCTACGCCACGCTGCGCGCGCCCATCGCGGGGCGCATCGGCGCCGTCAACATCTACCCGGGCACGCTGGTGCAGCCCACGCTGTCGCTGGTCACCATCACCCAGCTCGACCCCATCGCCGTGAGCTTCCCGGTGCCCGAGGGCAACCTGCAGGACCTGCTGGCCGCCGCGCGCACGCGCGCCAAGGTCGAGGCGCTGGTCACGGGCCGGCGCGAGCCGCTGTTCGGCACGCTCGACTTCGTCGACAACACGGTCGATCCGCAGATCGGCACCGTGCGCGCCAAGGCCGTGTTCGCCAACGCCGACCAGAGCCTGTGGCCCGGCCAGTTCGTCAACACGCGCATCACCGTGCGCATGCTCGGCGGCGTCACCGTGGTGCCGGCCGCGGCGCTCATGATGCTGTCCGACGGCACCTCGCTGTACGTGGTCGATGCCGAGCGCAACGCGGCACGCCGCCAGGTCAAGGTGCTGCACACCTTCGGCACCCAGGTTGCGGTGAGCGGCGTCACGCCCGGCGAGCAGGTCGTGATCGAAGGCAGCCAGAACGTGCGCCCGGGCGGCAAGGTGCGCGTTGACGTCAAGGCGCCGGCTGGCCCGGGCGGGGCGCCCGCCAACGGCACCACGGGCGTCACGCCCGGCAGCGCAGCCTCGTCGGACGTGCAGCCGGCGCGAGAACGCGCATGAACATTTCAGAGCTCTGCATCCGCCGTCCGGCGATGACGGTGCTGCTGTCCGCGGCCGTCGTGGTCATCGGCATCTTTGCGTACTTCAGCATCCCCGTCGCGGCGCTGCCGAGCTACAACACGCCGGTCATCAACGTCAACGCGCAGCTGCCGGGCGCCAGCCCCGAGACCATGGCGAGCTCGGTGGCGCTCCCGCTCGAAAAGCAGTTCTCGACCATTCCCGGCCTGCAGACCATCAGTTCGGTGAACACCCAGGGCGTGACCTCGCTCACGCTCGAATTCGTCAGCAGCCGCGACATCGACGCCGCCGCCGTCGACGTGCAGGCCGCGCTGCTGCGCGCCCAGCGCCAGCTGCCGCAAGAACTCACGCAGCTGCCCTCGTACCGCAAGGTGAATCCCGCCGACGCGCCGGTGCTGTTCATTGCGCTGATCTCGCCGTCGATGAATCCGTCGGAGCTCAACGACTACGCCGAGAACCTCATTTCGCCCACGCTCTCGACGATCGACGGCGTGGCGCAGGTGGGCGTGTACGGGCGCAAGGCCTTCGCGGTGCGCATCAAGGCCAATGCCGACCTGCTCAACGCGCGCAACATCACGCTCGACGAACTGGCCAAGGCCGTGAACTCGGCCAACGCCAACACGCCGGTCGGCACGCTCGACGGTCCGCGCCAGACGCTCACCATCCAGGCCAACCGCCAGCTCATGAAGGCGGCCGACTTCGCCAAGCTCATCATTGCCCAGCGCAATGGCGCACCGGTGCGGCTCGACGAAGTGGCCACGCTCGAAGACAGCTTCGAGTCGGTCAAGACCGCCAGCAGCTTCAACGGGCAAGACTCGATTTCGCTGGCCGTGCAGCGCCAGCCCAACGCCAACACCGTGCAGGTGGTGGACGCGGTGCGGGCGCTCATCCCGCGCTTCAAGGCCGAGCTGCCGCAGTCGGTCGAGATCCACATGGTCAACGACCGCTCGCTCTCGATCCGCGAGGCGGTGCACGACGTGCAGCTCACGCTGCTGGGCACCATCGCGCTGGTGGTGCTGGTGATCTTTTTGTTCCTGCACCGGCTGGTGGCCACGCTGATTCCGGCGGCCACCATTCCCATTTCGCTGATCGGCGCCGTGGCGCTGCTCTACGCCTTCGGCTACAGCCTGGACAACGTCTCGCTGCTGGGCATCACGCTGGCCGTGGGCCTGGTGGTGGACGACGCCATCGTGGTGCTCGAAAACATCATGCGCTACGTCGAGAAGGGCATGGAGCCGATGGCCGCCGCCCTGCGCGGCGCGCGCGAGGTGGGCTTCACCATCGTGTCGATCTCGATCTCGCTGGTGGCCGTGTTCATTCCGATCTTCTTCATGCCGGGCGTGATCGGCCTGCTGTTCCACGAGTTCGCCGTGGTGGTGGCGCTGGCCGTGCTGGTGTCGGCCGTGGTGTCGCTCACGCTCGTGCCGATGCTCGCGAGCCGGCTGCTCAAGCACGTGCCGCGCAAGGACGGCGCGCTGGACCATGAAGAAGGGCACCCCGAGCCCGGCACCGCGATCGGCCGCGCCTTCGAGCGCGGCTACCGCGCGGTGCACGGCACCTACATGCGCACGCTCGACTGGACGCTCGGGCACCGCGCACTCATGCTCGTCATGGCGGGGCTGACCTTCGTCGTCACGGCGTGGCTGTTCATCAGCATTCCCAAGGGCTTCTTCCCCGAGGAAGACATCGGCCAGATCCAGATCACCACCGAAGCGGCCGAAGACATTTCGTTCACCGCCATGAAGGCGCTGCAGGCGCGCGTGGCCGCGACGCTGCAGGCCGACCCGAGCGTGGCCTACGTGAGCTCCTTTGTCGGCGTGGGCGGCCCGACCGCCACGCAGAACTCGGGCCGATTGTTCGCGGTGCTCAAGCCGCGCAGCGAACGTCCGAAGATGCCGAAGGTGCTCGAGTCGCTGCGCCAGCGTTTCCGCGAAATTCCGGGCGTGGCCGTCTACATGCAGCCGGTGCAGAACCTGCGCCTGGGCGGGCGCCAGAGCAAGGCGCGCTTCCAGTACACGCTGCAAAGCGTCAACGCCGGCGAAATGGTGCCGTGGTCGACCAAGCTCATGGAGCGCATGCGCGCCGACCCCGACTTCCGCGACGTGACGAGCGACTCGCAGAACCGCGGCCTGCAGGCCACGCTCGAGATCGACCGCGACAAGGCCGGCGTGCTCGGCGTGGCCGTGGGCGACCTGCGCACCGCGCTGTACAACGCGTACGGCGACCGCCAGATTGGCAGCATCTACGGCGCCAACAACACCTACCAGGTCATCCTGTCGGCGGCCGACAGCGACCGCCAGTTCGAGGAAGACGTGGCGCGGCTGTCGGTGCGCAGCACCACCGGCAAGCTGGTGCCGCTGTCGGCCTTCTCGACCGTCAAGCGCACCGTCGGCCCGACCTCGGTCAACCACCAGGGCCAGCTCCAGGCGGTGACGGTGTCGTTCAACCTCGGCCCCGACGTGCCGCTGGGCAACGCGACCGCGAAGATCGACCGCTTCAAGGACGAGCTGAAGATGCCGCAGTCGATCATCACGACCTACGGCGGCGACGCGGCGGTGTTCCAGAGTTCGCAGGGCAGCCAGGCCGTGCTGCTGGTGCTGGCGGTGCTGGTCATCTATGTGCTGCTGGGCGTGCTGTACGAAAGCTACATCCACCCGATCACCATCCTGGCGGGCCTGCCCTCGGCGGCGGTGGGCGCGTTGCTTTCGCTGAAGCTCTTCGGCTTCGACCTCACGCTGATCGCGACCATCGGCATCCTGCTGCTGATCGGCATCGTGAAGAAGAACGCGATCATGATGATCGACTTCGCCCTCGACGCGCAGCGCACCGAGGGCATGCAGCCGGTCGATGCGATCCGCGAGGCTTGCCGGTTGCGCTTCCGCCCGATTCTCATGACCACGCTGGCCGCGCTGATGGGCGCACTGCCGCTTGCGCTGGGCCTGGGCGCCGGCGCCGAGCTGCGCCAGCCGCTGGGCGTGGCCGTGGTGGGCGGGTTGATCTTCTCGCAGGTGATCACGCTGTACATCACGCCCGCGATCTACCTGGCGCTCGACCGCTACAGCGGCAGCGGTCCGATGGTGGAACTGCCGGGCGAGGCGAAGGCCGAGGCTTCGGCCGGCGGTCGCGCCGCCTCGCACGCCTGACGGCGATTCAAAAGATGCCGGATGGCCACGCGCGTGCGCCATCCGGCCTGAAAGAACTTCTGCAGTCCTGCGAAACGTCACACCCGGGCGATCGCCATGTGAAGGCGCTCCGGCCTTCTCTTCAACGGTCCCTCCGTTCTCTCCTCCTGCCCTCTTCCGTCCATGTGTGTGACCGGATGAATGATCGCCAGGGGTGAAAGTCTTGACGGTATCCAGCGATACAGGAAGCAGGTTTTTCTTACGATGATGTATCGCGGAAACGACGCAGGGCCGGCGCGTCCGGAATGCTGACCTGCCGGGCCCGCGTTTCGATGAGGCCGTGTCCCGCCAGCAGATTCAACGTGCGGGTGACGGTGACGCGGCTCAAGGCCGTCATGGCGCCGATCTGTTCGTGCGTCAGGTCGACCGTGAGCGGTTTCGATGCCTGCGCCGACGGCAGGCGCGCCACGCGCAGCAGCAGATCGATGATCCGCTCCTTGGGCGCCGCCGAGGCCACGCCGGCCAGCTTGGCGACGATCATGTGGTTCTTGAACCCGAGCAGTCGGATCAGGGAGGTCGCGAGTTCGGGAAGCGCCGAGAACTGCTGCGCGACATCCGCCGGGCGATAGCGGCTGAGGACCGCCGGCGCTACGACGCGCGTCGTCGTCGGCCGAGGGCTGTCGGCAAAGGCGGGGCCTTCGCCGAAGATCGCCCCGGGTCCGAAGATCTCGAGCAGAAACTCCGAGCCGTTGCTTCGGTGGATCGTCGAATGCACGAACCCCGATCGCAACAGATAGAAGTAGTCGTGCCGTTCGCCCTCGCGCGCAATGGTGTCGCCGGCGTCCAGGGTGACGAAGCTTCCCAGCTGCGTGGCTTCGATCCATGGCGCAGACAGCGTCTGGGCGGCATCCCAGCTGGCGTATGCCGAGGGGGTGGGATTGGTTTTTTTCATGGAAGCGTCTTGCCGGGGCGGAACGGCAGGCGGTCCGTCACGCTAGGTCGTGGACTCGTCGAGCGGCGTGTCCGCGGCCAGGTGCGTGATGTCGCTCCAGCCCACGAGGCTGAAGCCCTCGGGCGTCCACAGCATGCGGTTGATGGCTGCGTTGCCGAGCTGCCAGGTGCGCGGCGCCTGCAGTTCCTGGCGCGTGGCGGC
Organism: Variovorax paradoxus; assembly: GCF_009498455.1. Taxonomy (NCBI): domain Bacteria; kingdom Pseudomonadati; phylum Pseudomonadota; class Betaproteobacteria; order Burkholderiales; family Comamonadaceae; genus Variovorax; species Variovorax paradoxus. The sequence goes on along the minus strand of NZ_CP045644.1, from coordinate 422,901 downwards.
GCGGTAGAGCACGTCCATCACGCCGCCGTGGGCCACCAGCACCACGAGCTGGCCCGGGTGGCGCGCGGCGATGGCCGAGGCGGTGCCTGTCACGCGGTCGCGAAAGGTCAGCAGGCTTTCACCGCCGCCTTCGGGCTCGAACTCGGGATCGCGCTCGCGCCAGCGGCGGGCGTCTTCGGGCAGCGTGGCCTCGATCTCGGCGAAGCTCATGCCCTCGAAGCGGCCGAAAGCGCGCTCGCGCAGGCCCAGGTCGGGCTGCACGTCGAGGCCGTGGGGCGCGGCGATGGCCTGGGCGGTCTGCCAGGCGCGCGAAAGGTCGCTCGCGTACACCGCTGCAATCGGCTCGTCGGCCAGCGCCCGTCCGGCGCGCTGCGCCTGCCACAGGCCGGTGGCGTTGAGGCCGATGTCGAGGTGGCCCTGGATGCGGGTGTCGACGTTCCAGGCGGTTTCGCCGTGGCGCACGGCGATCAGGCGGGTGAGGTGGGCTTCCATCCGTCCGAATTCTAGAAGTGCGTCATTTCTTGGCGGCCGGCGTGAGCTCGATGTTCACGCGGCGCTCGCCCGGCGGCGGGTTCGGAAAGCCCTGCAGCGCGGCCTCGAACATCACCGGCAGGATCGCCGCGCTCGAGCTGTAGGGGCCGTCGTTGCGCGCGCGGGTCTCGTACACCACGCGGTGGCTGCCGCCTGCCTCGCGCAACACGACGCTCACCTCGCGCTGGTACCAGGGGTTGGCCGGCGGTGTGAACATCGGGCCGCCGTACCAGCCGCCGCCATGCCAGCGGTGGCCGTAGTAGCCGCTGTAGCCGTAGCCCCAGGGGCCGGGGCCATACAGCCATGGATCGGCCCAGGGCGACAGCGCCGCCGTGACGCGTGCGCCGATCTGCGCCGTGTACTGCGGCCTGGCGTCGTCGCGGCGCAGGCCGACCTTGTCGAGCGCGGCCGCGGCCATGGCCTCGAGGCCGTCCTGGCGCGCCGTGTCGGCCTGCTGCGAAGGCAGGCGCTCGAAGCGGTAGGTGGCACCGGGCGGCACGGTCGTGCCCGGCGTGGCAAAGCTCTTGACGTTGCTGTCGACCACCCAGGAGGTGGCGCAGCCGCTCAGGGTTGCTACCAAAAATAGAGCTGAAAACGCACGATACATAAGGGTCTCCGGGCCAAGTGCCCTAAATTCCCCTGGGTTGCCCAAGTCAGCCTTGAACGATGCGCAAGGCTGAGGGTGCCTGGGAGAGCAGGTCGAAAGCGGGCGTGTCGAAGGCCTTGTCGCCGTTCTCGTCGGCCACGCCCGTCGCCTTCAGACCCTGGAAGTCGTGCAGCGTTCCGTCGAGCAGGTGCGAAGGCACGACGTTCTGCAGTGCGGTGAACATGTTTTCCACGCGGCCGGGGTACTTCTTGTCCCACTCGCGCAGCATCTCGCCGACCTGCTTGCGCTGCAGGTTTTCCTGGCTGCCGCACAGCGTGCAGGGAATGATCGGGAACTCGCGGTGCTGCGCCCAGCGCACCGTGTCTTTTTCGGCCACGTAGGCCAGCGGGCGGATCACGATGTGCTTGCCGTCGTCGCTCACCAGCTTGGGCGGCATGCTCTTCAACTTGCCGCCGAAGAACATGTTGAGGAAGAAGGTCTGCAGCATGTCGTCGCGGTGGTGGCCCAGCGCGACCTTGGTGGCGCCCAGCTCGTCGGCCACGCGGTACAGGATGCCGCGGCGCAGCCGGCTGCACAGGCCGCAGGTGGTCTTGCCCTCGGGGATCACGCGCTTGACGATGCTGTAGGTGTCCTGGTTCTCGATGTGGAAGGCCACACCCAGGTCGCTCAGGTACTTGGGCAGCACCTCTTCGGGAAAGCCGGGCTGCTTCTGGTCGAGGTTGACCGCAACGATGTCGAAGTGGATGGGCGCGCGCGCCTTCATCTTGAGCAGGATGTCGAGCAGCGCGTAGCTGTCCTTGCCGCCCGAGACGCACACCATGACCTTGTCGCCCTCTTCGATCATGTTGTAGTCGACGATGGCCTGGCCGACCTGGCGGCACAGGCGCTTCTCGAGCTTGTGCGTCTCGCGCTCGATCTTGAGCGAATGGGGGGGCGCGCCGGCTTCGGGCGTTTCGTCGATCCAGACGGCGTTCATTGGGTGGCTACTTCGGGCAAATCGGGGGAAAGACCCCCGATTTTGCCTTGGATCACCATTCCCCGGCTTCGATGCGGATGGCGACTTCGCAGTCGTCGAAGATTTCGAGCTTGGCGATCTTCACGCGCACGCCCCGCACGCCGGGCAGTTGCAGCAGGCGCTGCGCGAGCTTGCCGATCAGGCTTTCGAGCAGGTTGACGTGCTCGGCGGTGCACTCGTCGATGATGATGCGGCGCACCTTGCGGTAGTCCAGCACGTGGAAGATGTCGTCGTCCTGCGGCAGCAGCGGCTGCGGGCCGAGGTTGAGCTCGGCGTCCACCAGGATCGGCTGCGGCGCGGTTTTTTCCTGCTCCAGGATGCCCAGGTTGGCGTCGAAGCGCAGGCCCTGGAGGGTGAGTGTCTGGTGGCCGTGCGGTGTGTTCGTGGACATGGTGGTGGTGCTCGTCACATGAGCGAGAAGTCGCGCTCGAATTTCATGAGGTGCTGGCCGCCGTCGACGAGCAGCGTGGTGCCGGTGATGGAGCTGTTTTCCAGCGCGAACTTCACGGTGGCGGCCACGTCGTCGGAGGTGGACGAGCGGCCCAGCGGCGACAGCGTGTGCAGCTGCGCGAACTTGTCGTCGTCGAGCATGTGGCTCGCCAGCGTGAGGCCGGGCGCCACGCCCACCACGCGCACGCGCGGCGCGAGCGCCAGCGCCAGCATGGGGGTGGCGGCTTCGAGCGCGGCCTTGGAGAGCGTGTAGCTCAGGAAGTCGGGGTTCGGGTTCCAGAGCTTCTGGTCGAGCAGGTGGACCACGGCGCCCTGCGCGTCGCGACGGGCCAGGTGGTCGTGCAGCGCCTGCGCCAGCAGGATGGCCGCACCCGTGTTGCTGCGCGCGTGGCGCTCCATGAGCGCGTAGCTGAAGCTGGCGGCGTCGTCGTGTTCGAAGAGGGCGGCGCTGTGCACCACCGCATCGACGGTGCGAAAGCGCGCCGCCACGCGCGGCAGCAGGGCGCGCGTGGCCTGCTCGTCGGCGAGGTCGGCCTCGAACAGCGCCGAGTCGCCCGAGCGCGCGGCGCAGTCGGCCACGGTCTGTTCGGCTTCGGCACGCGAGCTGCGGTAATGCACCGCCACCTGCCAGCCGCCCGCCGCGAGCGCCAGCGCGATCTCGCGGCCCAGCCGGCGGCCTGCGCCCGTGACGAGGACGGTGCGGCGGCGATCGGGGGAGGTGGGTGGAGTGGCACGCATGCGAGGGAAGAAAACGAGGAGGAAGAGGACAATGGCGCCGTGACGACGCCAACTACAAACAGTTTACCCATCGCCCTCGACCATCTGATTACCCGTTCTGTCGAACGTGCGGGCGGATGGATCGGCTTCGACCGCTTCATGGCCCTGGCCCTGTATGCGCCGGGGCTCGGCTACTACGCTAACAGCTCGGCCAAGTTCGGCCACATGCCTTCATCCGGCAGCGACTTCGTGACCGCGCCCGAGCTGACGCCGATGTTCGGGCACACGCTCGCGGTGCAGGTGCTCGAGGCGCTGGAGAAAACCGGCACCGACACGGTGTGGGAATTCGGCGCGGGCTCGGGGGCGCTGGCGGTGCAGTTGCTGCATGCGCTGGGCGAGATGGGGCGCAGCGATGTGCGCTACCGCATCGTCGATCTGTCGGGCACCTTGCGGGAGCGGCAGCAGCAGGCGCTGGCGGGGCATGCGGGGCGGGTTGAATGGCTGGGAGCTGCCTGAGGTGATGCAGGGCGTGGTGGTCGGCAATGAAGTGCTTGACGCGATGCCGGTGCAGTTGCTGGCGCGGGTGAAGGGGGCTTGGTTCGAGCGGGGTGGTGCGGAATCCGGCGGGGATGGGTGGACCTGGGCGGACCGGCCTACCGAGTTGCGGCCACCAGTCGAGGTGTCAGGAGTTCATGACTACCTCACCGAGGTGCATCCGCAGGCTCAGGCTTTTATTGCGACGCTGGCGGATCGTCTGGAGAAGGGCGCGGCTTTTCTCATCGACTATGGGTTTCCCGAGGGCGAGTACTACCACCCGCAGCGGCACATGGGGACGGTGATGTGCCATCGGGGGCACCAGGCGGATGGCGATCCGCTGTCTGAGGTTGGGTACAAGGACATCACGGCGCACGTCGACTTCACGGGGATCGCTGTGGCGGGGCAGGAGGCGGGGCTTGCTGTTCTTGGCTACACGAGCCAGGCGCGGTTTCTTTTGAATTGCGGGATGTTGGGGTTGATGGAACGCGGGACTGTGGCGCAGCGGGGGATGGCGGCTCGGTTGATTCATGAGCATGAGATGGGGGAGTTGTTCAAGGTGGTGGGGTTTGCTGTGGGGGAGCCTTGGGACGCCGTTGGGTTCGCTGAAGGGGATCGGAGTCATACGCTCTGAGGGCTTTGGTTCTTGCCGAGCTTTTGCTTCCCGAGGCCGGGACTCGCCCCGGCGGGCGACTTGCTTTCTTTTGCTTCGCCAAAAGAAAGTAAGCAAAGAAAAGGCGACCCCACTGTCTGCGTCCCTCCGCTTCGCTGCGGGCAACCTGCGGTGCTCGCGTTTCGCGGGGTCTCGCAGAACTCGCCTTCGGCTCAAACAGCTGCGAGCCCTGATCCGCGAAACGCTGCGCTCCTCGGCGCATACAGAGGGGCTTGGGAGCCGGGCGGGCCGTCGCTGCGCTCGGCCACCAAGGCACCACAGGTGCTGCGCGCCTTTGGTGCCTTTTGCTTGTGCTTTCAACGAGAAGAGTTGGTCATAAGCAAGCAACAAAGACTTCGTTGGGGAACGCTGCTTGCGCTCCTACATTGGCGGCATGACTGCCGTTCTTTCCCGCGCAACCCCCACTGCAGATGCCCCTGCACAGCACTTCGAGGTGCGGCCTTTCGATGCGCCGGTCGGTGCGGAGATCGTCGGGCTCGACATTGCTGAGCCGATCAACGCCGCCGACTTCCAACGCATCCACCGCGCGCACCTCGACCACCACGTGCTGGTCTTTCGCGACCAGCGCATCACGCCCGCGCAGCACATCGATTTCAGCCGCCGCTTCGGGCCGCTCGAGATCCACGTGCTGCACCAGTTCCAGCTGAAGAACCATCCCGAGATCCTGATCGTCTCGAACATCAAGGAGAACGGCGAACCGATCGGTCTCGGCGATGCGGGCGTGTACTGGCACTCCGACATTTCGTACAAACCCAAGCCCAGCCTGGGCTCGCTGCTGCATGCGCAAGAGCTGCCGAGCGAAGGTGGCGATACGTTGTTCGCCGACCAGCACCTGGCGTGGGAAGCACTGAGCCAGGCGCTGCAGCAACGCATCCTGCCGCTGAAGGCGGAGCACAGCTACCTCGCGAAGTACGAAGAGCTGCGTGCGAAGAATCCGTGGCGGCCCAAGTTGTCGCAGGCGCAGATCGACCAGGTCGCGCCCGCAGTGCAGCCGGTGGTGCGCACGCACCCGGAGACGGGGCGCAAGGCGCTGTTCGTCAGCGAGCACTTCACGACACGCATCGTCGGCCTGCCGCAGGACGAGAGCGATGCGCTGCTGGCCGAGCTGTTCGCGCACAGCGTGAAGCCCGAGTTCGTGTACCGCCATGCATGGGCGCCGCACGACCTGGTGTTCTGGGACAACCGCTCGCTGATGCACCTTGCGGCGGGCACGCCCGATCACCTGCGTCGCCGGCTCAACCGCACCACGATCGTGGGCGATACGCCTTTCTGATTTCTTTCTTTTTCTTCCTTCTTTCTCTCGGACTTTTCAATGAACCGCTTCACACGCCGCGCCGCTGCGCTCGTCACCGGCCTCGGCCTTCTCGCGGGCAGCCTGGCCGCGCAGGCCGAAGGGCAGATCCGCATCGCCGAGCAGTTCGGCATCGTCTACCTGCTGCTCAACGTGGCGCAGGAGCAGAAGCTGATCGAGAAGCACGCGAAGGCCGCAGGGGTCGATGCGAAGGTGGAGTGGGTCAAGCTCTCGGGCGGGTCGGCGGTGAACGACGCGCTGCTGTCGGGGAACATCGAGATCGCAGGTGCGGGGGTGGGGCCGCTGCTCACGCTGTGGGACCGCACCAAGGGCAAGCAGAACGTGAAGGGCGTGGCGTCGCTGGGCAACTTTCCGTACTACCTGGTGAGCAACAACCCGAAGGTGAAATCGATCGCCGACTTCACGGACAAGGACCGCATCGCGCTGCCTGCGGTGGGGGTGTCGGTGCAGTCGCGGGTGCTGCAGATCGCGTCGGCCAAGCTGTGGGGCGACAAGGAGTTCAATCGGCTCGACAAGATCAGCGTTGCGCTGCCGCACCCCGATGCGGCCGCGGCCATCATCAAGGGCGGCACGGAGATCACGGGGCACTTCGGCAATCCGCCGTTCCAGGAGCAGGAGCTCGCGGGCAATCCGAACGCGCGCATCGTGTTGAACTCGTACCAGGTGCTGGGCGGGCCGTCGTCGGCCACGGTGCTGTACGCGACCGAGAAATTCCGCAACGAGAACCCGAAGACCTACAAGGCGTTCGTCGATGCGCTCGACGAGGCAGCGAGGTTCGTCACGGCCAATCCCGAGAAGGCGGCGGACATCTACCTCAAGGTGAGCAACGCGAAGCTCGACCGCGCGCTGCTGCTGAAGATCATCAAGAACCCCGAGGTGCAGTTCAAGACCGCGCCGCAGAACACCTACGTGTTCGCGGAGTTCATGCACCGCGTGGGAGCGATCAAGAACAAGCCGGCGTCGGTGAAGGACTATTTCTTCGACGATGCGCACACCGCCTCGGGGAACTGAGTGAGCACGGCGAAGGTGCGCTCGGGGTTTGACTCCTTCCCCCTCTGGGGGAAGGCTGGGATGGGGCGGGCAGAGCGGTGGCGAAGCTGGCGCCGTCTGCCCCACCCGGCCCTCCCCCGGGAGGGGAGGGAGGAAGACCGCAGCCAAGACCTCCTTGCCCCGCTGCTCCAGGTCGACCACGTCAGCCTCGAGTACCGCACGCCCGAGCGCGTCGTCCGCGCCACGCACCGCGTGAGCTTCGACGTGCACGCCGCCGACCGCTTCGTGCTGCTCGGCCCCTCGGGCTGCGGCAAGTCGACGCTGCTCAAGGCCGTGGCGGGCTTCATCCCGCCGGTCGAGGGCGAGATCCGCCTCGACGGCCGGCGCGTGACGCAGCCGGGCCCCGACCGCATCGTCGTGTTCCAGGAGTTCGACCAGCTGCCGCCGTGGAAGACGGTGAAGCAGAACGTGATGTTCCCGCTGCTCGCGTCGCGCACGCTGGGCCGCAAGGAGGCGGCCGAGCGCGCGCTGCACTACCTCGACAAGGTGGGCCTCTCGAAGTTCGCCGACGTGCATCCGCACCAGCTCTCGGGCGGCATGAAGCAGCGCGTGGCGATTGCGCGTGCGCTGGCGATGCAGCCGCGCGTGCTGCTGATGGACGAGCCCTTTGCCGCGCTCGATGCGCTCACGCGCCGCCGCATGCAGCAGGAGTTGCTCGAGCTGTGGGACGAGGTGCGCTTCACGCTGCTTTTCGTCACGCACTCGATCGAAGAGGCGCTGGTGGTGGGCAACCGCGTGGCACTGCTGTCGCCGCATCCGGGGCGCATGCGCGCCGAACTGAACAGCCACGGCTACTCGCTCGACAGCCTCGGCGGTGCGGACTTTCAGGCGACTGCGCGGCGCATTCACGACATGCTGTTCGAAGAAGAACCCGAAGCGGTGACAACGTCATGACCCCGGTCTTTCTCCCTCCCCTTCCGGGGGAGGGCGGGGGTGGGGGCACGCGGCGTACTTATCGGGCGCTCTGCCTGCCCCCATCCCAACCTTCCCCCAGAGGGGGAAGGAGCAATACACGATGAGCACTCTTTCGCCTCCCATCCGCCCCGAATACGAACGCACGCTCGAGCCCTTCACCGAGCTGCCGGTCGAACGCGCGCTGCCGCTGGCCACGCGCCTCGCCTCGCACACCTGGCTGCGCAAGGGCCTGATCCTCGCCGTCATCGCCGTGCTGTGGGAACTGGCGGCGCGTTGGCAGGACAACGACCTGCTGCTGCCCACCTTCACCGCCACCGCCCGCGCATTGGTCGAAGGGCTGGCCAGCGGCGAGCTGGTCGAGAAGGTGCGCATCTCGCTCGCCGTGCTGCTGCAGGGTTACCTCGCGGGCGTGCTGCTGGCCTTCGGGCTCACCACGTTGGCCGTGTCCACGCGCATCGGGCGCGACCTGCTGGACACGCTGACCTCGATGTTCAACCCGCTGCCCGCGATCGCGCTGCTGCCGCTGGCGCTGCTGTGGTTCGGGCTCGGGCGCGGCAGCCTGGTGTTCGTGCTGATCCATTCGGTGCTGTGGCCGCTGGCGCTCAACACCTATGCGGGCTTTCAGGGTGTGCCCGAGACGCTGCGCATGGCGGGGCGCAACTACGGCCTGACGGGGCTGCGCTACGTGCTGCAGATCCTGGTGCCGGCCGCGCTGCCGTCGATTCTTTCGGGGCTGAAGATCGGCTGGGCCTTTGCATGGCGCACGCTGATCGCGGCCGAGTTGGTGTTCGGCGCCTCGTCGGGCAAGGGCGGGCTGGGCTGGTACATCTTCCAGAACCGCAACGAGCTCTACACCGACCGCGTGTTCGCAGGCTTGGCAATGGTGGTGCTGATCGGCCTGCTGGTGGAAAGCCTGGGCTTTCGCACGCTGGAGCGGCTCACGGTGCGGCGCTGGGGCCAGCAGCGGTAACTGGCGTGTGAGCGGGGCGGGGCGGAACGAATGCCCCGGCGATGGCGAAACGGGCGCGGGCTCGGGTCTAATCGCAGCTTTTGGCACGCGTTCTCCTTCCCATGAGCTCTTCCGCCCCCGACCTTTCCGCGATCGCCGGTGCGCTGGCCGATGCGGCCGCCGCCCAGTCGATGCGCTACTTCCGCACGCCGCTGGACATCATCACCAAAGCCGACGAAAGCCCGGTCACGCTGGCCGACCGTGCCGCTGAAACGGCGATGCGCGAGATCCTCGGCGCACGCGTGCCCACCGACGGCATCTTCGGCGAAGAGCACGGCCCCGAGCGGCTCGACGCCGACCGCATCTGGGTGCTCGACCCGATCGACGGCACACGCAGCTTCATCACCGGCTCGCCGCTGTGGGGCACGCTCATCGGCGTGCTGCAGGGCGGTCGCGTGGTGTTCGGCATGGTCGACATGCCGGTGCTTAAGGAGCGTTGGGTGGGCGAGGCCGGCAAGGGCGCCACGCGCGACGGCCAGTCCGTGCGCGTGAGCGGCTGCACCGAGATCGCCAAGGCCCGCATCGTGACCACCTCGCCCGACATCTTCTCGCCGGCCGACTGGAGCGCCTTCGACCGCCTGAGCCGCCAGTGCGCGATGCGCCGTTTCGGCGGCGACTGCTACGGCTACGCCCAGCTCGCGGGCGGCACCATCGACCTCGTGGTCGAGACGGGCCTGCAGCCCTACGACTTCCTGGGCCCGGCGGGCTTGATCGAAGCGGCGGGCGGCGTCGTCACCGATTGGGAAGGCCGGCCGCTGGGGCTGAATCCCGATCAGCGCGTGATCGCTGCAGCCACACCCGAACTTCACCGACAAGCCCTGGCTGTACTGGCCGCCTAGACTGTTTTCATGTTCCGCTGGCTGATCGTCGTCGTCCTTGCGCTGGTGCTCATGAGCGGCCTGACCGCCTGGCTGCGCCGCTTCGGCTTCGGACGGCTGCCCGGCGATTTCGAGTTTCGCGCCTTCGGCCGCGACTGGCAGTTGCCGATCGCGAGCACGGTGGTGCTCAGCATGATCGCGGCGCTGGTGGCGCGGCTGCTCTGAGCACGGAGCGGCAAAGACTGAGAAAGAAGAGAACCCCGCAATGAGAGCCTGCGTAGACATCGGCGGCACCAAGGTCGCCGTGAGCCTTTCCGCTTCGAGCGACGCGCCGTTGATCGGCCGCCGCAGTGAGCCCACCGCCAAGACCGGCGCCAACGATGCCGTGGCGGTGCAGATCCTGCGGCTCATCGACGAGGTCTGCGCCGAGCAGGGCGTCGATCCGACGAGCATCGACCGCGTGGGCGTGTCGTCGACCGGGCCTTTCGAATTGCACGACGGCATGGTCGAACTGGCCACGCCCAACATCTGCGGCGGCATCGCCGGTCCGTCGCGCGGGCTGCCCAACGACTGGATGACGGCCATCGTCGAGGCGCCGCTGGCGCGCCGCTTCGCCCGCGTGCGCGTCGAGAACGACGCCGTGGCCGCGCTCGAGGCCGAGCGCCACTGGGGCGCGCTGAAGGGGCTCGACAACTGCGCCTACGCCACGTGGAGCACCGGCGTGGGCGTGGGCCTGTGCGTCGACGGCAAGGCGCTGCGCGGCAAGAACGGCAACGCCGGCCATGCGGGCCACAGCTTCGTGGTCGACGACGACAGCGGCGCGCTGTGCGGCTGCGGCAACCTGGGCGACGTGGAAGCACTGGCCGGCGGCAACTCGATCGCGCACCGCTTCGGCCAGCCCGCGGCCGACCTGTTCACGGCCGCTGCAGCCGGTGACGCCGCTGCACTTGAGAAGGCCGACGCGCTGTGCCGCGTGATCGGCCGCATGCTCTACAACCTGGTCATCACGCTCGACCTGCAGCGCATCAGCCTGGGCGGCAGTGTGTTCTTGCATCACCGCGATTTCGTGCTGCCGCGGCTGCAGGCGCAGGTCGACGGCAAGCTGCTGCCGCTCACGCGCGGCGTGTTGCTGGTGCCCGCCGGGCTCGGCGACAAGGTGGGCGACTACGCGGCCCTGGCGCTGCTCGACTGAGTTGCGGTGCGCGGCGACCGGACCCGCGGGGCCGGCTGGTTCTTCTGCGCCGCGCAGCCTTCCTCGACGATCTGTCCGAGCCGCCGCAGCCCCGCATCGACCGCTTCGCTGAAGGGCCAGCCGCAGTTGATGCGCAGGTAATGGTCGAAGCGCGAGGCGTTCGAGAACTGCGCGCCCGGCGCCACCAGCATGTGCTCGCGCAGGGCCGCCTCGAACACCGCGACAGACGAGAGCCGATCGGGCAGCTCCACCCACAGCTGGAAGCCGCCGCGCGGCAGGTTGAGCCGGGTGCCGGCCGGGAAGTAGCGGGCGATGGCGTCGGCCGTCTGGTCGCGCTGCGTGTGCAGGCGTTCGCGCAGCCGGCGCAGGTGGCGGTCGTAGCCGCCGCTGGCAATGATCTCGCCCGCGGCGATCTGCGCCAGCGCTTCGTTGTTGCGCGTCTGCGCGTACTTGAGCATCTCGACCTGCGCATGCCAGCGCCCGGCCGTGATCCAGCCCAGCCGCAGGCCGGGCGCCAGCACCTTGTGCAGCGAGGCGCAATACACCACGTTGCCCGTGCGGTCCCAGGACTTGATGGCGCGCAGCGGCACCTCGGTTTCCACCAGGTCGCTGTAGGTGTCGTCCTCGACCAGCGCGATGCCGTGGTTCTCGCACATCTGCACCAGCCGCTGCTTGTGGGCGTCGGGCATCACGCTGCCGATGGGGTTCTGCAGGTGCGGCACCACCACCACGGCCTTGATGTCGTCGTAGGTGTGAATGGCCAGGTCGAGCGCCTCCAGCGAGATGCCGGTCTGCGGGCTGGTGGGAATCTCCAGCCCGCGCAGGCCCAGGCTTTCGAGCACCTGCAGCAGGCCGTAGAAGGTGGGCGATTCCACCGCCACGGTGTCGCCGGGCTTGGCGATGGCGCGCAGCGCGAGGTTCAGCGCCTCGATGCAGCCGTTGGTGACCAGCACGTCGTCGGGCGCCACGGTCATGCCCACGCGCAGGTTGCGCTGGGCCACGACCTGGCGGAACTGCTCGTGGCCTTTTTGCGACGAGGCGGTGGTCAGCAGCTCGGGGCGCTGGCGCAGCGCGCGCGTCATGGCGTTGCGCAGCGCCTCGGCGGGGTAGAGCTCGGGGGCGGCGCGCGAGATCGCGAAGTTGAGCTTCACGTCGTTGAGCCGTCCGCGCGCCATGAAGTTGGCCATGCGCGTGCGCATGTTGACGAACTGCGCGGGGTCGGGCGGCAGGCCGGACACGGGCTCTTCCATGGCCGCGATGGCCAGCCGCTGCGGGCGGCGCACGAAGTAGCCGGAGCGGTCGCGCGCCTCGACCCAGCCTTCGCTTTCCATGGCGCGGCAGACCTGCAGCGCGGTCGAGAGGCTGATGTCGTGCAGCCGCATCAGGCTGCGCAGCGACGGGAGCTTGTCGCCGGCCTTGAGCGAGCCGGCGTGGATCGCGTCCACGTAGTGCGCCGCGAGCTGGCGGTAGAGCGGTAGCGAGTCCATGGGTCGATGTTCCCCGCATCGGGCATCCAAAAACAGATGCAGTTGCTCGGGAAAATGACCATAACAGATGGCGCGGCGGCCCGGCTGTTCCGGTCGCAATAGCCATCGGGTGTGCCTGTTTTCTGGGCGGCGAAATTCCTACGATGAAGCCTCATCCACCCGAGGTCCGCCATGATCACCACCCTCTGCGAAGCGCCCGATTCCATCGTCCTTGAACCCGGCCAGAGCCTGCGCACCGCCGTCGATGCGGGCGCCTGGCTTCAGCTGGCCGAAGGCCGCGCCCGCGTGGTGTCGCCGCCGGGCTGGCTGGGCGAGCGGGTGTTCATGACCGAGACGCTGCTCGGCGAAGGCGATGTGCACTGCGTTCCGCAGGGCGGCTGGATCGAGGTGTCGGCGATCACGCCGGTGCACTTGCGGGTGCATGCGCCGGTGCGGGCCGCGCGGGCCACGGCGCCGGCAGAAGAGGTGCGGCCGGTGATGCGCTTCGTGCGCCTGCTGACGGGCTGGTGAGGTCCGGGGCAGGGCCTGCCCCGAACCCACGCCCGAAGCCGCCGTCAGTTCTTCGGCAACTTCTGCGGCCGCTTCCAGTTTGAAAAGCTGACCTGCTTGCCGCGTGCCACGGTCAGCGCGCCGGGCTCGGTCGACTTGTTCACGGTCGAGCCGCCGCCGATGGTGCCGCCCGCGCCGATCGTCACAGGCGCCACGAGCACGCAGTTGCTGCCCACATGCACGTCGGCCTCGATCACGGTGCGGTGCTTGTTGGCGCCGTCGTAGTTGGCCGTGATGCTGCCCGCGCCGTAGTTCACGCGCTCGCCCACCGTGGCGTCGCCCAGGTAGGCCAGGTGGTTGGCCTTGGCGCCCGCCGCCAGCGTGGAGTTCTTGACCTCGACGAAGTTGCCGATGTGCACCTCGGCACCCAGCTGGGCGCCGGGCCGCAGCCGCGCGAAGGGCCCGACCAGCGCGCCCGGACCCACCGTCACGCCAGCCTTCTCGCCGTCGATGTGGGTGAAGGGGTGGATCACCGCGCCCGCCTCGATGCGCACGTTGGCAATGACGCAGTTCGCGCCGATGCGCACGCCTTCGCCCAGCGACACCGTGCCTTCGAACACGCAGTTGACGTCGATGTCGACGTCGGCGCCGCAGCTCAGCGTGCCGCGCAGGTCGAAGCGCGCCGGATCGGCCAGGCGCACGCCCTGTTCCATCAGCGCGTTGGCCTGGCGCAGCTGCCAGGCGCGTTCCAGCGCCGCAAGCTGGGCCGGGCTGTTGATGCCCGCCACCTGCAGCGCGTCGGTCGTGACATGCGCCACCACCGGCACGCGGTCGTCGGCCGCGAACTTCACGATGTCGGTCAGGTAGTACTCGCCCTGGGCGTTCTTGTTGTCCAGCCGCGCCAGCCAGCCCTTGAGCAGCCGCGCGGGCGCGGCCATCACGCCGCTGTTGATCTCGCGCACGGCGCGCTGTGCCTCGGTCGCGTCCTTGTGCTCGACGATGGCCGTCACTTCACCGCCCGCCGTGGTGCGGATGATGCGGCCGTAGCCCGTGGGGTCGTCGAGTTCGATGGTCAGCAGCGCGAGCCGCTCGCCGCCGCTGGCGGCGATGAGGGTGCGCAGCGTGTCCTCGGCGATCAGCGGCACGTCGCCCGACAGGATGACGACGGTGCCGTCGTCCGGCAGCTGCGGCGTGGCCTGCTGCACGGCATGGCCGGTGCCCAATTGGGGCTCTTGGCGTGCGAAGCCGAGCGCGGCGGCGTTGACGGCGGTGGCCTTGATGGCGGTCTCGACCTGCTCGGCGCCGTGGCCCGTCACGACCACGACATGGCGCGCGCCGATGCGCGCGGCGGTGTCGGTCACATGGGCCAGCAAGGCGCGGCCGGCCAAACGATGCAACACTTTGGGCAACTTGCTCTTCATGCGCGTGCCCTTGCCGGCCGCCATGATGACGACGTCGACCGGTCCCTGGTTGCTCTGCTGCGGAGTCTGATTCATGCGCTTTTCTTCCCGGATTCGTTGTGCTGGACTGGCCCGGATTATCGGTGTGCTCCTGCTGGCTGCTGCCCTGGGGGCTTGCAGCGCGGTCAAGCTTGCTTACAACAACCTGCCCGAGCTGAGCTACTGGTGGCTCGACGGCTACTTCGACTTCGACGACGCCCAGACCCCCAAGGTGCGCGACGAACTGGCCCAACTGCTGGCCTGGCACCGCCAGAACGAGCTGCCGCGCCTCATCGGCCTGCTGCAGGAGGCCCAGGGCCTGGCGTCGGCCGACGTGACGCCGGCCCAGGCCTGCCAGCTGGCCGACCGGGTGCGCGAGCGGCTGCTGGCCGTCACCGAGCGTGCCGAGGCCGCCAGCGCGGAACTCGTGCTGAGCCTGAGCGAGGCGCAGCTGCAGCAGCTCGAACGCAAGTACGCGAAGAAAAACGCCGAGTACCGCAAGGACTGGCTCGACCGCAGCCCCGCGCAGGTGCAGGAAAAGCGCTACGACCAGTTTCTCGAGCGGCAGGAAGACTTCTACGGCCGCCTGACGACCGAGCAGCGCGCGCTCTTGCGCCAGCAGGTCGCGCAGTCGGTGTTCAGCCCGCGGCTGGCGTATGAAGAACGGCGCCTGCGCCAGCAGGAGGCGCTGGTGCTGCTGCGGGGCTTTCTTGGCAGCAACGGCGGCCCGCGCACCTCGCAGGCCGAGGCCCGCGCCGCGCTGCACGCCTACGTGCTGCGCATCGCCGATCCGCCGCCCGGTCCCTGGCGCGACCAGCAGCAGGCGCTGCTGCAGGAAGGCTGCCGCAACCTGGCGGCGCTGCACAACACCACCAGCGCCGCGCAGCGCGAGCAGGCGGTGCGGCGGTTGCAGGCCTACCAGGGCGACCTGCGGCAGCTGGTGGCCGCGCGCTGAGGCAGCGGGCGGACGCCGCCCTCAGAGCATCGGCACGGGCCGCATCGGGCGCTCGAAGTAGTCGCCCAGCGTTTCGAGCGCATGCGGCTCCAGGATGCGCAGCCATCCGCCGTCGAGCTTGTACAGGCCCAGACCCTGCAGCCGCCGCATCGTCTTGTTGGTGTGCACCAGCGACAGCCCCAGCGCGTCGGCGATGTGCTGCTGGTTGAACGGAAACTCGACCCACTCGTCGCGCACCATGCCCAGGCGCTGGGCCCGGCGGTACAGGTGCATGAGCAGCATGGCCACGCGCTCGCCGGCGTTGCGGCGGCCCGCGGTGACGAGGTGGTCGTCCACCATCTTTTCCTCGCGCGCGGCGAGCCAAGTGATGTCGTAGCCGAGCCGGGGCTCGGCGTGGAACAGCTCCCACAGGCGGTCGCGCGGGAAGGCGCAGAGCGTGGCGTCGGTCACGGCCTCGACACCGTGCGTGTGGCCGTCTGCAAACTCGTCCTGCAGGCCGATGAAGTCGCCCGGCAGCAGGAAACTCAGGATCTGCCGGCGGCCGTCGCTCAGCGTCTTGTAGCGGAAGGCCCATCCTGCGTAGAGCGTGAACAGCTGCGGGCTGGCGCGGTGCTCCTCGATGACGGTGCCGCCCGCCTCGACACGCCGGGTGCCGATGCGAAAGGCCCCGATGGCCTGCAGCTGCTGCGCCGTCACCGGCAAAAAGGCCTCAAGACGGCGCAGGGCGCAGTGTTCGCACGCATTCGCGCCCTGGGGCGGCGCGGCGGCAATGGGGTAGTCCTCGAATTTCACGCCGCACTATAGGCCGCGGCGCTGTGTCTTTTTACATATCGGGACGCCGGGCAGCTCCCTAGACTCGGAAGCGTTTACCCTTCCGCACCGAATGACACAAGAACAATCACCCGCATCCAATCCCGCAGAACCGGAAAAACTGCACGAATTCCTTTACTGCAGCCTGCTCACGCAGGACCTGCCGCCCGCCACCGTGGGCGCCATCGTCACCCAGGCCCGCGCCCGCAATGCCGTGGACGGCATCTCCGGCCTTCTGGTGTTCGACGGCCAATTCTTCTGCCAGCATTTCGAGGGGCCGCACGAGGCGGCGCAAGGCCTGATGGCGCGGCTGCAGCGCGATCCCCGGCATGCGGACCTCGTGGTGGTCCACGACGGGCCGTTGGCCGCCCGGCGCTACACGGGCTTTGCCATGGGGCTGGCCGAGTGCGAGGGGCCCGACCCGATCTCGGCCCTGCAGGCCTTGCGCGGCGAGGCCGCGCTGGCGTACTTCCTGGCGTTGCGCGCGAGTTTCGACATCAGCAGCTGAGCCCGGCGCTGCTGCTGCTGCTGCTGCTGCTGCGGCGCACGACAACGCCGGGCAAAGAAAAAGGCGGCCGAAGCCGCCTTGGATCAGGAGTGCGGGAGCTGCCGGTCGCGCGGGCGGCCGGTCAGACCGGGTCCCACACGTAGGTGGCACCGTAGCCATCCCAGGCTTCCATCACGATGCGCTGGCCGGCAGCCACCGTGAGCGACTCGCCCGGGGCCAGCACGATGTCTTCGCTGGGGCCGCGGGCCGTGGCGTCGGGCGTGACCCACACGCGGCCTTGCTTGACGCGCAGCACGCTCGCCGACCGCGCCTTCAGGCTCATCGCCTCGCCGGGCGCGATCTGCCAGGCGCCACGGCGCACGGCCGGCGGAATGGCCGCGGTGCGGGTGGAACGGGACAGGGAAGCGAGCGATTCGTTGGTGCAGACGGCGGTGGACATGGTGTGGACTCCTAAGCTGGTCCGAAGCGCATTGACAGACAGAGAGGTTGGCGCAGTTCGGGAATGAATGATCGTTTTTGCGGCCTTGGAGGTCCAATGAAAACGAGGTAGCCTACTGATGCGATTCCCGCATCAATCGACTGGCCGCCGGGACGCACACCAAAGTCATACCCATGCAACATTCGCAAACCCACCTGCGCTCCCGCCCGATTTCCGCGGGGCACCTGCGGGCCTTCGAGGCGGTCGCGCGGCACCTCAATTTCCGCGCCGCGGCCGAGGAAATGGCGCTCACCCAGTCGGCCGTGAGCCGGCAGATCCAGTCGCTCGAAGAAGAGGTGGGCGTGTCGCTGTTTTTGCGCCACACGCGGGCGGTCGAGCTGACCAGCGCCGGAGCGCAGCTTCTGCTGTCGGTGCAGCAGGCGCTGCCGCGCATCGACATGGCCGTGCGGCAGATCCGCCAGAGCGCGGGCCGCAAGAGCGTGGCGCTCACCACCTTTGCCTCGTTCGCCTCGATGTGGCTGATTCCGCGGCTCGAGGCTTTTCAGCGCGACAACCCCGAGATCGACATCCGCATCGACGCCAGCGACATCGCGGTCGACCTCGACGTGGCCGACGTCGACATCGCGCTGCGCTACGGCCCGCCCGAGGCCATGCCCGCCGGCGCCGTGCGCCTGTTCGGCGAAAACCTGACGCCGGTGGCGAGCCCGTGGCTCATCAAGAGCAACCCGCCGATCAAGACGCCGGCCGACATTGCGCGCTTCACGCTCATCGAGGCCGGCGACGCGCACCGCACGCACCTCGAATGGCTCACGTGGCGGCGCTGGTTCGAGGTGAACGGCATGGAGCGCGCGCAGCCCAAGCGCTGGCTCTATTTCAACTATGCCTACCAGATGGTGCAGGCCGCGCTCACCGGCCAGGGCGTGGTGCTGGCGCGCAACTCGCTGGTGGCCGAGAGCCTGGCCAATGGCGACCTGATCGAGGTGCTGCCGCAGCACCGCCTCGATTCGCCGATGGCCTACTGGCTCATTTCAGGGCCGCGCAATGCGCTGCGGCCGGAGATCAAGGCCTTTTCCGACTGGCTGGAAGCGCAGGCCGCCACCACGCGTGAAACGGTGGGCGAGGTGCCCGACCCGGACACGGTCGACAACCTCGACTGAACCGGCTCAGGACGTCGGCCAGACGACGCCGTTGTCGTTGAGGATCGCGTCCAGGGGCAGGTCGTGCGCCTCGGGCTCGAAGTCGTCCAGAAAGCCGTTCGTGAAGCCCAGCCCCACGGTGAACGGTCGGGGCTCGAGCGCCGCCAGCGTGCGGTCGTAGAAACCGCCGCCGTAGCCCAGCCGGTAGCCGCCGGCGCTGTAGCCCACGCAGGGCACGAACAGCAGGGTCGGCACGATCAGCTCGGTGTCCTTGGGCTTGGGAATGCCGTAGGCGTCTTCTTCCATCTGGCAGCCCGGGTACCAGGCATGGAAGGTGAGCGTCTTGTGGACTTTGTCGATCACCGGCAGTCCGATGCGGCGGCGCTGCGTTTCTTCCATGAGCTCGCCGTCTTCCTTCCAGCGGTGCAGGGCGGGTAGGGGGTCGAACTCGCCCTTGATCGGCCAGTAGGCGCCGATCACGGTGTCGGGCCGGCCGACCAGCCAGATCCGCATCACCCGCTGCAACAGGTCGGCCCGCGCGAGGCGGTCGGGCATGCCCAGCCGTTGCTCGATGAGCGCCTTTCGCAGTTGACCCTTCAGAAAACTCGCCGTGGCCGAGGTGTCGGCATCCTTTGACTTGTCCATAATCCCCCGATGCAGTTCCCAAGCATTTTGGCATCCGCGCGCGCTCATCCGCGTCGCGGCGCGCCCGCCCTGATTTTTTTCGCCGTTCTTGCACTCGCCGCGCTGCTGTCGCAACAGCCCGCCGCCGCGCAGAACAACACCAACGACGACGTGCTGGTCCAGATGAAGCAGGCCTTCCAGCGCGGCGACAAGGCCCGCCTCACGGCCCTGCTGCCGCAGGCCCGCGGCCACGCACTCGAACCCTGGGCCGCCTACTGGGAGCTCAAGGCCCGCCTGCAGGAAGCCGCGCCCAACGAGGTGCAGGACTTCTACGCCCGCTACCCCAACACCTACCAGGAAGACCGCCTGCGCAACGACTGGCTGCTGCTGCTCGGCCAGCGTCGCGACTGGGACGGCTTTGCCGCCAACATCGCCGGCTTCCGCATGGGCGACGACGCCCAGGTGCGTTGCTACGCGGTGCTGGTCGACACGCTGCGCACCGGCACGGCCACGCAGGCACAGGCCGACGAAGTACGCCGCAACTGGTTCGCGCAAAAGGACAGCGACGACGGCTGCCTCACCGCCGTCGACCGCATGGTCGCGGCCCGCCTCATGACGACCAACGACGCCTGGAAGAAGGCGCGCCTGGCCATCGAGGCCAACCGGCCCGCGGCCGCGCGCGGCGCCGTCACCATCGCCGCGCCTGACGCGCTGCCGCTGTTCGAAGAGGTCAACGCCAGCGCCGCCAAGTTCCTCACCGGCCGCGCCTTCGTGGCCGCCAAGTCGCGCAAGGAACTCGTGGTGCTCGCGCTCATCAAGATCGCGGTCGCAGACCCCGACCAGGGCGCCGCGCAGCTCGACAGCAAGTGGAGCCCGATGCTTTCCGCCGAGGAGCGCAATTGGGTCTGGGGCACCATCGGCCGCGCGGCCGCGAACAAGCTCTCGCCGATGGCCGTGAGCTACTTCGGCAATGTCACCAAGAACAGCGACCTGTCCGACGACATGCTCGGCTGGCGTGTGCGCGCCGCACTGCGCGCCAGCCAGTGGAAAGACGTCGCGCCCGCCATCAACGCCATGAGCGACGCCGCCCAGCAAGACCCCACCTGGGTCTACTGGAAGGCCCGCGCGCTCAGCGCCGCGGGCGGCGACGAGCGCCGCGCGCAGGCCCGCGAGCTGTACACCAGCATCGCCGGCACGCGCGGCTTCTACGAAATGCTGGCGCTCGAAGAGCTGGGCCAGCGCGTCGTGGCGGCCACGCGCCCCGCGCCGCTCACGCCCGAAGAAAAGAACGCCGCGCGCACCAACCCCGGGTTGCAACGCGGCCTGTACGCCATCGGCATGGGCCTGCGCTCCGAAGGCACGCGCGAGTGGAACTACGCCACCAACCTGCACGAGAAGGGCGGCATGGACGACCGCGCCCTGCTGGCCGCCGCCGACCTGGCCTGCCAGCGCGAGGTGTGGGACCGCTGCATCAACACCAGCGAGCGCACCAAGGGCGTGATCGATGTCGAGCAGCGCTTCCCCATGCCCTTCCACGACACGGTGCTGCGCAAGAGCCAGGACATCGGCCTCGACCCGGCCTACGTGTACGGCCTGATCCGCCAGGAAAGCCGCTTCATCATGGACGCGCGCTCGGGCGTCGGCGCTTCGGGCCTCATGCAGGTCATGCCCGCCACCGCGCGCTGGACCGCCCGCAAGATCGGCATGACCGACTTCACGCCCGGCCAGATCAACGACCGCGAGACCAACATCACCATCGGCACCAACTACCTGAAGCTCGCGCTCGACGACTTCGACGGTTCGATGGCGCTGGCCGCCGCGGCCTACAACGCCGGTCCCGGCCGCCCGCGCAACTGGCGCAACGGCCCGGTGATCGACGCGGCCATCTGGGCCGAAAACGTGCCCTTCAACGAGACGCGCGACTACGTGAAGAAGGTGCTGGCCAACACCACCCACTACGCCGCGATCATCAGCGGCAAGCCGCAGTCGCTGAAAGAGCGCCTGGGCCGCGTGGGGCCGCGCAACGCCGCCGAGCCCGAGCCCAACAAGGACCTGCCCTGAGATGACCTGGCGCGATGAGGTGCTCGACACCGTCGCGTCCGAGTTTTCGGACGTGGGCGACGTCGCGCAGCTCACGCGCATCGCGGTGCGACTGTTGCTCGCAGCCGTGCTGGGCTTCTTTCTGGGCTTCGAGCGCGAGCAGCAGGGCAAGGCGGCCGGCGTGCGCACCCACATGCTGGTGGCCATCGGCTCGGCGCTGTTCGTGCTGATCCCGCAGCAGACCGGCATCGTGCCGGCCGACATGAGCCGTGTGATCCAGGGGCTGGTGGCCGGCGTCGGTTTCCTGTGCGCCGGGACCATCCTCAAGCAGGGCAAGGACGAATCGCACGTGCAGGGCCTCACCACCGCCGCCGGGCTCTGGATGACGGCCGCGATCGGCATGGCCTGCGGGCTCGGCCGCGAGGTCACGGCCGTGCTCAGCGCACTGCTGGCGCTCGCGGTGCTGTCGCTGGTGCCGCGTCTCGTGACCCTCATCGAGCGCGTCGTGAAGCCATCGAATGCGAACGGCGCCAGCCCGCGCGTGATCGTGCCGCCCGAATCGCGCCGTGACGACGAACGCTGAAGCGGCTCGCATCAATTCGCGCCGCCTTCGGCATCAATCGCAGCGCGCCGCCCGGCTAGCATCGACGGCTTTGCCCCGCATTCCCGCACTGACCCGGAGACCCTGACAGATGTCCAAGCTCTACATCGGCAACAAGAATTACTCGTCGTGGTCCATGCGCCCCTGGGTGCTCATGACCCAAGCCGGCATTCCCTTCGAAGAGGTGATGGTGCGTTTCGACTCGTTCGACGCCACCTCGCAGTTCAAGCACGTGATCGGCGCCATCAACCCCGTCGCCAAGGTGCCGGTGCTGGTCGACGGCGACCTCGCCATCTGGGACACCCTCGCCATCGCCGAGTACCTGGCCGAGCGCTTTCCCGAGAAGCAGCTGTGGCCCCAGGGCGTGGCCGAGCGGGCCCGTGCGCGCAGCATCTGCGCCGAAATGCATTCGGGTTTCACGCACCTGCGCGGCAATTGCCCGATGAACATCGAGGCCTCGCTGCCCGAGGTGGGCGCGCGGCTGTTGGCCGAGCAGCCCGGCGTGCAGGAAGACCTCGACCGCATCGTGCAGATGTGGACCGAGCTGCTCGAGACGCACGGCGGCCCGATGCTGTTCGGGGCCTTCACCATCGCCGACGCCTTCTTCGCGCCGGTGGGCATGCGCATCCGCGGCTACGGCCTGCCGGTGCCGCCGGCCATTGACGCGTACATCGCGCGCGTGGCGGCCTTGCCGGGCGTCGCCGCATGGATCGCGGGCGCCCTGGCCGAGAAGACCTTCGTGGCCTTCGACGAGCCTTACCGCACCTCGCGCGATTGAGCGCGCGATCGGGGCTCGCCGGACTTCATCAGAACCGGTACGTCGCCGCCAGGTAGGTGACGATCGGGTTCAGCTTCAGGCTCGACTCGCTGCGCGCCACCGGCAGGCCGGTGATGCTGGTCGTCGTGAGCTTGGCCTTGGTCTTCAGCGGGATGTACGACACCGAGAACGACACGCCCCAGTGCTTGTCGAACTGGTAGGCCACGCCGGCGTTGAGCACGGGCGCGAACGCGCTGTCGAGCTTGGCCGTGGTGTTCACCGACGACGGACGCACGTGGAACTGGCTGGCCAGCGCGCCTTGCAGGTTCGGCGTGAGCTTCACGTCGCTGTACCAGACATAGGTGGCGCCCAGGCCCACGAACGGACGGAAGGCGTCGTTGCCTTCGTTGAAGTAGTACTTGGCCAGCACCGTGGGGCTCCACTGGCGGGCCTGGCCGAGCTCGCCCACGCGCGCCAGCGTGCCGGTGCCCTGAAGCTTGAACTTGGGCGGCACGCCGAGCACGCCTTCGACGGCCCAGTGGCTGTCGACGAAGTAGGCGATGTTCATGCCCAGCGTGTCCGAGTTGCTGACGCTCGCGCCCGAGCCGGCCAGCACGCTGTGCACGGGCGAGGTCACGGTCAGCGGCTTGCTTGAATCCTGCGGCGACAGATGGAACCAGCCGGTGCCGACGACCCAGTCGCCGGCGTTCTGCGCCAGGGCGCTGCCCGATGCCAGGCCCCCGAATGCCGCCAAAGCCAACGATGCTGTTGTTGTGAGTTTTTTCATAGGTGTGAATGCTCCTTGGGTGTTGAAAACAGCCCCGCGCACGGGGGCGCCGGCCAGCGACCGGTGCTTCGCGCGATGCGAATTTACGAACGGTCGTTCGCATCGCTCGAAGATTATCGAACGACCGTTCTTTTTGTGCAGGGCGAGTATCCCTACACTGCACTCATGAACATTTTTCTCGTCGGCGGTGCACTGCGCGACCGGCTGCTGGGCCGCCCGGTTTCCGACCATGACTGGCTCGTGGTGGGCGCCACGCCCGAGGCCATGGTGGCGCGCGGCTACCTGCCCGTGGGGCGCGATTTCCCCGTGTTTCTGCATCCGCGCACGCGCGAGGAGTACGCGCTGGCCCGCACCGAACGCAAGAGCGCGCCGGGCTACCGCGGCTTCGTCGTGCATGCGGCGCCCGACGTCACGCTGGAGCAAGACCTCGCGCGGCGCGACCTCACCGTCAACGCCATCGCGCTGCCCGCCGAGCACGTGGGCGACGACGGCAGTTTCGATCCGCGCCCCGAGACGCTGGCCGACCCCTTCCACGGCCAGCGCGACCTGCGCGACAAGGTGCTGCGCCACGTGACCGACGCCTTCCGCGAAGACCCGGTGCGCATCCTGCGCGTGGCACGCTTTGCCGCGCGCTTCGACGATTTCACCGTCGCGCCCGAAACCATGGCGCTCATGCGCGAGATGGTCGCGGCCGGCGAGGTCGATGCGCTGGTGCCCGAGCGCGTGTGGCAGGAGCTCGCGCGCGGCCTCATGGAAACGCGGCCCTCGCGCATGTTCGACGTGCTGCGCGACTGCGGCGCGCTCGCCGTGCTGCTGCCCGAGGTCGACCGGCTCTGGGGCGTGCCGCAACCGGCGCTGCACCACCCCGAGATCGACACCGGCGTGCACCTGATGATGGTGCTCGACACCAGCGCGCGCCTGGGCGCCACGCTGCCCGTGCGCTTCGCCTGCCTCATGCACGACCTCGGCAAAGGCACCACGCCGGCCGACATGCTGCCGCGCCACATCAACCACGAGCTGCGCAGCGTCGACCTGCTGCAGGCCGTGTGCGAACGCTGGCGCGTGCCTGTGGAGCTGCGCGAACTGGCCGAGGTGGTGGCGCGCGAGCACGGCAACATCCACCGCAGCGCCACGCTCGGTGCCACGCCGCTGGTGCGGCTGCTCGAGCGCTGCGACGCCTTCCGCAAGCCGGCGCGCTTTGCCGAGGCGCTGCTGGCCTGCGAATGCGACGCGCGCGGCCGGCTCGGCTTCGAGGACCGGGCCTACCCGCAGCGGCCCCGCCTGCTCGCCGTGCTCGCGGCGGCCCAGGCGGTGGCCACCGATGCGGTGGCGCGCGAGGCGCAGCAGGCCGGCGCCACCGGGCCGCGCATCGGCGAGGCGATCCACCGGGCGCGCATCGCGGCGGTGGCGGCGTCGCTGCCGGCGACCGCCGACTGAACAGCACCATCGGCACACGCCGGGACTTTGGCCGACACGCGCCGCGTGCGAGCCGTGCTATGGTTTTTCCCAATGCCAAAGTCCTCCAGCAGCAACGCACAGTTGCCTCCTCCGCCGGGCCGGGACGCCGCCCTTTTTCTCGACTTCGACGGCACGCTGGTCGGCCTTGCCGCCACGCCTGAAGCCATCGAGGTGCCGCCCGCCCTCGTGCCCCTGTTGAGCGACCTGCGCGACCTGCTCGGTGGCGCGCTCGCCGTGGTGTCGGGTCGCCAGATCGACGCCATCGACCGCTTTCTGGCGCCGCTGCGGCTGCCCGCCGCGGGCGAGCACGGCGTGCAGCGCCGCGACGCGAAGGGCGGCATGCAGGAGCAACGCCCGCCCGACCTCGTGCCCATCCTGGACATCGCCAACGAACTCGCGCGCATCCACGAAGGCCTGCTGGTGGAGCGCAAGCACGCCGCCATCGCGCTGCACTACCGGCTCGCGCCGCAGCTCGAGGCCGTGTGCCGCGACGCGATGACGCGCGCCATCGAAGGCCATCCGCAGCTCGAACTGCTGCACGGCAAGTTCGTGTTCGAGGTGAAGCCTTCGGGCGTCAACAAGGGCATCGCCATCGAAGCCTTCATGAACGAAGCGCCCTTCGTGGGCCGCACGCCGGTCTTCGCGGGCGACGACACCACCGACGAGAGCGGCTTCGCCGTCGTGCAGCCGCGCGGCGGTGTCGCGATCAAGGTCGGCGCCGGGCCCAGCCTGGCGCTGCACCGGCTCGAATCGCCGCGCGCGGTCTACGAGTGGCTGGTGCAGGCACGCGACCTGCTGGCCGCACCTGACAACACCCCAGAAGCATCACCGAGGAAGCCTGCATGAGCGAACACCAACTGCCGGAGGCCCCGGAGGACCGCGCGGGCGACGCACTGGCCGGCGCGGCGGGCCCCGACGACACGGCGCCCGCGGACGTCGCGAAAGTTGCGGCGCAGGTGGCCGCCACCCCGCCGCGCGGCTTCGCGCCGCCGGCCGAGCCCTCGCTCAATGTCGGCGTGATCGGCAACTGCGCCTACAGCGCGCTCATCGATGCGCGCGCCCGCGCCGTGTGGTGCTGCCTGCCGCGCTTCGACGGCGACCCGGTCTTCAACGCGCTGCTGCACCCCGGCGAGGAAGCCGGCGCCTGGGCCATCGAGATCGAGGACTTCGCTTCCAGCAAGCAGTGGTACGAACCCAATACCGCCGTGCTGCGCACGCAGCTGTTCGACAGCGCGGGGCAGGGCATCGAGATCACCGACTTCGCGCCGCGCTTCTACAGCCGCTCGCGCTACTTCCGCCCGCTCATGATGGTGCGCCGCGTGCGCCCCATTGCCGGCGCGCCGCGCATCCGTGTGGCGCTCGACCCGCGCTTCCAGTGGGGCGCCTCGGAGCCCACCGAGGTCACGCGCGGCAGCAACCACATCCGCTACGTCGGGCCCGACGTGACCTTGCGGCTCAACACCGACGCGTCGATTTCGCACATCCTGTCGCGCCAGCCTTTCGTGATCTCGCGCGAGTACAACTTCATGTTCGGCGTGGACGAGACGCTGCTCGAAGGCATCGCCGACACCGCGCGCAAGTTCGAGCAGGAAACCATCGCCTACTGGCGCACCTGGAGCAAGCGCCTGGCCATTCCTTTCGAGTACCAGGACGCGGTGATCCGCGCGGCCATCACGCTCAAGCTCTCGCTGTACGAGGACACCGGCGCCATCGTCGCCGCCATGACCACCAGCATCCCCGAGGCGCCGGGCAGCCAGCGCAACTGGGACTACCGCTACTGCTGGCTGCGCGACGCCTTCTTCGTGGTGCGTGCGCTCAACTCGCTGAGCGAGGTGGGCACGATGGAAGACTACCTGCGCTGGCTCGGCAACGTGGTGATCGGCTCGCACGGCGAGCACATCCAGCCGCTGTACGGCATCGGGCTGGAGCGCGAGCTGCCCGAGTCTTTTGTCGACGGCCTGCCCGGCTACCGCGGCATGGGCCCGGTGCGCGTGGGCAACCAGGCGCAGGAGCACTTCCAGCACGACGTGTACGGCAACATCGTGCTCGGCGCGGCGCAGGCTTTTCATGACCATCGGCTTTTGAGCCGCGCGGGCGTGGCGGAGTTTCCGCACCTCGAGGCGGTCGGCGAAAAGGCGGTGCGCGTGTACGGCACGCCCGACGCCGGCATGTGGGAGCTGCGCACGCGCGCCCGCGTGCACACCAGCTCGGCGCTCATGAGCTGGGCCGCCTGCGACCGGCTCGCCAAGATCGCGCGCACGCTGGAGCTGCCCGAACGTGCCGCCTACTGGCACGGCCATGCGGCGCGCATGAAGGAAGAAATTCTGGCCAAGTCGTGGAGCGAGGAGCGCCAGGCCTTTGCCGAGAGCTTCGGCGGCAACGAGCTCGACGCCAGCATCCTGCTGATGGTCGAGGTGGGCCTGATCGATGCGCGCGATCCGCGCTTCATCTCGACCGTCGACGCGATGGAAAAGTCGCTCTGCGACGGCCCCTACATGCGCCGCTACGAAGCCGCCGACGACTTCGGCAAGCCCGAGACCGCCTTCAACATCTGCACCTTCTGGCGCATCGACGCGCTGGCCAAGATCGGCCGCAAGGCCGAGGCGCGGCAGATCTTCGAAACCATGCTCGCCGCGCGCAATCCGCTGGGCCTGCTGTCGGAAGACACGCACCCGGTCACGGGCGAGATGTGGGGCAACTTTCCGCAGACCTATTCGATGGTCGGCATCATCAATGCGGCCGTGCGTTTATCCGCTCCCTGGGATTCGTGCATATGAGCCGCCTCGTCGTCATCTCGAACCGCGTGGCCGACCCACGCAAGCCCGCTGCCGGTGGCCTGGCCGTGGCGCTGGGCGAAAGCCTGCAACAGAGCGGCGGCCTGTGGTTCGGCTGGAGCGGGCAGATCGTCGAAGGCGGCCCCACGGGCGAAGGCGAACTGCACACGCAGCAGGCCGGCAAGGTCACGCTTGCCACCATCGACCTGAGCCGCGACGACCACGACAGCTACTACCTGGGCTACAGCAACGACGTGCTGTGGCCGGTGTTCCACGACCGGCTCGACCTGGCGCACTTCGAGGCCGGCTTCATCGGCGGCTACCGGCGCGTGAACCAGCTCTTTGCGCGCAAGCTGCTGCCGCTGCTGCGCGAGGACGACATCCTCTGGGTGCACGACTACCACCTGATCCCGCTCGCGGCCGAGCTGCGCGCCATGGGCTGCAAGCAGCGCATCGGTTTCTTCCTGCACATCCCGCTGCCGCCGCAGATCATCATGGCGGCCATTCCGCAGCACGAGTGGCTGATGCGCTCGCTGTTCTCGTACGACCTGATCGGCTTCCAGGCCGAGCAGGACGTGCAGCACTTCGCGCACTACGTGCACAACGAGGCGCACGGCGAAGCGCTGGGCGGCGACCTGTTCCGCGCCTACGGCAACACCGTGCGCGCAGCGGCCTTTCCGATCGGCATCGACGTGGACGAGTTCGCGGCGCTCACGCACGCCAAGGAATCGCGCGACATGTACGAGACCATGAAGCGCGAGTACTCCAGCCGCCGGCTCCTGCTGGGCATCGACCGGCTCGATTACTCGAAAGGCATCCCGCAGCGCGTGCGCGCCTTCCGCGAGCTGCTGGCCCACTACCCCGAGAACCGGCGCAGCGCCACGCTGATCCAGATCGCCTCGCCCACGCGCGAGACGGTCGATGCGTACGGCGACATCCGCCGCGAACTCGAATCGCTGTGCGGCGCCATCAACGGCGACTACGGCGAGCTCGACTGGATGCCGGTGCGCTACATCCACCGCATGGTGGCGCGCAAGCGGGTGCCGGGGCTGTGCCGCGCGGCGGCCGTGGGGCTGGTCACGCCGCTGCGCGACGGCATGAACCTCGTCGCCAAGGAATACATCGCGGCGCAAGACCCGGCCGACCCCGGCGTGCTGGTGCTGTCGCGTTTTGCCGGTGCGGCCGAGCAGCTGAAGGAAGCGTTGCTCGTGAATCCGTACGACACGCACGGCACCGCCGAGACGGTGCAGCAGGCGCTGCAGATGCCGCTGGAAGAGCGGCGCGAACGGCACCAGAAGCTGCTGTCGCGCATCCGGGCGCAGGACATCCACTGGTGGCGGCGCGAATTTCTCGAAGCGCTGCGCGCTGCGGCGAGCGAGCGCTGATCGCGCCTGGAGCCCGCGTCAGCCCAGCGGCACGCGGGCCCCGAACTTCGCGCGCTTCAGGCTGAAGAACGCCTTCACATTGCGCACGTTGGCGTCGGCCGTGAACAGCCGCTGCGTCAGCGCGCCGTAGCCGGGCATGTCGCGCGCCACCACCACCAGCACGAAATCGGGCCCCGGCGACACGCGCCAGCACTGCTGCACCGCATCGTCCGCGATCACGCGGGCCTCGAAGGCGTCGAGCGCGGCGGCGTCCTGCCGGTCGAGCGAAATCTCCACCACCGCCTGCAGGCCGTGGCCCAGCACCGCGGCGAGGCGGTCGGGCGAGAGCAGGGCGACCTGGCGCTCGATGAGTCCCTCCTGCCGCAGGCGCTGCACGCGGCGCAGGCAGGTCGGCGGCGAAATGCCCACCTCGGCCGCCAGGCGCTGGTTGGTCTGCGAGGCGTCCTGCTGGAGCGCGTCGAGCAGCTTGAGGTCGATCGCGTCGAGGGAGATTGATTCCATATCGGTTGGAATTATGGAATAAAACTCCATCTATAGGTTTGAATGAAATAAAACTCCAAAACTGTGGGAATTTAGACGCCTTATTTCCCCGATGGCTCCCTACCATCGAGCCCTTCTGTTCTTCAAGACAAGGTACTCCCTATGTGCGGCATCGTCGGCGCAGCCTCCCATCGCGACATCGTTCCGGTCCTGGTCCAGGGCCTTCAGCGGCTCGAATACCGCGGCTATGACTCCTGCGGCGTCGCGGTGCATGCCGGCGGCCTGAGCCGTGCGCGCACCACCTCGCGCGTGGCCGAGCTGCTGACTCAGGTGCGCGACGACAAGATCGAAGGCCTCACCGGCATCGCCCACACGCGCTGGGCCACCCACGGCGCACCGGCCGTGCACAACGCGCATCCCCACTTCAGCCACGGCCCCGGCGCCGATGCGCCCGCCGCGCGCCCGGGCCGCATCGCG
The DNA here is from genome assembly GCF_009498455.1 of Variovorax paradoxus. NCBI lineage: Bacteria > Pseudomonadati > Pseudomonadota > Betaproteobacteria > Burkholderiales > Comamonadaceae > Variovorax > Variovorax paradoxus. The sequence continues at coordinate 393,432 of NZ_CP045644.1, read as the reverse complement.
CTCGTGCACAACGGCATCATCGAGAACCACGAGCCGCTGCGCGCCGCGCTCGAAGCCAAGGGCTACGTGTTCGAGAGCCAGACCGACACCGAGGTCATCGCCCACCTCGTCGACAGCCTCTACAACGGCGACCTGTTCGAAGCCGTCAAGGCCGCCGTGCTGCAGCTGCACGGCGCCTACGCCATCGCCGTCATCTGCCGCGACGAACCGCAGCGCGTCATCGGCGCGCGCGCCGGCTCGCCGCTGATCCTCGGCGCGGGCAAGGACGGCACCGAGAACTTCCTGGCCAGCGACGCGATGGCGCTGGCCGGCGTGACCGACCAGATCGTGTACCTCGAAGAAGGCGACGTGGTCGATCTGCAGCCGGGCAAGTACTGGATCGTCGACAAGAACCACAAGCCCGTCACGCGCACCGTGCGCACCGTGCACGCCCACAGCGGCGCGGCCGAGCTGGGCCCGTACCGCCACTACATGCAGAAGGAAATCTTCGAGCAGCCGCGCGCCATCGGCGACACGCTCGAAGGCGTCGAAGGCATCGTGCCCGAGCTGTTCGACGGCATCGGCCAGGACGGCGCCACCGGCGCCAGCGCGCACCGCGTGTTCCAGGACATCGACAAGATCCTCATCCTGGCCTGCGGTACCAGCTACTACAGCGGCTGCACCGCCAAGTACTGGCTCGAGAGCATCGCGAAGATTTCCACGCAGGTCGAGATCGCCAGCGAGTACCGCTACCGCGACTCCGTGCCCGACCCCAAGACGCTGGTCGTCACCATCAGCCAGTCGGGCGAAACCGCCGACACGCTGGCCGCGCTCAAGCACGCGCGCTCGCTGGGCATGGAACAGACGCTGACCATCTGCAACGTCGCCACCAGCGCCATGGTGCGCGAGTGCAAGCTGGCCTACATCACGCGCGCCGGCGTCGAAATCGGCGTGGCCTCGACCAAGGCCTTCACCACGCAGCTCGCGGGCCTGTTCCTGCTGACGCTCGCCATCGCACAGGCCAAGGACCGCCTGAGCGCCGTCGACGAAGCGCGCTACCTGAAGGAAATGCGCCACCTGCCCGTCGCGCTGCAGTCGGTGCTCGCGCTCGAGCCGCAGCTCATCGGCTGGGCCGAAGACTTTGCGCGCAAGGACAACGCGCTGTTCCTCGGCCGTGGCCTGCACTACCCGATCGCGCTCGAAGGCGCGCTCAAGCTCAAGGAAGTGACCTACATCCACGCCGAGGCGTATGCCGCCGGCGAACTCAAGCACGGCCCGCTCGCACTCGTCACGAGCGAGATGCCCGTGGTCGCCGTGGCACCGAACGACGCGCTGCTCGAAAAGCTCAAGAGCAACCTGCAGGAAGTGCGCGCCCGCGGCGGCGTGCTCTACGTGCTGGCCGACGGCGACACGCAGATCGCCAGCGGCGAAGGCCTGCATGTGATCCGCATGCCCGAGCACTACGGCGCGCTGTCGCCGCTGCTGCACGTGGTGCCGTTGCAGCTGCTGGCGTATCACACGGCGTGTGCGCGTGGGACGGACGTGGACAAGCCGCGGAATCTCGCTAAAAGCGTGACGGTGGAGTGAGGGCGCGCGGGGGCGCGCAACTGTTCGCACCTATCCAAGTTTTCGAATGCTAAAACTAACTTTGTTAGTTTTAGCCAAGCGATTCAAGCACCATGCGAATTCAACGAGATCAGGTAATCAGTTCAGCGTTGGCCCTCCTTGCGGAAGACGGAATAGAGGGCTTGACTCTGCGAAAGTTGGCGCTGGCGTTGCAGATCCAAGCGCCCTCGCTCTATTGGCATTTCCCCAACAAGCAGGCGCTGATCGACGGGATGGCAGACGCTCTGGTCGAGACGGTTGCGCGCGACATTTCTCCGACGCAGCCGTGGGACGATCAAGCCCGCTTGATAGCGCGCGAGCTCCGTCAGGCTTTGCTGGCTCACAGAGACGGGGCTCGCGTGTTCGCAGGGACCTACGTGGTGACAGACAACGTCTTGCGCACCAGCGATGCCTTGATCGGCGCTTTTGTTCGATCCGGTGCGAGCGCGCATCGTGCAGCCAATGCAAGTCTGAGCTTGCTGTATTTCATCCTTGGTTTCGTCATGGAAGAGCAAGCACTGGGGATCGACAGCACCATGGATGTGGCCGTCCGAAAAGATGCCTTCTTTCAGTTGGCGCAGAGCAAGTATCCGCATTGCTGGGAAGCACGCCACACATTTTTCAGCGAGGACTTCGATAGCCGATTCAGTGACGGCATCGACCTTTTCATCGCAGGGTTCAAGTCCACGCTCTAGCTTGTCGGACGCGTGCCACCCGCTCCGACGTTATCTATGCCCCGCACGCAGGCCATGGGGCACGCCCGCCTCTTTACGCAGAAACCGTCCAGGCCATCAGCGATACGATTGATCAATCTAACGTCGTTAGATAAAATAGTCTATCGCCGTTAGTTGGATGGATCCTCATGCGTATCGATAGCACTCAGTTCCCCTTGGTCTGGATGTCCTCGGATATTTCAGCCAGCGACTGGGAAGTTGACCTCAACGCACTCATCGCTCGCGGCGAGAGGTTCGTGTTCTTGACGCGAGACCTCCCGATCTCAGGGCCCAATGGCAACCATGAGGACCGACGAAGGCTGGCGCTGTGGCTGAAGCAGAACCGCAGCGAGCTCAAGGGGCGTTGTGCGGGAAGCATCCTGATCGTGGAAGCCCCGTCGTTGGTCTTCGCGCTTGGACCCGTGGTGCGAGGGCTGAGCAAAGCGTTTGGCTTTCCGGTCAGCATCTGCGTAGAAGCGTCATTTCCGACCGAGGCCAAGAAGCTGCTTGATCGTTAGGGAGTCTGGCGATCCAAGATGCCAGCGCTCCATCTCATCGATCCTCTCGGCACAGTCAATGAGTGACCTTCATCAACTGCGCGTATTCAAGGAAGTAGCTGCTCGCAAGAGCTTCACCCGCGCAGCTTTCGCGCTGCGAGTGTCGAAGGCCAACGTGACGAAGAGCATCGCTCACCTCGAGGAGGATGTCGGCGTTCGCTTGCTCAACCGTTCGACGCGATCCGTGACGGTCACGGATGCGGGGGCGACGCTCTATGAGCGCCTCGACCCGATATTCAAGCTGATCTCCGAGTTGCGGGACGAACTCGCAGGGTTCGCAACACACCCCAAAGGCAGGCTTCGGCTTGCTGCACCGCATGGGCTCTCGTTGGGCGTTCTCGGCAAGAACATCGACGACTTTGTTGCCCAGTATCCCGATGTTCATGTGAGCCTGCATCTGAGCAATCGCGAGGAAGACCTCATCGTCGGAGGGATCGACGTCGCCTTGCGAATAGGCCCCATCGAGCAGCGTGAGCTCATTGTGCGAAAACTCCAGCCCGTTCCCATGGTTCTGTGCGCCTCACCAAAGTACTGGGCACGCCGTGGAATTCCTTCTCGGCCAGAGGATCTTGCGGCGCATGACGTGCTGACACATTCCCTCTGGGACTGCGCATCCCGACTCTCGTTTGTCGTGGACGGAGAGACGAAGTACGTTGATGTGCGCAGTCGCATCGAAGCGGACGATGCCGCGCCTCTGATCGCTCTCGCAGTCAAGGGACTGGGCGTCACTTGCGTGCCGGAGGTTCTCGCGCGAGCACATCTTGGTTCCGGCGCACTGGTGCCAGTACTGAAAGACGCGATGCCGAAGTCGATATGGTTGTACGCGACCTATCCACACCGCAACCACAAAAGCGCCGCGCTACGCGCCTTGCTCGAATTTCTCACCGAAAAATAGAAGATCAGTCAGGCGAGATGGCCCTCGCGGTGCGCGTGAGTGACCAAGTCGATGTCCATCCCCGCCGCAGCAAGGGACGCATCGCGCCGGTGAGCCGGGTGCACTTCACGATTGCAGTGATACACCAGAAGGGAATCACAGCTTCCGTGAAATGGCCTCCAGAGGTTAAACGGTCGCTACCACCTGAATTTCGACCAGGAAACCGGGTGCAAACAACGTCTGAACACCGACGGCGACGCTCGCGGGTGGCGTTGCGCCAGGCAGCCGTGCCGCCGTGATCGCACCGATCAGTTCGCCAACATTCTCAGGAGAATAGCCGGCCAGGTAGATGGTCTCGTTGATCACATTGGCGCGGGAGGTTCCCGCTTCTTCGAGAACGATGTCGATGTTCTCGTACGCGCGCCTGAACTGCTCGCTAAGGTTTCCTTCCACCAGGTCGCCGTTCTCATCCCAAGCCAGTTGCCCGGAGGTATAGACAAGTCCGGCACGCTCGACGACGACAGCATGTGACATCACTGTGGAAAGCTTCGGCAGCTTGGAGGGGTTGACGGCTCGAATTCCATTGCTCATGTGTATTCCTCTGTCTTTCTGATCAGATTGCGATGGTTTGACAAAGCAGGACGCACCGTCACTGCTTGTTGATGTTGATGACCTGGAGCTGCGTGAACTCAAGCAGACCTTCCTCGCCAAGCTCCACGCCAAACCCGGACTTCTTTGCCCCGGCCTGTGGAATATGGGGCGCAAGATCGATGTGCTGATTGATCCAGACCGTCCCCGCGTCGAGCTGCATGGCCACCTTCTCTGCCCGCGCGATGTCGGGAGACCACACCGAAGCGCCCAGACCATAGCTTCCAGAATTCGCCCGTTCGATGGCATCTTCGATGTCTGTGTAGCGAAGCACAGGAAGAATGGGGCCAAATTGCTCTTCGCTGACCACGCGAAGGCTGTCGTCACGGTTGGCATCAACAATCGTCGGCTGAATGAAAAAGCCCCCGCCTTCAGGTACGTCGCCACCCCCGATGATTCGGCCCTGGGCCCGCGCCTCAGCCAGGAGATCTTTCACGCGCTCGTACTGTGTCCTGTTCTGCAGCGGGCTGACGGTGCTTGCTTCGACACCGCTTCCTATTACCGTGCTTGCAGCAATTTTCACGAGCGCCTGGCACATGCGGTCGTACATGGCATCGGGAACGTACAGCCTCTTGAGCGCGATGCAGGCTTGACCGCTGTTGAAGAATGCGCCGCGATAGATGGCTTGCGCGATCGCTTCTGGATCTGCATCGTCAAGAACGATACCCGGGTCGTTTCCGCCCAATTCCAACGTGACGCGCTTCAGAGACCTCGCGGCATTGGCCATCACCTTGAGGCCCGTGGCGGTCGAGCCCGTGAATGAAACCTTCGCGACATCAGGATGCGATGCAAGGATGTCGCCGAGATCATTCGCGTCGGTGACGACATTGATCACACCTGCCGGTACGACATCGGCGACCAGGTTCGCAAAGCGCAGCGTGGTCAACGGCGTCGTCGCAGCGGGCTTGATGACGACCGTATTGCCCGTCAGGAGGGCGGGCGGAACCTTGAAGGCCATGATCAGCATGGGAAAGTTCCAGGGAACAATGACTGCAACAACGCCCAGTGGCCTGCGATGCAGCTGCGCGCGACGTCGCTCACTGTCTTCCAGCGTGCGAGGCTCGAACGTCGCGTCTGCGGTGTGCCGGAAGAACGCCGCCGTCCCGCCGATTTCAAAGAGCGCATCTGCCAGGGGCTTGCCTTGCTCGAGCATCAGCAAGTTGGCCAGCTCGGTGCTGTTGGCTTCAATGACATCGGCAATCTCGTGAAGCAGGGCCCGACGTTGGCCGATGGGTGACGCGCTCCATGCGGGAAACGCCGCCTTCGCAGCAGCGATGGCCGCTTCGAACTGCGCAGCAGATGCGCGCGGACACGTCGCACCCACCTTGCCGGTTGCCGGATTCACCACATCCATGCGGCGATCGCCTGGGGAAAGCTCCCCGCCGATGAGCAGGCCGAGGCCGCGATCCACCGCCGACGGCTCTGAGCGGTCGGGTGCGCTGAGTGTAGAAGTCGTCATGATTTCTCCTGGAGACTGTTGATTGCAAGAATGAAGAATGCGAACGGACCTCGCGCGAAGAGCGGGCGAAGTCATGCCTTGAACGACTTGGCCTGGCGCACGACCGCCGCCTTGTCGAAGTCGTTGATTTCGTCGATCAACTCGTTGGTGAAGATGTTTGCGGGATCGCCGATCTGCTGCGGCAGCAGCGGATTGCCACTGCTCTTGGCGACGCTTGCGATCGTTCCCCTCCATTGGCCGGCGCTGGAGGCACCCATCCGCGGGTCCGGGTCGTCAGGCCTGCGAACCCAGTTGATGCGCCGTTGGGCCAGGATGGTCTTCATCTCCTTGCGCACTGCCTCCGGGGACGTCGACTTCGGCTTGGACTCAGGGTAAAGCGACCAATGGAGATCGAGTGCGGCTGCCAGGTTGGTGGTGGCGAACAGAGACGACTTGGCCATCCCGCGGCAAAAGCCCACCACGGTCTTTCGGTCGTCCTTCAGGTCCTTCTTGCGGAATCCGAACCAGCCTGCTGGCAACTTCTCATACTGCGGCGGCAGCGGTAAGTAACGCAGTGGAAATCCGACGGCCTCGATCCGACCGGCGGCAGTGTCGTAGGTCACCAGGGCATCGACCTTTTTCTGCTTGAGCGCTGATCCGGCCAGCCCGCCGTCACCCACGGCAATGAAGTCGATGTTCTGCGTGGACACGCCAAGCTCCGTCAACATCAGTTGCAGTTGAGCAATGCCGCCGTCTCCTTGGTTGCGGATGCCGATTCTTTTGCCGGCGAGGTCGCTGATGGCGCGCACGGGGCTGTCGGGGTCGACCACAACGACGTTCGCGTTGCGCGGGAGCCAGTTGTAGATGGCAAGCAGGCCAAGTCCCGGCTCCTTCGCAATCGCGGGAAGGAACAACGCTGGAACCAGGGCCCCGGTATCGGCTTGGCCGGTCGCGATGGACAGCATTGCCTGCGTCTGACTGCTCATGTTCACGTACTCGATGTCCAACCCTTCGGACTCGTAGAACTTGAGCCGAGGATCCCGACCGCAGGTGACGAATGCCTGCGAGACGTCGACCGTCGAGTTTGGGTTCGCCACCTTGACGATGCGGCGGCTCTGGGCGTGAGCGAAAGGTACTGAAAGAAGGCCACCCAGCGCAAGGTTGAAGAAGCGCCTGTCAATCATGTGTTGATCCTCGTGTTGAAAAGTCGTGTCGAAAAAATGACCGTGCGCGTTACGCGCTGACCGCGTTGCGAGATTCGTCGGCCGGCATCCAGCCGAGGACCCTTTTGCGAACAGCCCGAATCGCTCCCGTGAGGGCAATTCCGATGACCGACAGGAGAATGAAGACGGCGAAACTTCCCCCCGTATCAAGCTGCCCTTCGAGTTGAAGGATCAGCACTCCCAGGCCTGCCTGTGCGCCGACGAATTCGCCCACGACGGCGCCAACGACGGAGAAGGCTGCGGCCATGTCCAGGCCGGCGAAGATGTAGGGGAGTGCGCTTGGAAACTTGCACTTGACGAAGATCTGCCAGCGCGTGGCGGAAAGTGACCTCAGAAGATCGACACGATCTGCATCGATGGCCTTGAACCCCGCCAGACTGGTGACAAACACCGGAAAGAACGTGATCAGGCAAACGATGGCGACTTTCGAACTCATGCCGAAACCCATCCAGGTGACGATGATCGGAGCCACTGCGACCTTTGGAAGGCTCTGGAGTGCAGCGATATAGGGCTGCAGCATCCGCTCCAGATAGTCCACCTCGGCGATGGCCATGGCCAGGGCCAGGCCAATCAGGCTTCCGAGCGAGAAGCCGATCAGGATTTCCCACGACGTCACGAAGGTGTGATACCAGAAGCCATCCTTGGCCATGGGTGACTTGGCGAACCCGTTGTACATCGCGGAGAGAACGTCGCTCAATGGAGGCAACAGGAACTTCGGAACCTCGAAGAAGCGGACGCCGAACTCCCAGGTGAAGACCAACGCAAGAAACAGGGCCACCGAAGCAAGGCGAGTCGATGGAACTCGGCTTCGATGTTTCGCGTGCGGTTGCACGGCCCGTCCTGAAGGTGTGGTGGTTGCGTTCATGTCGTTCAATCGAAGTTGCCGCTGTGGGAAAAGATCTCGCGAATTTCGTCAGAGACACGGACGAATTCCGACGCGCCCATCGCGCTCATGCCACGCGGCCGGGGCAGATCGACCTTGATGACACGCTTCAGTGCACCGGGTCGCGGCGTCATCACGAAGACGCTGTCACCCAGAAAGATGGCTTCCGGTATGGAGTGGGTGATCAGGATGACTGTCTTGCCGCTCTCCATCCAGATGCGCTGCAGCTCAAGATTCATCTTTTCCCTGGTCAGCGCGTCCAGCGCTCCGAACGGCTCGTCCATGAGCAGTACCTTCGGGTCATGAAGGAGGGCGCGGGCGATCGACGCTCGTTGCTGCATGCCGCCGCTCAGTTGACGTGGCAGCTTGTTCTCGAACCCCTCCAACTTGACCAGCCGCAGCAAGTCCATCGCCCGTTGACGGGAGGCTCGCATGTCGAGGCGAAGAATCTCCGCCGGAAGGAGGACGTTCTCGATCACTGTCCTCCAAGGCAAGAGGATGGAGCTCTGGAAAACGACACCGACATCGCGCCGGGTTCCAGTGACGACCTGGCCATCGATCGACACGGTGCCGTGCGTCGCCTGCATCAGGCCGGCCACCATCCGCAGCAATGTCGTCTTGCCGCACCCGCTGGGACCGACGATCGACACGAAGCTTCCCTTCTCGATCGTGCAGTCGACCGAATCGAGGGCGAGCACGCTCTCGCTGCTGGTCGAGCCGAATGACTTCGAGAGGTTGCTGATTCGAATGTGCCCTTGCGAGGCTGGGCGCGGTTGGGCTGTGGCCTGAGCAGACATTGCCGTCTCCTGGTCAGACTTGCTGCGCGGGTTCGGTCCTGGCGGCACCTTGCGCCTGAGCCGCGGTGAGGCGATGCGTGGCGCTGAGCGCCCGATCGAGTTCGCCAGCGAGCTTCGCAGGGTCCGTCTGTTCGCAGGCCCACGCCACATACCCGTCCGGTCGAATCAGCGCTGCGGTGACGGCCGACCATGCGCTGCGCTGTTCACCCGACAGCGCGCCGCGGTGGCAATGCCTGTTTGGATGGGCGTTCCGGACGTGGGCGTTCTGGACGGGCGATGCATCGTCGGCGTGGGAAAGATCCAGCAGGATGTACTTGCCTTCGCGCATCATGGAAAACAGGTGCTCATCGCTTCCGACGAATGTCAGATCCGGTGCACGCGTGCCTGCCAGCGGATGACCCTGCGGCGAGGGATACGCCACATGAAGTCCCGTCAACCGCTCGGTCAGTGAGACCTCGATCTCGGGGCGCTCTTTCATCAGCTTGGTGAGAAAGGACCGCAGTTCCTGGCCTTCGACCGTGAACGCGCTCATGAGCGCGGTCTGGGCCTGCGTATGCTCGAGCAGGTCCTGACCGACCGGGTGGCGTTCATCGTGGTAGCTGTCGAGCAGCCCTCCCGGTGCCCAGCCATGAACAGTCGCAGCAAGCTTCCAGCCCAGGTTCATGGCGTCCTGGACGCCGACGTTCAGACCGACGCCTCCTGCAGGAAAGTGCTGGTGCGCCGCATCGCCAGCCAGGATGACGCGGCCCTTTCGATAGGTTGTCGCCTGGCGGCTGGTATTGCCGTAACGCGACAACCAGCAGGGCGAATGCAGACCGAAATCCGTTCCGAAGATGGCGATCGAATTCGTCTTCAGCTCTTCAATGGTGAAGTCGCCCGGCCAGTCCGTGCGGATGTCGTGAGGATTGATCCCGACGATGCGGTAGCGACCATCCGCCAGCCTGACGACCATCCCCATTCCGTTCAGGCTCCACTTGTAGAGGACGGGCTCGGGCGGTGGATCGCGAAGCTCGACGTCTCCGAGCCATCCCAGTACGGTGGCCTGTGTGCCAGTGAAGTCGATGCCGGCCGCGCCGCGAACGGTGCTGCGGGTGCCATCGCAACCCACGAGGTAGTCCGATTCGACCGTGTACGAACCCTCGGGTCCTTCGATGGTGGAGATGACCGAGGACGCACGTTCTTCGAGTCCCACGAAACGATGGCCGCGCCGCACGACGGCGCCCAGTTCGATCGCGCGTTGCTGCAACAGCGCCGTCGTGCGTGCCTGGAAGATGGCCAGCGTGAAGGGATAGGGCGTATCCAGTCCCGAGAAGTTCAGCCTGCTGTTCAGAAGCGCGAAATGGCCCGTCGGAATGCGCGCGCCCTCGGCAAGCAGTTGTTCATGTGCGCCGCGCGAAGCTAGGATCTCGATCGTTCGCGGGTGAATCGTGAGCGCCCTGGAGTTGGGATCGATCTCTGCGGTCTGATCGATGATCAATGTGGAAACGTTGGCGAGTCTGAGTTCGCACGCCAGCCACATGCCGGCGGGGCCGCCCCCCGAGATGACAACTTGAAAATCCATGACATACCCTTTCAAAAAAACTCTGAAGCCTGGCGCGGTGGCCGAGCCAGTGGCTTGAAACGAGCGTGGCCCAGCCGCCACCGGTGGCCGGCGGTCGGCTCAGGTCACCACGAAGCTGCGTGAGGCGTCGCCAGCTCGATGCGGTGTGAAGCAGTTCTCTGTCGCGACGACGCACAACGCCGACTCAACCCGCGGGCGTTGCGGACAGGCAGGTCGGATCCGCTCTCAGCACTTGCCGGGCAAAGTACTGGAACGTGAGATCAACGATTTCGGGCTTCAGCAGAAAGTCGCGGGACTCGGCCGCCAGTTCGGGGCGGATCTCGCGGATCTGCCCAACCGCAGCGGCGCGCAGTTGGGCCTGCGCCGCCTGTTCCAACCAGATCGCCAGAACAGCAGCCTCCTCAAGACTGACACCCGCGGTCAGAAGCCCGTGATGCGCCAGCAGAAGCGCCTTGTTCTTCGGACCCAGGGCGCCCGCAATGGCGTGGCCTTCGTCATCGCCGATCGGCAACCCCGGCCACTCGGCCAGGTAGCTGCAGTTCTCATGGAACGGCGTGGCGTCCATCTGCGCCACCTTCAGTGCTTGCCCGGTCATCGACAGCGCGGACACTGCCGGCGGATGGGTGTGCACGATGCTTTGAACATCCGGTCGCGCGCGATACACCCACAGGTGAAAGCGAACGGCCGGGTTGGCGAGGCTGTCGCCTTCCAGCACGTTCAGGTGCTCGTCCACCAGGATGAGATCGGACAGCGTCGCCTCGTCGGCTCCCACGCCGAATCGCAGCGTCCAGAAGGTGCCCTCGCGTTCCCCTTTCGTCGTGAGCTGCCCGGCCAGGCCTCCATACCAGTGGCCGTGCGAACCAAGCATCCGGCAGGTCAACACCAGACGCTCTCTGGCACTGCGTCTGACAGGCACGAGCTTCTTGGCAATTTCCATGTCGACGCGCGCACGCGTCAGGGTTTTCTCTTCCATGTGGTCCTCGGGCAGTCCGTGTTCAATTGGTCAACTTGTTGACCTGTAGTATGCATCGATGCCATAAAAGGTCAACATGTGGACTTACCCTAAGATCGCGGACTGACACGAAACGGCTGGGGTTGTACGCCGGCTACTTATTGATGACCAAGAACCAGAACGAATCGACTTCCTCGACCGGTAGCCTCCAACTAGGCGCCAGAGTTCGCCAGCTGCGACGGGTCAAGGGTTTGACTGTGGACAGCCTCGCGCGGGCCACCGGGGTAGACAAGGCGCACCTTTCGCGCATCGAGAACAACGTCAAGACACCTTCCATCGCCATGTTGGCGCAGCTCGCTCAGGAGCTGGGCACGACGATGGGACACCTGCTTGGCGAGACGCTGGACGAATCGGAGATCCGGATCACGCGAGCCGCGGACCTGGAGGCCGCCGACGACAAGAACGACGCGCACCGGTTTCTTCCGCTTCTGCACGGCGGCTCCGTCGGGTCCTTCGAGGCGTTCCTGTTCTATCCGGGAAAAGATGCGAACGAAGTCGAAGGACGACATGCGGGACAGGAGATGCTTTTCATCGTCTCAGGTTCGGTCGAGCTCATTTTTCGGACGCAGTCTTTCCAGCTGCAAAAAGGCGATTGCGTTCAGTTTCCGGGCTATCTTGCGCATCGGCTGCGGCGAGTCGGACGCGCGCAAGCAGTCGCGCTCCTGGTCTTGTCGAACGAGTAGCGCGGCGGCTCTTCAAAGCTGCCGGAGTGCGAGTCTCGATGCGCTGCGCGCAGCCCTGGCGGCGTACTCACCCCCCGAACAACCGCCGCATCCACCCCAGCTTGACCTGCCCCGCGGCGCCGCCTTGCTGCACCGCCTGGCGGACCTGCGCATGCACGAGGACTTCGGCCGATGAATCCGTCGTCCGCAGATGCGCTTTCACGGTCGCCACATACGCACCGTCCTCATGCCGGATGTGATTGAACAGCCAGCGCGAGAGCATGTCGTGCAGCTCGGCCAGCACCTCCTCGCCGCATTCGAAGCGTGCGCGGAATTCGGTGACGCGGCGCACGAAGATCTCGTGCACCTTTCGGTGCGGGCCCGAGAAGGGGTAGCCCGCGTCCTCGATCATGGCTTCCTCGAACGCGAAGTGCGAGGCGGTGTAGTCGATGGTCTCTTCGATGATCCGGCCCACGACCTTGCGGTCGTTGGTGCGCCGGGCGTCGTCCAGCGCATTGATGTACTGCACGATGCGCCGGTGCTGCGTGTCGATCTCATGGATGCCCGTATCGAGTTCGGTCTTCCATACAAGGTGGGCCATGGTCTTCGGAACTTTGCAGGTGGGTGTAAAGGTCCAGTATCGGCAGCCGAAAGCGGCACGCGGTTGATCTGAATCAAGCGCGTCCGAGCGGCGCAGGAGAAAGAAAGACAATCGTCCGGTGACGCCCGACGAAGACCCCCAGAACCCGCCCGCTGTCGTGGAGCCCCGGCCGTTGCCGCTCGTCGTGCGGTGGCTGCTGCTGGTCTTTGCCGCGCTGTGCCTGGTGCTGGCCGCCATCGGCGTGGTGGCGCCGGGCATGCCGACCACGGTCTTCGTGCTGATGGCGGCATGGGCCGCCGCGCGCAGCTCGCCGCGGCTGCATCGCTGGCTGCTGAATCACCGGCTCTTCGGCCCGCTGCTGCGCAACTGGGAAAACGGCCGCACGGTGAGCCGCCGCGCCAAGTGGAGCGCCACCGCGGCGATGGCGTTCTGCGCGGTCGTCATCGCGTTCACCGCGCACAAGCCGTGGCTCGCGGGCGTGGGCATCGGGTCGATGGCGGTCGTGCTGGCGTGGCTGTGGCGGCGGCCGGAGCCGCCGCCGCAGGGCTGCTGACCAGCAACCGGTCAGCCCTTCGCCAGTTCCGCGCAGATCGCAGGGTTCCAGTGGAAGCTGCGCGCCTTGTAGGCCGTGTCGAAGATCACCTTGTACCGGCAGCTGGTCATGCCGCCGCCCGAGCGGAAGTGAAAGACGTAGTCCCACTCGCGCACGGCCGCCATGCCTTCGTCGAAGTGCGGGCGGCCGATGAGGGCGTAGAGCTGGTCCTTGGTGGCGCCGGGGCCGATGGCGCGCAGGTTCTCGCGGTTCGGAAAGCTGCCTTCGGTCTGCCAGGTCTGTTGTTGCTCGCTGCCGGGCCAGACGAGTTCGGTGGCCTTGCCGTCGCTGTCGATGCCGCGGCTCACGTACGAGGTGCAGCCGGTGAGCGACAGCACGGTCAACAGCGTGGCGATGGGGCGGAAATTCATGCGCCTCACCACTGGAAGCCCGCACCGGCCGACACGCCGACGTTGCCGCGCGAGTTGGCCGAGCCGGTGAACTTCATCACCCACTTGCCGTTGTCCGAGATGCTCGAGAAGCCCAGCGCGACGGCGCTCTGGCCCTCGTAGCCGGCCACGCCCGCCGCGAGCATGTTCTTGCCCGGCATGTAGGCCTGCGGCATGCCCGCCATGGCCATCGCACCGGCGGTGCCGGCGTTGGCGTCGCGCTGGTTCAGGCGGATGGCGTCGCGCCATTGCGCACCCTGCGCGTTCAATTGGTTGACGTTGACCGCGTCGGTGCCGGCCACGCCGGGCGCCACGTTCGACACGGTGGTGCCGTTCGGCGCCTGGCCGTTGCCCAGCACGATCTGGTTGTGGTTCACGCTGCCGTCGACATTGGTGACGTAGTTGACCGCGCCGGCCTGCACCGCCTGCAGCTGGCGCACGTTGACTGCGTCGGTCGCCTGCGTGCCGCCCGCCACGTTGGTGATCTGCCGTTCGCCGCCCGCGCTGCCGACCGAGACCGCGCCCTGCGTCGAGCCCACGGCGATGTTCGAGAAGCGTTCCTTCTGGCCGTTCATGCCCGCGCGGTCGGCAACGGCGCCGGCGCCCAGCGCCACGCCGTTGACGGCGCTCGCCGTCGCGCCGGTGCCGATCGCCACAGCGGACGCGGCCGATGCCGTGCTCTGCCGGCCCACGGCCACGGCCGATTCGGCGTTCGCGGTGGCGCGGTCGCCCACGGCGACGGCGCTGTCGGCCAGTGCCTGCGTGTTCGCGCCGAGCGCGGCGGCGTTGATGCCATCGGCAATCGCCTTATCGCCGGCCGCGAGGCTGCTCTTCTTGCGCGCCTGCGTGTTGGCGCCGAGTGCGGTCGAATTGATGTCGCTCGCGGTGGCGCGGTCGCCTGCTGCGAGGCTGCTGGTGGCCACGGCGGTGGTGTTGGCGCCGATGGCGGTGGCGTTGGTGCCGAAGGCCTGGGCCACGTTGCCCACGGCCGTGCTGCTGACGCCCGCGGCCACGGTGGTGGAGCCGATGGCGGTGGCGTAGGTTTCGGTGGCGCGCGCGTCGGAGCCCGCCGCCACGCTGCCGTAGCCGGTGGCCTTGGCAGCAGTGCCGCCGAGCAGCAGCGCGTCGCCGCCGAGGTTGCCGTTCACCATCCCCTGCAAGGCCGCGGCATCGGGGCCGCCGTTCACGGGATCGGTCGGCACGCCGGTGATGAGCGCGAAGCCGCCGCTGCCGTTGGGCACCTGGCAGGCCCATGTCGGGCCGGCGCTGCCGGAGCTGCACACCGCGCCCGAGCCGGTCGTGTAGCTGGTGCCGCCCAGGCTCACGTCGGCCCAGGCCGATGGTCCCGCGAAGCTGGCGGCCAGTGCGAGCACGGCGCCCGCGATGCCTTGGGTTTTCTTCTTGTGGACGCATGCGACGCGCGCACCGGTCCCCACGCGCTGGATGACGTGTTCCATGGTTCTCTCTGCTCCCTGAGATGGCGCCTGATGGCGCGCTGGATGTGTGACGCTTCGACTGTATGAATCGAAGGCCGCGAGAACCTAGGACCTAATTCACAATAAATGTGAAGGTGCCGAAAGCAAATGTTGCTTTCCAACCCGCATTCACACTTTCCTTAGGAGATCGCATGAAACCCCAGCCCATCGAACACGCCGCCGCTTCCGACGAGGTCCGCGCGGTGTTCGACGACATCAAGGCGTCGCGCCACGTGCCCGACGTCAACAACTTCTGGAAGTACCTGGCCAACGATCCGGTCACGCTGAGGCGCACCTGGGCCAGCCTCAAGGAGGTGATGGCGCCGGGCGCGCTCGACCCGGTGATGAAGGAAATGATCTACCTCGCGGTGAGCGTCACCAACAACTGCGGCTACTGCATCGCGAGCCACCACGCGGGTGCGGAAAAGGCCGGCATGACGCCGGCCATGTTCGCCGAGCTGATGGCCGTGGTCGGCATGGCGAACGAGACCAACCGGCTGGTCAATGGCTACCGGGTCCCCATCGACCCAGCCTTCGACAAATAAGCCCCTTCACCCGATCGTCATCAGGCTCGCATTGCCGCCGGCCGCGGCGGTGTTGACGCTCAGCGCGCGCTCCAGCACCAGGCTTTCGAGCGGGATGCCGGCGTCGCCGGGCGCGAAGCTGCGCACGCCGACGATGGGGCCCGGCCGCGCCGCCACCTGCTGCAGCACGACTGCGAGGTGGTCGGCGTCGCCGTGGTGCAGCACGGCATCGAACACCACGGTGGGCGCGCGCCAGTCGTTGGCGAGCACGACCGCGTGGCGCGCCTCGTCGGGCAGCGCGGCCAGCAGTGCATGTGCGCCGGGCGCATCGGCCGGCCAGATGGCGGTGCTGCCGACCGACAGCACGGCCGCCAGTTGCGCGAGCCGGTCGGCCTCTGCATCGGCGAGGCACAGCACGGCCTCGCGCGGCTGCAGCGTGTAGACGTTGCGCTCGCCGGTCGGGCCGGCCAGCGTGCGCGCGCGGCCCACGGGCGCAAGGCTGGCGAAGCGGCGGCACTGCGCGGCGAGTGCGTCGCGGCCCGTGTCGCGCGCCCAGCCTTCGAGTGCCGCGAGGCCGCTGGACGGTGCAGCGGGCTCGTCTTCGGCCACGGCGCGCGCGAGCACGTCGTCGGGCCGCGCCGACAGCAGGCGCGCCATGTACAGCGGCCCGCCGGCCTTCGGCCCGGTGCCCGACAACCCTTCGCCGCCGAAAGGCTGCACGCCCACCACCGCGCCGACCATGTTGCGGTTCACGTAGACATTGCCGGCCTGCGCCTGCGTCACCACCTGCGCGATGGTCTCGTCGATGCGCGTGTGCACGCCCAGCGTGAGGCCGTAGCCGCTGCCGTTGATCTGGCCGATGAGCGCGCCGAGGTCGCGGCGGCGGTAGCGCAACAGGTGCAGCACGGGGCCGAACACTTCGCGCTCCAGCTCGCCCAGGTGGTCGAGCTCGATCAGCGTGGGCAGCACGAAGGTGCCGTGGCGCATGTCGTGGCCGAACTCGCGGCCCTGGCGGAACACACGCCGGCCGCGCCCGCGCATGCCGGCGATGTGGCGCTCGATGCCGTCGCGCGCCTCGTCGTCGATGACGGGGCCCACGTCCACCGCGAGCCGCGCGGGATTGCCGATGCAGTTCTCGGCCATCGCGCCCTGCAGCATCGCGACGAGGCGGTCGGCCGCTTCTTCCTGCACGCACAGCACGCGCAGCGCCGAGCAGCGCTGGCCCGCGCTGTCGAAGGCCGAGGCCATCACGTCGGCCACCACCTGCTCCACGAGCGCGGACGAGTCGACGATCATCGCGTTCTGCCCGCCGGTCTCGGCGATCAGCGGCACCGGCGCGCCGTGCGCACCGAGGCGCGTCGACAGCGTCTTCTGCAGCAGGCGCGCGACCTCGGTCGAGCCCGTGAACATCACGCCCTGCACGCGCGCGTCGCCGACCAGCGCGGCACCGACGGTCTCGCCGCGGCCCGGCAGCAGCTGCACCGCCGCGCGCGGCACGCCGGCCTCCCACAGCACGCGCACCGCTTCGGCGGCGACCAGCGGCGTCTGCTCGGCCGGCTTGGCCAGCACCGGGTTGCCGGCCGCGAGCGCGGCGGCCACCTGGCCGGTGAAGATCGCGAGCGGAAAGTTCCACGGGCTGATGCACACCACCGGTCCGAGCGGGCGGTGCGTGGCGTTGGCGAAATCGGTGCGCGCCTGCGCCGCGTAGTAGCGCAGGAAGTCGACCGCTTCGCGCACTTCGGCGATGGCGTTGGCGCTGCTCTTGCCGGCCTCGCGCATCAACAGGCCGAGCAGGCGCGGCTGCTGCGCTTCGAGCGATGCGGCGGCGCGGTCGAGGGCGGCGGCGCGC
The DNA here is from genome assembly GCF_009498455.1 of Variovorax paradoxus. Classification (NCBI taxonomy): domain Bacteria; kingdom Pseudomonadati; phylum Pseudomonadota; class Betaproteobacteria; order Burkholderiales; family Comamonadaceae; genus Variovorax; species Variovorax paradoxus. Next base: position 376,050 of record NZ_CP045644.1, on the reverse strand, counting down.
TCGGCCGGCGACGTGGCGGCCCATGCGGTGGCGATGCCTTCGGCCTGTGCAATGGCCGAGGCCACGTCGCCCGGCACCGCGTCCTGCACCTGCCCGACGAGGTCGCGGCGGTCGGCGGGGTTGCGCACGTCGGCCCACGTGCGGGCGGCTTCGTCTTCGGCACGCGGCGCAGCAAGCATCGGCGTGGCGCGCCAGGGTTCGGTCGCGCTGGCCTGCAGCGTGGCGGCCAGCGCATGCAGCGTGTCTTCGCTCGCGAGGTCGAGGCCTTGCGAGTTCGCGCGCTGGTCACCGTAGAGCGCAACCGGCAGCGGAATCGCCGCGTGCGGCAGGCCCATCGCGCCTTCCTCTGCAGCCATGCGCTCGACGGTCGCGACCGGGTCTTCCACCAGCGTGTCGAGCGGAATCGATGCATCGGCGATGCGGTTCACGAACGAGGTGTTCGCGCCGTTCTCCAGCAGCCGCCGCACCAGGTAGGCCAGCAGCGTCTCGTGCGTGCCCACCGGCGCGTAGATGCGGCAGGGCCGGCCGAGCGGGCCCACCACCTGCTCGTACAGCGGCTCGCCCATGCCGTGCAGGCATTGAAATTCGTACTGGTCCGGCGTGTAGCGCGACGGGTCGGCCATCGTGTAGATCGCGGCCAGCGTGTGGGCGTTGTGCGTGGCGAACTGCGGGTACACGGCGTCGGGCGCGTCGAGCAGGCGGCGCGCGCAGGCCAGGTACGACACGTCGGTGTAGGCCTTGCGCGTGTAGACCGGGTAGCCCGCGAGTCCGTCGAGCTGCGCGCGCTTGATCTCGCTGTCCCAGTAGGCGCCCTTCACGAGCCGCACCATGAGCCGGTGGCCGCTGCGGCGCGCGAGGTCGATCACCCAGTCGATCACGAAGGGGCAGCGCTTCTGGTAGCCCTGCACCACGAAGCCGATGCCCTGCCAGCCCGCCAGCGCGGGCTCGAAGCACAGGCGCTCCAGCAGGTCGAGCGAGAGTTCAAGCCGGTCGGCCTCTTCGGCATCGATGTTCAGGCCGATGTCGTAGTGCAGCGCCAGCAGCGCCAGGTCGCGCAGCACCGGGTACAGCTCGGCCATCACGCGCGTGTACTGCGCGCGGCTGTAGCGCGGGTGCAGCGCCGACAGCTTGATCGAGATGCCCGGCCCGCCGTACACGCCGCGCCCGTTCGACGCACGGCCGATGGCGTGGATCGCGTCTTCGTAGGCGGCGCGGTAGCGGCGCGCATCGTCGGCCGTGAGTGCGGCCTCGCCGAGCATGTCGTACGAATAGCGAAAGCCCTGCGCCTCGAGCGTGCGCGCATGCGCCAGCGCCTGGCCGATGGTTTCGCCGGTGACGAACTGCTCGCCCATCATGCGCATCGCCATGTCGACGCCCTTGCGGATCAGCGGCTCGCCGCCCTTGCCGATCAGCCGCGTGAGCGTGGCCGACAGGCCCGTCTCGCTGTGCGTGGCCACCAGCTTGCCCGTGAGCAGCAGGCCCCACGTGGCGGCGTTGACGAACACCGACGGGCTGCGCCCCGCGTGCGCCTGCCACTGGCCCTGCGCGATCTTGTCGCGGATGAGCGCGTCGCGCGTGTCGGCATCGGGAATGCGCAGCAGCGCCTCGGCCAGGCACATCAGCGCCACGCCTTCCTGCGACGACAACGCGTACTCCTGCAGCAGGCCCTGCACGAGGCCGGAGCGACCGCCGCCGTTCTTGCGCTGGCGCAGCTGGTGAGCAATACGGTGGGCGAGGGCGTGGGCTTCGTCGGCGGGGCCGGCGGGCAGCCGGGCCTGGTCGAGCAGCGGCTGGAGCGCCTCTGCTTCGGGCGGCCGGCAGGCGGCGGTGATGCGGGTGCGCAGCGCGGACGGCGCGGCGGGGCCATCGGCGAAGGTGGCGAAACGCGAGGGCAGGGGGGCGGGATCGTTGGCGCTCATGGTGCGTCGGTGGTGGTGATGTGTTGGATGATTTCAGCGATGGGCATGAATATTTCTCCAAAGAACATTCACTTCGACGAACAAGTCTCCGAAGGTCGCGACGGCACGCTTTCATCCAGGGTTGACTGAATTTCTATTTCATTGGATATTTCATCCAATATGAAAGAAGAATCAGCTTCGACCCCCAGCCTCAACGACCGCATCGCCCAGCGCGTGCGTGCGCTGCGCGCCGCACGCGATCTCTCGCTCGACGCCTTGGCCACGCACTGCGGCGTCAGCCGCTCGATGATCTCTCTGATCGAGCGCGGCGAGAGCAGTCCGACCGCGGTGCTGCTCGAAAAACTCGCGACCGGCCTGGGCGTGCCGCTGGCCTCGCTGTTCGAGCCCGACGCGCCCACGGCCAGCCCGGTGTCGCGCCGCGCCGACCAGCTCGAGTGGCGCGATCCGCATTCGGGCTACCTGCGCCGCAACGTCTCGGCCGGCGGCGACGCTTCGCCGATCCAGATCGTCGAGGTGCTGTTTCCGCCCGGCGCGCGCGTGGCCTACGAAACCGGCGCGCGCGAGCCGCGCATCCACCAGCAGGTGTGGGTGCTCGAAGGCTGCATCGAACTCGCGGTGGGCGATCAGCAGTACCGGCTCGAAACCGGCGACTGCGTTGCGCTCGTGCTCGACCAGCCGACGAGTTATCACAACCCCACCCGCAAGACGGCCCGTTACGCGGTCGTCATCACCAGCGCACCCTCTCACGCATCGAACAGGAAATGACCATGACTGCTGCCACCACCACCCCGCGCCTGCGCGCCCTGTCTACCGTCAGCGAGACCGAGCTGAATGCGCTGGCTGACGTGCTCATCGACTGCGTCGAAGGCGGTGCCTCCGTGAGCTTCATGCAGCCGCTCACGCCCGAGCGCGCGCGGGCCTTCTGGCGCCACGTGGCCGACGGCGTGGCGCGCGGAGAACGCGAGCTGCTCGTGGCCGAGGACGACGAAGGCATCGTCGGCACCGTGCAGCTGGTGCTGGCCCAGCCCGAGAACCAGCCGCACCGCGGCGAGGTCGCGAAGATGCTGGTGCACCGCCGCGCACGCCGGCTCGGCCTCGGCGCCCTGCTGATGCAAAGCGCCGAACAACGCGCGCGCGACCACGGCAAGACCCTGCTCGTGCTCGACACCTCCAGCCCCGAGGCCGAGCGGCTGTACACCCGCTGCGGTTGGCAGCGCGTGGGCACCATCCCCGGCTACGCGCTGCTGCCCGACGGCACGCCGTGCGGCACCACCTACTTCTATCGCGCGCTCGGCGACTGACGGCCGTGTGGCCTGTGGTCACTCAGGGCGTGACGCCGCAGGTGCGCTGACTGGGCACCGGGCCGTGAACCGCAGCCACCGGCGTCGCCGCGCGCTTCGTCGCCATCACATGCAGCAGCAGCGCCGCCACCACCATCGCCACGCCGACGATCTCGTGCGTGGCGGGCGGCTTGCCCAGCGCCACGCCCATCAACAGTGTCGACACCGGCACGAAGTTCAGGAAGGCCGTGCCCGTGACAGGGCCGAGTGCGCGCACGCCGTGGTTGAAGGCCAGCACCGCGACCGCCGACGGCACCAGCCCCGCGTACAGCAGCACCTGCCACGACAGGCGCAGCCCTTGCGCGTCGGGCGCGGGCGATGCGCCCAGCGCGGCCATGCCCACCGCCACGGCCAGCAGCAGCGGCCACGAGGCCAGCACCGTGAGCGCGGTGTATTCCACCGTGTCGAGCGTGGGAAAGCGCGCCGCGCCGCGCGTGTAGACCACCCAGCCCAGCGTGCCGACGAAGGCGATGGCGTCGCCGTACAACGTGTCGTGCGACAGCGCCGCGCCGCCGGGCGACAGCAGCCCGGCCACCGTTGCCACGCCGGCCAGCGCCAGCGCAGCGGTCAGCAAGGTGGTGCGCGTCGGGCGCACGCCGTCGAGCCACCAGCGCAGCAGCTGCGTGGTGATCGGCGTGGTCGCGATCAGCACCGCGCCGTGCGAAGGCTCCGAGTGCGAGAGTCCGATGAACAGCAGGATGCTGAACACGCCGAAGCCCGCAAAGCCGTGCAGCGCCAGCGGCACCGCATGACGCCGCAGCTTGTGCCAGCCGCCGGTGCCGCGCAGGCCCAGCAGCGCGGCGAACACCAGCGCCGACAGGGTGTAGCGGATGAGCGTGAGCCACACGGGCGCCACGTGGTGCAGCACGCCCTTGCCGACGAGGAACAGGCTGCCCCAGCTGGCGGTGGCGAAGAGCAGGGCGGCAAAGCCCGGCAGGCGTGAGGAAGGGGAGGACACGGGAAGACCTTTCAGAAAAACACGGAGTGCGTGGCCTGAAGGATGGGGACGCCGCCCCGCGAAGGCCATTCGTTTCTTTGGACAGGGGCTTCCGAAAAAGCGAACGGACCGCCGCACCGCACGCGCTCACAATCCGCGGTCATGGAGCTGTACCAACTGAAGACCTTCGTTGCCATCGCGAAGGAGGGCAACCTCACCCGCGCCGCCGAGCGCGTGTTCACCAGCGCGCCGGCCGCCAGCGCGCAACTCAAGGCGCTCGAAGACGAGCTCGGCGTGCGCCTGTTCGAGCGCACGCCGCGCGGCATGTCGCCCACCGCGGCCGGCCAGCGCCTGCTCGAAGAGGCCGAGCGCACGCTGGCCTCGGCGATGCGCATGCAGTCGGCCGCCGACCAGCTGCGCGGCGCGGCGCAGGGCGTGGTGCGCTTCGGCACGGTGGTCGATCCGGTGGCGCTGCGGCTGGGCAGCGTGCTGGTCACGCTGGCGCAGCAGCATCCGCAGGTCACGCTGCAGCTCAAGCAGGGGCTGTCGTACGAAACCCTGGCGGCCGTGCAGCGCGGCGAACTCGACTGCGCCTATGTGCTCAGCGACGCCGAGCGGCTCGAAGGCTTCGAGCTGCGGCGCCTGGGCGTGGTCGACCTGGCCGTGGGCCTGCCGCTGTCGGTGGCGCAGGCGCATCCCGAGCTCACGCTCGACCAGCTCACCGACCTGACTTGGGTCGGCACGCCGCCCTCGTGCATCCTGCGCGCGCACCTCGAAAAGCTGTTCGCCTCGGCCGGGCGCGACTACCGCCAGGGCGTCACCGCCGACGGCGAGAGCGCCATCCGCAGCATGGTCGCCAGCGGCATGGGCGCGGGCCTGATGCGGCTCGACCAGGCCGAGCAGGGTGAGCGCCAGGGCGAGCTCGCGGTCTGGAACGGTTGGCGCTCACACACGTGGCTGTGCTGGCTCGCGCCGGCCGGCGGCGAGCGTTCGGCGGCGGTCGATGCGGTGCGCGGCGCGGTGTTCGACGCCTGGGCCTGACCCGCGCCCGACCCGGACCTGACGCGCCCCGGATTTCCGCAGTGGCAGGCCGCGCCGCGGCCTGTCATCATTCGCGGCGCATGACTCACCAAGAAGCTCCCGTCCCCCTCGCCGATCTGTTGAACCGCGCCAGGCAAGCCCTGGCCACCCCGGACGGGGCGCTGCCCCCGGTCGCGCCCGCCACCGACGAAGCCGGTTGCGTGGTGTTCCTCGCCATCGGCGAGGGCGAGAGCCGCGCCCGCGTCGTCATGGGCCGCGGCCCCGACACCGAGGCCGCGTGGCAGGCCGCCGCCGAGGCGCTGGCCGTGAAGGCCAAGCGCGCCGAGCGGCCCGCGCAGCGGCTGCGCGCGGAGATCGTCGATCGCACCACGCCGATGACCTGGGGCGAACTGAAGGCGCGGCTGGCGCAGACCAAGCGCAACTACTTCAACGAAGGCATCGCGCTCGACGCGCATTTCGACACCGCGCTGCTCGCACAGGAGATGCACGGCAGCGCCGTGCTCTACAACGGCACGGTCGACCACGCGGAGCCCAACAACGGCAACCTGCGCACGCACACCCAGCGGCGCTTCGGCGAGGAGCGCGACTTTCCCACCGACGACGCCGCGCCCGTGTGGTGCTTCACCACGCGCGCCGTGTACGTCGATGCCGACGGCGCTTGGCCGCTGACGGCCGAAGGGCAGGCCGCAGGCTTTCGCACGCTCACCGACTGGAACGCGGCGCAGGTGCGCGCGCTGGTCGATTCGGCGAGCGACTACCTGGCCGAGCAGGTCAAGCCCACGGGCGAGTTCCACTACGGCTGGTTCCCGTGCTTCGACCGCGCGATTCCCACCTACAACACGCTGCGCCACGCCAGCTCGACCTACGCGATGCTCGAAGGCTGGGAGCTCACGCGCAACGACACGCAGAAAGCCGCCATCGACCGCGCGCTGGCCTTTCTGAGCCAGCGGCTGATCCGCCGCGCCGCGCTGCCCGACGGCACGCAGGCCGCGTTCCTGGTCGACGTCGGCAACGAGATCAAGCTCGGCGGCAATGCCGTGTGCCTGCTGGCCTTCGTGAAGTACACCGAGCTCACGGGCGACACGCAGTACCAGCCGCTGCTGGAGCAGCTCGCGCTGGGCATCCGCTCGATGCAGGACGCGCAGACCGGCCGCTTCGTGCACGTGCTCAACCACCCGGGGCTCGACGTGAAGGAGCCCTTTCGCATCATTTATTACGACGGCGAGGCGGCCTTCGGGCTCATGCGGCTGTACGGCCTCACGCGCGATGCGCGCTGGCTCGCGGTGGTTGAAAAGGCCTTCGAGCATTTCATTGCCGCGGGCCACTGGCGCGCGCACGACCACTGGCTGAGCTACTGCGTCAACGAGCTCACGCGCTTCAAGCCCGAGACGCGCTACTACCAGTTCGGCCTGCAGAACATGGCGGGCCACCTCGACTTCGTGCTGGAGCGCATCACCACCTTCCCCACGCTGCTCGAACTCATGATGGCCGCGCGCGAGATGGTGCTGCGGCTCGAAGCCGACCCGGCGCTGCGCCCGCTGCTTGCGGGGCTCGACCGCCACAAGTTCGACCGTGCGCTGGAGCACCGCGCGCGCTACCTCGCCAACGGCCACTTCTGGCCCGAGCTGGCGATGTTCTTCCGCAACCCCGACCGCATCGCGGGCTCGTTCTTCATCAAGCACCACAGCTTCCGCGTGCGCATCGACGACGTGGAGCACTACCTGTCGGGCTACGTGGCCTACCACCGGCTGCTCGAAGCGCGCGAGGCGCAGCAGCAGAGCGCGCAGCTCTCGCAAGCCGCGGCCGAGCCGGCCGCACCGCGCGGCCTCGAGGGCGTGGTGCTGTGGGGCGGCGACGTCAACCTGGGCCGCCGCCTGCACTACCGCATGCACGAGCTGGGCGGCCCGGCCCGCATGCTCGGCGACATCCCCGCGCTGCGCGAGGCCGACCTGCGCATCGTGAATCTCGAATGCGTGGTCGCCACCACGGGCGCGCAGGGCGTCGAGAAGAACGAGGGCTGCCCGTACTACTACCGCGCACGGCCCGAGATGCTGTCGGTGCTGACCGAGGCCGGCATCGACATGGTCGCCACGGCCAACAACCACAGCGGCGACTACGGCCCCGAGGCGCTGCTGGAGCAGCACGGGCTGCTCAACGCCGCCGCCATCGCCTTCGCCGGCACCGGGCCCGACCTCGATTCGGCGTTGAGCCCCGCCTTCCGCCAGGCCGGTGGGTTGCGTGTGGCGCTGTTCTCGCTCGACGCCACGCAGCCGAGCTTTGCCGCGACCGCGAAGCTTCCCGGCGCGGCTTGGCTGCCGCTCAGCGACCCGGCCGCCTGGCGCGCCACGCTCGCGCCGCGCATCGCCGCCGCGCGCCGTGAGGCCGACGTGGTGCTGGTGGCCGTGCACTGGGGCAATAACCAGGAGACCGCGCCTTCGCGCGCGGAGATCGCCGTCGGCCATGCCATCGTCGAGGCCGGCGCCGACGCGGTGCTTGGCACCTCGGCTCATCTGCTGCAAGGCATCGAGGTCTACCAGGGCCGGCCGATCCTGCACGACGCAGGCGACCTGCTGTTCGACGCGATCCGCCGTGACCTCGGGGACTCCGGCGTGTTCTCGCTGCGCCTCGGGCCGCATGGCGTCGAAGAGGTGGTGTTCACGCCCGTCGGTGTGGGCTTCGGTTTCTCGCAGCAGCGCGAGGGCGAGGCGGCGCAGGCCGCGAGCGCGCGCTTCGCTGAACTCTGTCGCGCGCTCGGCACCGAGATGACGCCGCGGCCCGACGGGCGCTGCGCATTGCAGCTGTCGCCGCCCGAACGCACCGCGCCGGCCGGGCGCCCGCCGCTGGCGCCGCTGTCGGCTTCGCGCCCGCCCGCGCTGGTCGGCCCCGTGCTCGCGCCCCGGCCCGAGTGGTCGGTCGATGCGGTGCCGGCCGACGCGCAGATGCGCCCGATCCAGATCGGCCCGCTGCGCCTCGTGGGCATCCGCTGCGCACCGACGCAGATCGTCGGGCGACGCCTGCTGTGGGTCGAGTCGTACTGGACCGCCGATGCGCCCGTGAGCGCCGACCTGCGCGTGCAGTTCCGCGCGCTGGCGATGCGCAGCACCACCATGCCGGCCTGGGGCGAGGCCATGGACCACGACCCCTGCGACTGGATGTGGCCCACCAGCCGCTGGACGCCGGGGCGCATCTACCGCGACCGCTACGGCCTGCGCGCGCCGCGCCTGGGCCTGCTCGAGGACGACGTGCTGCAGATCGAAGTGCGCGTGCGCGGCGCGCTGTCCGACCTGCCGTCCGCGCGCCGCTTGCCCGTGTGGTGCGGCCTGCGCCTGAAGGCACCGACGCCGCTGCCTGAGCGCCGCGCGCCCGTGCTCGCGGCGCTGCGCCCGGGTGCCGCGCCGCAGGCCTCGCCCGTGTGGACCGCCGACGAGCTGCAGCGCGTCACCGGCGGGCAGTGGCTCGTGCCGCCGCCGCCGGGTTGGGTCGCGAACGCCGTGGTGCGCGGGCCGACGCACATGGCACTGCTGCCGAAGCCCGCGCTGTTCATCGCGTCGGACTACCGCACGCTCGCCCGGCACGAGAACTACAGCAAGCCGCGCGCCGACAACCCCGACCGCCACGACGACCTGCCCGTGCTACAGCGCGCGCTCGCGGGCGCCGTGGTCGCGCACGCGGTGGACGGGCTCGATCCGGCCTTTCCGCTGCTGCAGGTGGACGACCCGATCCGCGCCATGATCGACCTGGGCGCGGCCGCGCGTGCGCGCTTCAAGGGGCGCGTGGTGGGCGTGACCGGCACGGTCGGCAAGTCGTCGACCATCGCCATGCTGCGCGACCTGCTGCCCGAGGCGGCGCGCGTGCACACCACCGTCGACAACCACAACTCGCGCGTCGGCGTGCCGGCCACGCTGGCCAGCCTGCCGGCCGATGCCGACGTGTGCGTGCTCGAGATGGCGCAGAGCGGGCTGTGGATGGACCGCGGGCCAATCTCGCTGGTGGCACGGCCGCACGTGGCCATCCTCACCGAACTCGGCCTGTCGCAGACCTACCGCGCGACCACGGTGGAACAGACGGCCGACTACAAGTCGCGCCTCTTCCTCGGGCTGGAGCCCGGCGGCGTGGCCATCGTGCCCGACCACATTCCCTGCCTGCTGCAGGTGGTGCAGGCGGCGGCGCGCACGGCGGGCGCCATCTGGGTCGTGGGCAGCGGGCCCGACGCCAACATCCGCATCGTCGACACCCGGCCCGAGCCCGACGGCGGCTGCCGCGTGCGCATCGCACTGCCGGGGCGCACGGTCGAGTACCTGTTCCCGATCGCGAGCGCGGGGCTCGTGCGCAATTCGGCGCTGGCCTTTGCGGCGCTGCTGGCGTTGGGCTTCGACGCCGACGCAGCCTGCGCGCGCATGCCTTTCGTGCGGCTGCCGGCCTCGGTGATGCAGCTGCGCCCGCTGCGCACGCAGGGCGGCGTGCAGGCCACGCTCATCGACGACAGCTGGAGCGCCGAGGTCATGTCGATGCGCAACGCGATGGACTTCGTGCGCACCTGCGAGCGCGCCGTGCACGGGCCGGTGACGCGCAAGATCGGCGTGCTCGGGCGCATCGTCAACCTCGACAAGGACGCTGAGGCCATGCACCGCAGCCTGGCCGCGCCGCTGCTCGCCTCGGGCATCGCGCACCTCGTGACGCACGGCGCCGAGATGCGCTGGCTGCGCGAGGAGGTGCCGGCCGAGCTGCTCGGCCCGCACTTCGAAGACGCCGCGCAGCTCACCGGCTACCTCGGCGACTTCCTGCGCGACGGCGACCTGGTGCTGGTGAAGGGCGACCGCCTGGCGTCCGACTTCGGCCTCATTCCCGAACTGCTGCAAAAGCTATGAAGCCTTGCGCGCGCCTGGCCTGCCTGCTGCTGGTGCTCGTGCAGACGGCCTGCGCGCAACGCGTGGACGCGCCGAGGGCCTCGACGCCGCGCGAGCCGGCGGCGTCCGCCTCGCCCGAAGGCGCGCTGCTGCACTGGAACCAGCCCGCCGTGCGCGCCCACTGCCCCGACCGTCCCGGCTTCCTCTGGGTGCAGGCGGTCGAGGGGCCGTCGTGCATCCGCTACTTCGCAAGCCGCGACATCGACGACGCGCGCATCGCCATCGTGCAGTTTTCGGGCGACCGCGACAGCGTGATGAACCAGTCGCCCGCGCGCATTCCGGGCAACACCGAACCGCTGCGCACGCTCGATGCGCAGGCCGCGAGCGACCGTGCCGGCGTGCCGTGGATCTTCATGGCGCGGCCCGGCACCTACGGCTCGTCGGGCGACCACCGCAAGCGGCGTCAGGCAGTGGAGTTCCACGCCCTCGATGCGGCGCTGGAGGCGCTGATGCAGCGCCACCGCCTGCAGCGCGTGGTGATCGTCGGCCACAGCGGCGGCGCCACGGCCGGCGCCGCGCTGCTCACGCTCGGGCGCACGCGCGTGGCCTGCGCGGTGCTCACCTCGGGCGCGTTCGACCTGCTGGAGCGCGCGCGGCGGCTCGGCCGCTCGAAGGACGGCCGCACCGACACCACGGGCAGCACGCAGGTCTACGACCCGCTGGACCATGTGGCCGGCATTGCGCGCGACCCGCAGCGGCGCATCGTGCTCATCGGCAACCCCGACGACCGCAACACCCCGTTCGCGCTGCAGCAGCGCTTTGCCGATGCCGTGGGCAAGGCGGGCCACCGCGTCGAAGTGATGACGCATGCGGCCGAGCCACCGACCTTCCATGACCTGAAAGACCGCATCGGCCTGCGCACCGCATCGCAGTGCGCGCGCGAGGCGTTGCAATCTCAAGCCCGATGACCCAGCCACTCACTTCGCGCCCCTTCGGCTTCATGCCCGACGGCCGCCCCGTCACCGAATACACGCTCGACAACGGCCACGGCCTGCGCCTGAGTGCCATCAATCTCGGCGGCATCGTCACCGCGCTGCATGTGCCCGACCGGCAGGGGCGCAGCGCGAACGTCGTGCTGGGTTTGCCGTCGCTCGATGACTATCTGAAGCCGCATCCGCACTTTGGCACCATCGTCGGCCGCTATGCCAACCGCATCGCGGCGGGCCGCTTCACGCTCGATGGCAGCGCTCATCAGCTGGGCCTGAACGACGGCCCGAACACGCTGCACGGCGGGGCCACGGGGTTCGGCAAGCGCTACTGGGAGATCGTGCCGGTGCCTCATGAACTCGCCCTCGAACTGCGCTACACCAGCGCCGACGGCGAAGAGGGCTACCCCGGCGAGGTGCAGCTGACGGTGCGCTACACGCTGGGCGCCACGGCCAATACCTGGCGCATCGACTACCGCGCCACCACCGACCGCCCCACGGTGCTCAACCTGAGCCACCACGACTATTTCAACCTCGCGGGATCGGGCTCGGTGATGGACCACGTGCTGACGCTGCCCGCGAGCCGCTACTGCCCGGTGGATGCCACGCTCATTCCGCTCGGGCTCGGCGAGGTGGCCGGCACGCCCTTCGATTTCCGCACGCCGACGCGCATCGGCGAGCGCATCCGCGAAGGCCACGAGCAGCTGCTGCGCGCGCACGGCTACGACCACAACTGGGTTCTCGACGGCGATCGCAGCGGCATGGGCCTTGCACTGGCCGCCCGCCTCGCCCACGAAGCCTCCGGCCGCGTGATGGACGTGCACACCACCGAGCCCGGCGTGCAGTTCTATTCGGGCAACTTCCTCGACGGCAGCCTGCTCGGCAGCGCGGGCGCGAGCCTGCGACAGGGCGACGGCCTGTGCCTGGAGACGCAGCACTTTCCCGATGCGCCGAATCGGCCGGAGTTTCCGTCGACCGTGCTGCGCCCCGGCGAGGTGTTCGCCAGCACGACCGAGCATCGCTTCAGCGTTTGCTGAAGCGCGCGCCGGCTCAGCCTGCGAACAACGCAGCCGGCACGCCCGGGCTGTCGATGCGCACCGAGAAGAGCCCACCGGCCAGCGGCTCGCTCTTCAGTTGTTCTTCGGTGCGGCTGTTGCGCGCTGTCGAGATGTAGAGCGTCTGCATATCTGCACCGCCGAAGGCGCAGTCGGTCACGTTGCTTGCCGGCAGCGCAATGCGGCACAGCTCGGCCGCGCTCACCGGGTCGTGGCAGGTGATGCACGACCCGTCCCAATGCGCGATCCACAACCGGCCGGCCGCGTCGGTGGTCATGCCATCGGGCAGGCCGTCGCCCTTCGGGAAGCGGTGCCACACGCGCTTGTTCGACACGCTGCCGGCGTCCATGTCGAAGTCGTAGGCGTACAGCAGGTTGATCGCCGTGTTGTTGAAGTACAGGGTGCGGCCGTCGCCCGACCATGTCGGCCCGTTGGTCACCTCGAAGCCGTCGTCGTGCCGGGTGCATTGGCCGTCGGCGTCGAAGCGGTAGAGCGCGCCGGTGGGCGCCTTGCAGTCGAAGTCCATGCTGCCGGCCCAGAAGCGGCCGCGGCTGTCGCACTTGCCGTCGTTGAAGCGGTTGTTGGTGCGCTCGGGTTCGGGCTGGTGCAGGTAGCGCGGCTTCGCGGTGTCGCCGGGCACGGTGGTGTCGAACAGCGCGAAGCCGCGGCGCAGCGTGAGGAACAGGCCCGGCGCCGATGCGCGCTCGGCGATGGCGGTGATCTCTTCGTCGAAGTGCCAGGTGCGCTGCGCGCCGGTGGCCGGGTCGTAGCGGAAGAGGCGCGGCTGCAGGATGTCGATCCAGTACAGCGCCTGTTCGCGCACCGACCACAGCGTGCCTTCGCCGAGTTCGGCGGCGGCGGGCCAGAGGCATTCGGGCGTGCCGAGCACGCGAGGGGCCGCGAGCGGCGAAGAAGAAGGGGCGCTTGTCTCTTGCATGGTCATTTGTTCTTTCTGAATGTCATGTCGCCTTGACGCGGCGGATCGTATCAAGGCATATTGATAACTGAAACTGAAAATATCGGCATCGATTGATATTGATTTTGCAATGTCATGAGATGCACCCTGGAGACCTTTTCTTGAATTCCCCCCAGCTTTCCATCCATCCCAGCCTGAAGAACCGCACCGTCTTCGTCACCGGCGGCGGCAGCGGCATCGGCGCGGCCATCGTCGCTGCTTTTGCGGCGCAGGGCGCGCGCGTGGCCTTCATCGACATCGCCGAAGGTGCGAGCGCCGCGCTCGCCGCGCAGATCACCGAGGCCGGCCACGCCGCGCCGTGGTGGCGCGCCTGCGACGTGCGCGACATCGACGCGCTGCAGCGGGCCATGGCCGACGCTGCCACCGAGCTCGGCGACTTTGCGGTGCTGGTCAACAACGTGGCGAGCGACGATCGCCACACGCTCGAATCGGTCACGCCCGACTACTACGACAACCGCATGGCCATCAACGAGCGGCCCGCGCTGTTCGCGATCCAGTCGGTGGTGCCGGGCATGAAGCGCCTGGGCTTCGGTTCGGTGGTCAACCTCGGCTCCACGGGCTGGCAGACCAAGGGCTCGGGCTACCCCTGCTACGCGATCGCCAAGTCGTCGGTGAACGGCCTCACGCGCGGGCTCGCGGTGGAGCTGGGCAAGGATCGCATCCGCATCAACACCGTGTCGCCCGGCTGGGTGATGACCGAGCGGCAGGTGAAGCTGTGGCTCGACGACGAGGGCGAGAAGGCGCTGCATCGCAACCAGTGCCTGCCCGACAAGCTGATGCCCGAAGACATCGCGCGCATGGTGCTGTTTCTCGCGTCGGACGACGCGAAGATGTGCACCGCGCAGGAGTTCACGGTGGACGCCGGCTGGACCTGATCAGTCCATCTCGAGTTTGCGTCCGTAGACGCTCATGCTCGCCGTCTTCAGCGCCTTCATCATCACCTTCGCGGCCGGCGACAGCAGCCGGTCGGTGCGCGTGATGATGCCGAAGGCGTCCATGTGGCAGGGCATGTCCAGCGGCAGCAGCGACACGATGCCGTGCGCCGCGTAGTAGCGCGCCACGTCGCTCGCCAGCACCGCGACCATATCGCTCTGCTGCAGCATGCGCGTGATGAACAGCAGCGCCGGGCTTTCGATGATGTTGGCCGGCGGCGCGAGGCCTTCTTCCTGGAACATCAGCTCGAAGCGGTGGCGCAGCACGCTGCCCGCGGGCGGCACGATCCAGCCGGCGCCCACCACGTCGCGCAGCGTGAGCCCGCTCACGCCCAGCAGCGGATGGCCGGGGCGCACCAGCGCGCACACCGGTTCTTCGGCCAAGGCCTCGTAGCGCAGCTGTGATTTGTCGTGCTCGGCGAACAGCCGCGCCACCAGGATGTCGAGCTTGCCCTGCGCGAGCCGCTCCATCAGCACCGCGCTGGTCTCGATCTCGAGCGACACGCGCAGGTCGGGCTGCTCGCGCTTGACCATCGCCACGGCCGGCGGCATCAGCGTGAGGCCCGGCGCGGTGATGGCGCCCACGTTCACCTGGCCGAAGCGCCCGGCCTTCAGCGCGGTGAGCTCGTCGTGCGCCTGGTTCAGGCTGGCCAGCGCCACGCGGGCGTGGCGGATCATGGTTTCGCCGTACCAGGTCGGGCGCATGCCGCGCGGCAGGCGGTCGAACAGCGGCACCTCGAGCACGTCTTCCAGGTCCTTCAGCAACTTCGACGCGGCGGGCTGCGTCATGTTGAGCACCTGCGCCGCGCGGTGGATGTTGCCTTCCTCGGCCAGCGCCACGAGCAACAGCAGCTGGCGGGTCTTGAGGCGGGCGCGGATGAACCAGTGGTTGTAGGTGTTCATGAAGAAGGTGCGAACGAAGGTCTGACGGGGTTTTCCAGAATCCACCGATTGATATGCATTTTGTCTAAAAAACGATTGGATCGATATCGAAATCGTTTCTAGACTTCCGCCCCAGTCCCATAACAACAGAGACAAGGCAACGCCACGGTGATCCACGGCGAGCTTCGGCAGAGCGTGCGCCAGTACATCAACGGCCGCTGGGAAACCAGCGCGACCACCGGTGTCAGCGTCAATCCATCCGACACCAGCGAGGTGGTGGCCGAGTACGCCCGTGCCGACCGGCGCCAGGTCGAGCTGGCGATCCGCGCGGCCAACGAGGCCTTCGTGCACTGGAGCCACAGCACGCCGCAGCGGCGCGCCGACGTGCTCGACCGCATCGGCGCCGAGCTGCTCGCACGCAAGGACGAGCTGGGCCTGCTGCTGGCGCGCGAGGTCGGCAAGACGCTGCCCGAGGCCGTGGCCGAGGTGGCGCGCGCGGGCCAGATCTTCAAGTTCTTCGCGGGTGAAGCCCTGCGCGGCGGCGGTGGCGAAAACGTGGCGTCGGTGCGCGCCGGCGTGCAGGTCGACGTGACGCGCGAACCGGTCGGCGTGGTGGGCCTCATCACGCCGTGGAACACGCCCTTCGCCGTGCCGGCCTCCAAGATTGCCGCGGCGCTGGCGCATGGCAACAGCGTGGTCTTCAAGCCGGCCGAGCTGGTGCCGGCCTGCGGCTGGGCACTGACCGACATCATCAGCCGCGCCACCTTGCCGGCCGGTGTGTTCAATCTCGTGATGGGCAGCGGCCGCGAGGCCGGGCAGGCGCTGGTCGACAGCGCGCTGGTCGATGCGCTGAGCTTCACCGGCTCGGCCGTCAATGGCGAACGCGTGCTGCAGGCCGCGGCCGCACGGCGCGCCAAGGTGCAGCTGGAGATGGGCGGCAAGAACGCGCTCGTGGTGCTGGCCGACGCCGACCTCGACCGCGCCGTCGACTGCGCGGTGCAGGGCGCCTACTTTTCCAACGGCCAGCGCTGCACGGCATCGAGCCGCCTCATCGTCGAAGCCGCCGTACACGACGCCTTCGTGGCGAAGCTGCGCCAGCGCCTGAAGACATTGAAGATCGGCCACGCGCTGGAGCGCGACATCGACATCGGCCCTGTGGCCGATGCAGAGCGGCTGGCGCAGAACCTCGCGTGGATCGACGTCGCGCGCGAAGAGGGGGCCGAGCACGTGTGGGGCGGCGAGGCGCTGCAGCGCGCTACCGCCGGCCACTACATGAGCCCCGCGCTCTTCCTGGCCCGGCCCGAACACCGCATCGCGCGCGAAGAGATCTTCGGGCCGCTGGCCTGCGTGTTGCGCGCCGGCGATTACGACGAAGCGCTCGCGCTGTGCAACGACACGCCCTTCGGCCTGTGCGCGGGCATCTGCACCAACTCGCTGAAGCACGCGATGCATTTCAGACGCCATGCCGTGGTCGGCATGACGATGGTCAATCTGCCGACCGCGGGGGTGGACTTTCATGCGCCCTTCGGCGGCCGCAAAGGGTCGGGCTACGGGCCGCGCGAACAAGGGCGCCACGCCGCGGAGTTCTACACGACGGTCAAGACCGGCTACATGCTGGCCTGACCGAACTCATCACAGACGCACCACAGACTCATCAAGAAGGAGACAACCATGACCATGAATCGCCGCACCCTCCACACCGCGCTCGCCGCCGCAGCCCTGGGCAGCCTGCTGCCCGTGTCCGCCTTTGCGCAGAAAAAACTCGTGCTCGGTTTCGCGCAGGTGGGCGCCGAGAGCGAATGGCGCACGGCCAACACCGAGTCGATCAAGTCGTCGGCCAAGGAGGCGGGCATCGAGCTGAAGTTCTCCGACGCGCAGCAGAAGCAGGAAAACCAGATCAAGGCGATCCGCTCGTACATCGCGCAGAAGGTCGACGTGATTGCGTTCTCGCCCGTGGTCGAGTCGGGCTGGGAAACCGTGCTGCGCGAAGCCAAGGCCGCGAAGATTCCGGTGGTGCTGACCGACCGTTCCGTGAGCACCAAGGACGACTCGCTCTACGTGACCTTCATGGGCTCCGACTTCACCGAAGAAGGCCGCAAGGCCGGCCGCTGGCTGCTCGAGAAGATGAAGGGCCAGAAGGGTGACGTGAACATCGTCGAGCTGCAGGGCACCGTGGGCTCGGCCCCGGCCATCGACCGCAAGAAGGGCTTCGAGGAAATCATCAAGGCCGATCCGAAGTTCAAGATCATCCGCTCCCAGACCGGCGACTTCACGCGTGCCAAGGGCAAGGAGGTGATGGAAGCCTTCTTGAAGGCCGAGGGCAAGAAGATCAACGTGCTCTATGCGCACAACGACGACATGGCGATCGGAGCGATCCAGGCGATCGAGGAAGCCGGCATGAAGCCCGCGAAGGACATCACCATCATCTCGATCGACGGGGTGAAGGGCGCCTTCGAAGCCATGATCGCCGGCAAGCTCAACGTGTCGGTCGAATGCAGCCCGCTGCTCGGCCCGCAGCTCATGCAGGCGGTGAAGGACATCAAGGCCGGCAAGCCGCTGCCCAAGCGCATCGTGACCGAAGAGGGCATCTTCCCGATGGAAGTGGCCGCCAAAGAATTCCCGAACCGCAAGTACTGAGAGCCGACCGACATGAAACGCAACTTCCTCAAAGCCTCGCTCGCAGGCCTCGCTTTCGCCGTCGTCGGCTTCACGCCGCTGGCCCATGCGCAGGACAAGGGCCTCATCGCCATCTCGATGCCCACCAAGTCGTCGGCGCGCTGGATCGCCGACGGCGCGAACATGGTCAAGTACTTCAAGGACAAGGGCTACAAGACCGACCTGCAGTACGCCGACGACGACATTCCGAACCAGCTCGCGCAGATCGAGAACATGGTGACCAAGGGCTCGAAGGTGCTGGTCATCGCGGCCATCGACGGCACCACGCTGTCCGACGTGCTGCAGAAGGCCGCTGACAAGGGCGTGAAGGTCATCGCGTACGACCGGCTCATCAAGGGCTCGAAGAACGTCGACTACTACGCCACCTTCGACAACTTCCAGGTCGGCGTGCTGCAGGCCCAATCGATCGAAGCGGCGCTGGGCCTGAAGAGCGGCAAGGGCCCGTTCAACATCGAGCTGTTCGGCGGCTCGCCCGACGACAACAACGCCTTCTTCTTCTACAACGGCGCGATGTCGGTGCTCAAGCTCTACATCGACAGCGGCAAGCTGGTGGTGCGCAGCAAGCAGATGGGCATGGACAAGGTCGGCACGCTGCGCTGGGACGGCGCGGTGGCGCAGGCGCGCATGGACAACCTGCTGTCGGCCTACTACACGAAGAACCGCGTCGATGCGGTGCTGTCGCCGTACGACGGCCTGTCGATCGGCATTCTCTCGTCGCTCAAGGGCGTGGGCTACGGCTCGGGCTCGCAGCCGATGCCGGTGGTGTCGGGGCAGGACGCGGAGATTCCTTCGGTCAAGTCGATCCTGCGCAAGGAGCAGAGCTCCACCGTGTTCAAGGACACGCGCGAGCTGGCCAAGGTGACGGTGGCCATGGCCGACGCCATGCTCTCGGGCAAGACGCCCGAGGTGAACGACACCAAGACCTACAACAACGGCATCAAGGTCGTGCCCTCGTACCTGCTCAAGCCGGTGAGCGTGGACGGCTCCAACTGGAAGCAGGTGCTGGTCGACAGCGGCTACTACAAGGAAAGCCAGGTCAAGTGAAGGACGGCGAACGCACGATCCTCGAGATGCGCGGGATCACCAAGACGTTTCCCGGGGTGAAGGCCCTGAGCAACGTCAACCTCGCCGTGCGCGCGGGGGAGATCCACGCGGTGGTCGGCGAGAACGGCGCGGGCAAGTCGACGCTCATGAAGGTCTTGAGCGGCGTCTACCCGTGCGACTCGTACACCGGCGAGATCCATTTCGAGGGCGAGCTGCGCCGCTTCAAGACGATCGCCGACAGCGAGAAGCTCGGCATCATCATCATTCACCAGGAGCTCGCGCTGGTGCCGCTGCTCTCGATTGCCGAGAACCTGTTTCTGGGCAACGAGATCGCGACCGGCGGCGTGATCGACTGGTTCGCTGCCTATGCGAAGACGCGCGAGCTGCTGGCGAAGGTGGGACTGAAAGAGCTGCCCACCACGCTCGTGACCGACCTGGGCGTGGGCAAGCAGCAGCTGGTGGAAATTGCGAAAGCGCTGGCCAAGGAGGTGAAGCTCCTGATCCTCGACGAGCCCACCGCCAGCCTCAACGAGAACGACAGCGACGCGCTGCTGACGCTGCTGCTCGAACTCAAGCGCCAGGGCATCGCCTCGATCCTCATCTCGCACAAGCTCAACGAGATCGCCAAGGTGGCCGACGCGATCACCGTGCTGCGCGACGGTGCCACGGTGGAGACGATGGACTGCGCAAAGCAGGCGATCAGCGAAGACCGCATCATCCGCGGCATGGTGGGCCGCGACATGGAACACCGCTACCCGCAGCGCTCGCCCAAGATCGGCGAGACGGTGCTCGAAGTGCGCGACTGGCGCGTGCACCACGCGCTGCATGCCGACCGCGAGCAGATCAAGGGCGTGAACCTGCACGTGCGCCAGGGCGAGATCGTCGGCATCGCGGGCCTCATGGGCGCGGGCCGCACCGAACTCGCGATGAGCGTGTTCGGCAAGTCGTACGGACAGCGCATCAGCGGTTCGGTGCGCATGCATGGCAAGGCGGTGGACGTGAGCACCGTGCGCAAGGCCATCGACCACGGCATCGCCTACGTCACCGAAGACCGCAAGGGCCTCGGGCTGGTGCTGGAAGAAGGCATCCGCAAGAACATCAGCCTCGCGAACCTCGATGCGATTTCCGAGCGCTCGGTGATCGACGACGGCCGCGAGTTCAAGGTGGCCAACGACTACAAGAAGGCGCTGAACATCCGCTGCTCGGGCGTCGAGCAGCTGGTGGTCAACCTGTCGGGCGGCAACCAGCAGAAGGTGGTGCTGAGCAAGTGGCTCTTCACGAAACCCGAACTGCTGATATTGGACGAACCCACGCGCGGCATCGACGTGGGCGCCAAGTACGAGATCTACACCATCATCGACCAGCTTGCGAGCGAGGGCAAAGGCATTCTCATGATCTCTTCCGAACTGCCGGAGTTGCTCGGCATGTGCGACCGCATCTACGTGATGAACGAGGGTCGCTTCGTGGCCGAGTTCACGGCGGCCGAGGCGTCGCAGGAGCGCATCATGCATGCGATCGTGAGCGCGGGGAGCAGTGTCCATGTCGCAGCCTGAAGCCAACGCGGTGCAAGGCGCCGCACCCGCTGCCACCCCGAAGCTGCACGTGGGCTTCCTGAAGAACAACCTGCGCGAGTACGGCATGCTGATCTCGCTGGTCGCGATCATGGTGCTGTTCCAGGTGCTGACCGACGGCACGCTCTTGCGACCGCTGAACCTCACCAACCTGCTGCTGCAGAACAGCTACGTCGTCATCATGGCGCTGGGCATGCTGCTGGTGATCGTGGCGGGTCACATCGACCTGTCGGTGGGCTCGGTGTGCGGCTTCATCGGCGCGCTCGCAGCGGTGTTGATGGTCGAGTACGAATGGCACTTCGTGCCGACGGCGCTCATCAGCATCGCGGCCGGCGCCGTCATCGGTGCGGCGCAGGGCTGGTTCGTCGCGTTCCGCAAGATCCCGTCGTTCATCGTCACGCTGGCGGGCATGCTGGTGTTCAAGGGGCTCACGCTGGCGCTGCTCGCGGGGCAGTCGGTGGGGCCGTTCCCGGTGGAGTTCCAACGCCTGAGCTCGGGCTTCATTCCCGATCCGCTCGGCGGCGACACGGTGCGCACCACCTCGCTGGTCGTGGGCGCGCTGGCCGCGGCGGCGCTGGTGTTCTTCAAGCTGCGCGGGCGCGCCAAGCTCAAAGCGCATGGCATGGAGCAGGAGCCCTACGCCTTCTTCCTCGTGAAGAACCTGTTCTTCGCGGCGATCATTCTTTTCTTCAGTTACCTGCTCTCGACTTACAAGGGCCTGCCCAACGTGCTGGTGGTGATGGCGGTGCTGATCGTGGTGTACGACTTCGTCACCAACCGCACGACCATCGGCCGGCGCATCTATGCGCTGGGCGGCAACGAAAAGGCCGCGCGGCTGTCGGGCGTGAAGACGCAGCGCCTAGCCTTCCTCACCTTCGTGAACATGGGCGCGCTGGCTGCGTTGGCGGGACTCGTGTTCGCGGCGCGCCTGAACACGGCCACGCCCAAGGCGGGCCTGGGCTTCGAACTCGATGTGATTGCCGCCTGCTTCATCGGCGGCGCATCTGCTTCGGGCGGCGTGGGCCGCGTGATGGGCGCGGTGATCGGCGCCTTCATCATGGGCGTGATGAACAACGGCATGTCGATCCTGGGGATCGGCATCGACTACCAGCAGGTCATCAAGGGGCTGGTGCTGCTGGCGGCGGTGTTCATCGACGTCTACAACAAGAACAAGTAGCCGCATGACCGAGCACACGACCACAGCAGCCCCCGTGCTCGAGCTGCGGGGCATCCGCAAACAGTTCGGCGGCATCCCGGTGCTGAACGATGTCCAGCTGCGGCTGTACCCGGGCGAGGTGCATGCGCTGATGGGACAGAACGGCGCAGGCAAGTCGACGCTGATCAAGGTGCTCACGGGCGTGCTGCCATCGAGCGGCGGCGAGATGTTCTTCGACGGCCAAGCCATCCGGCCCGGCTCGCCGCTGGAGGCGCAGAAGCTGGGCATCAGCACGGTCTACCAGGAGGTGAACCTGTGCCCGAACCTCTCGGTGGCGGAGAACGTGTTCGCGGGGCGCTATCCGCGCTGCGGCGCGCTGCAGGGCTTTCGCATCGACTGGGCGGCGGTGAACCGTCGCGCGGCCGAACTGCTGGCGCGCATCGGGCTCGATATCGACGTGACGCGCCTGCTGTCGAGCTACTCGGTTGCGGTGCAGCAGATGGTGGCGATCGCGCGCGCGCTCGGCGTGTCGTCGAAGGTGCTGATCCTCGACGAGCCGACATCGAGCCTGGACGACGACGAGGTCGAGAAGCTGTTCGAGGTGCTGCGGCGTTTGCGCAGCGAAGGGCTTGCGATCGTCTTCGTGACGCACTTTCTCAACCAGATGTACGCGGTGTCGGACCGCATCACCGTGCTGCGCAACGGCCACTGGGTCGGCGAATGGAAGGCTGCGGACCTCGGCCCGCAGGCGCTGATCGCGGCGATGCTCGGGCGCGAGCTGGCGGCGCAATCGGCGCGGCCCGCGGCATTGCCGGCGTTCGACGAAGCGGCGCCCGCGCTGCTGCAGTCCGAAGGGTTGGGGCAGGCCGGGCAGTTGCAGGCGACCGATCTGCGCGTGCGTGCGGGCGAAGTCGTCGGCATCGCGGGGCTGCTGGGCGCGGGGCGCACTGAACTTGCGCGGCTGCTGTTCGGGCTCGAATCGCCGGACCGTGGTGTGTTGAAGATCGACGGGCGTTCGGTCAGTTTCTCGAATCCGGCCGATGCGATCCGCGAAGGGCTCGCGCTGTGCCCTGAAGAACGCAAGACGGATGGCATCGTGGCCGAGTTGTCGGTGCGCGAGAACATCGCACTCGCATTGCAGGCCCGGTTGGGCACGCGGAAATTTCTTTCGCACGTCGAGCAGACCGCGATGGCCGAGCGCTTCGTCGCTTCGCTGGGCATCAAGACGGCGAGCGTCGAAACGCCCATTGGCCTGCTCTCGGGCGGCAACCAGCAGAAAGCCATGATCGCGCGCTGGCTCGCGACCGAGCCGCGCCTGTTGATCCTGGACGAGCCCACGCGCGGCATCGACGTCGCGGCCAAGCAGGAGATCATGGAAGAGATCCTGCGGCTCGCGCGCGCGGGCATGGCGGTGGTCTTCATCTCGTCGGAGATGAGCGAGGTGGTGCGCGTGGCGCATCGCATCGTGGTGCTGCGGGATCGGCAGAAGGTGGGCGAGCTGCCGGGTGGTTCGACCGAGGATGAGGTGTACGAAATGATTGCCGCCGCATGACGCACACGCTGTCTCCGCGTTGTCCCCTCTCCCGCTTGCGGGAGAGGGCTAGGGTGAGGGTAGGGGCCTTCGATAAGCAGCCGGCCTTTGCGCAGGCCGCACCCTCACCCCAACCCTCTCCCGCACGCGGGAGAGGGAGCAAGACCGATGCGTTGCTGCTCGGTGTTCAAGGTCGCGTGCCCCCATCCCAGCCTTCCCCCGGAAGGGGAAGAAGCAAGGCAGAAGCCATGAACCGCCGCGATGTGTTGTCTTTCTCCCTCCCCTCTGGGGAGGGCAGGGTGAGGGCAAGCGGCCTTCACCGCCGCGCAGTGTTCAAGGCCGCGTGCCCCATCCCAGCCTTCCCCGGAAGAAGGAGCAAGGCAGAAGCCATGAACCGCCGCGATGTGTTGTCTTTCTCCCTCCCCTCTGGGGAGGGCAGGGGTGGGGGCAAGCGGCCTTCACCGCCGCGCAGCGTTCGAGGCCGCGTGCCCCCATCCCAGCCTTCCCCCGGAAGGGGAAGGAGCAAGGCAGAAGACATGAATCGCCTCTCCTCCCTCATGAGCCACCGCCTCGCCTGGCCGCTCATCACGCTGCTGCTCCTGCTCGCCATCAACACCGCGTTCAACGCGAGCTTCCTGCACCTCGAATGGCGCGACGGCCATCTCTACGGCAGCCTCATCGACATCGTGAACCGCGCAGCGCCGCTGGTGCTGGTCTCGCTCGGCATGACGCTCGTGATCGCCACGCGCGGCATCGACATCTCGGTGGGCGCAGTGGTGGCCATCGCAGCGGCGGTCGCGGCCTGGATGATCGGCGGCTCGGTGTCCAGCGACGTGAGCCGCTTCCCGATGCCGCTCGCGATCCTTGCGGCGCTTGCCGTCGCGCTGCTGTGCGGCCTCTGGAACGGCGTGCTGGTCGCCAAGGTCGGCATGCAGCCGATCATCGCGACGCTGATCCTCATGGTGGCGGGGCGCGGCATCGCGCAGCTCGTCGCGGACGGGCAGATCATCACGATCTACTACAAGCCCTTCTTCTTCCTCGGCAGCGGCTACCTGCTCGGCCTGCCGTTCTCTCTCTTCATCGTGGCGGCGGTGTTCGTGCTGCTCTACTTGGCGATCACGCGCACGGCGCTCGGCCTGTTCATCCAGGCGGTGGGCATCAACCCGACCGCGGCGCGCGTGGCGGGCATCCAGTCGCGGCGGCTCGTCGTCGGCGCGTATGCGTTCTGCGGCCTCTGCGCGGGCGTGGCGGGCCTTCTGATCAGCTCGAACGTGAAGAGCGCGGACGGCAACAACGCCGGGCAACTGCTGGAGCTCGATGCGATCCTCGCGGTCACGCTCGGCGGCACGGCGCTCACGGGCGGCCGTTTCAGCCTCGTGGGCAGCGTGATCGGCGCGCTGATCATCCAGACGCTGACCTATGCGATCTATTCGCTGGGCGTGCCGCCAGAGATCAACCTCGTGGTGAAGGCGGTGGTGGTGTTCGTGGTGATGCTGATGCAGTCGCCGGAGTTCAGGGCGGAGGTTCGCACGCTGGTGCAGCGGCCGGTGCATGACGGGAGCAGGGCATGAGCGCGGTGATCGAGACGAACGCTGCACCCCAACCCTTTCCCGCGAGCGGGAGAGGGGGCAAGAAGGGGCTCAATCCTAAGTACCTGCCGCTGACTGCGACCATCTCGCTGTTCGTGCTGATGGCGACGCTGGGCTCGGTGTTCTACGACGGCTTTTTCTCGGCGCAGGTGTTCCTCAACCTGCTGATCGACAACGCCTTCCTCATCGTCGTCGCGGTCGGCATGACCTTCGTGATTCTTTCGGGCGGCATCGACCTGTCGGTGGGCTCGGTGATTGCGCTCACGACGATGGTGTCGGCCTCGCTGGTCGAGAAGCACGGCTGGAGTCCGGCGGTCGTGATTCCGCTGGTGCTCGCAATGGGCACCGCCTTCGGCGCGTTCATGGGCCTGCTCATCGAGCGCTTCCGGCTGCAGCCTTTCATCGTCACGCTCGCGGGCATGTTCCTCGCACGCGGGCTGTGCTACCTCATCAGCATCGATTCGATCAGCATCACCAACGAGTTTTATTCGGAGGTCTCGCAGATCCGCATTCCGGTCTGGGGCGAGGCCTCGGTGTCGATCAGCGCGGTGATCGCCATCGTGGTGCTGCTGGCCGCTGTTTTCATCGCGCACTGCACGCCCTTCGGCCGCGCGGTGTACGCCATCGGCGGCAGCGAGCATTCGGCGATGCTGATGGGCCTGCCGGTGCGCCGCACGCTCGTAGGCGTGTACACGCTCTCGGGTTTCTGCTCGGCGCTGGCGGGCGTGATCTTCACTTTCTACATGCTCTCGGGCTACGGCCTGCATGCGCTCGGTCTGGAGCTCGATGCCATCGCGGCGGTGGTGATCGGCGGCACGCTGCTCACCGGCGGCGTGGGCTATGTGGCGGGCACGCTCTTCGGCGTGCTGATGCTCGGGATCATCCAGACGCTGATTTCCTTCGACGGCACGCTGAGCTCGTGGTGGACGCGCATCGTGGTCGGCGCGCTGCTC
Source organism: Variovorax paradoxus (assembly GCF_009498455.1). Taxonomy (NCBI): domain Bacteria; kingdom Pseudomonadati; phylum Pseudomonadota; class Betaproteobacteria; order Burkholderiales; family Comamonadaceae; genus Variovorax; species Variovorax paradoxus. Next base: position 350,615 of record NZ_CP045644.1, on the reverse strand, counting down.
TTCGTGTTCTGCCTGCTCCAACGCTTCTTCACCTCGCGCGCCCCGCGCCGCTGACCCCCTCCCCATGACAAAGAAATTGCGCTCGACCGAATGGTTCGGCTCCGCCGACAAGAACGGATTCATGTACCGCAGCTGGATGAAGAACCAGGGCATCCCGGACCACGAGTTCGACGGCCGGCCCATCGTCGGCATCTGCAACACCTGGTCGGAACTCACGCCGTGCAACGCACACTTCCGCAAGATCGCAGAGCATGTGAAGCGCGGCATTTCCGAAGCGGGCGGTTTTCCCGTCGAGTTCCCGGTGTTCTCGAACGGCGAATCGAACCTGCGCCCCACCGCGATGCTCACGCGCAACCTCGCGAGCATGGACGTGGAAGAAGCGATCCGCGGCAACCCGGTCGATGCCGTCGTGCTGCTCACCGGCTGCGACAAGACCACGCCGGCGCTTTTGATGGGCGCGGCGAGCTGCGACATCCCGGCCATCGTGGTCACGGGCGGGCCGATGCTCAACGGCAAGCTCGACGGCAAGGACATCGGCTCGGGCACGGCCGTGTGGCAGCTGCACGAATCGCTGAAGGCCGGCGAGATCAACCTGCACCAGTTCCTCTCCGCCGAAGGCGGCATGTCGCGCTCGGCAGGCACCTGCAACACGATGGGCACGGCCTCCACCATGGCCTGCATGGCCGAGGCGCTGGGCACTTCGCTGCCGCACAACGCGGCGATTCCGGCGGTCGATGCGCGGCGCTACGTGCTCGCGCAGATGTCGGGCATGCGCGCGGTGCAGATGGCGAAAGAAGGGCTCACGCTCTCGAAGATCCTCACGCGCGAAGCGTTCGAGAACGCGATTCGCGTGAACGCGGCCATCGGCGGATCGACCAACGCGGTGATTCACCTGAAGGCGATCGCGGGCCGCATCGGCGTCGAGCTGGAGCTGGAAGACTGGACGCGCATCGGCAGCAACACGCCAACGATCGTCGATCTGATGCCTTCAGGCCGCTTCCTCATGGAAGAGTTCTATTACGCGGGCGGTCTGCCCGCCGTGCTGCGCCGCCTCGGCGAGAACGGCCTGCTGCCGCACCCGGGCGCGCTCACCGTCAACGGCCAGTCGATCTGGGACAACGTGCGCGAGGCGCCGAGCCTGAACGACGAGGTCATTCGCCCGCTCGACAACCCGCTGATCGCCGATGGCGGCATCCGCATCCTGCGCGGCAACCTGTCGCCGCGCGGCGCGGTGCTCAAGCCCTCGGCGGCCACGCCCGAGCTGCTGAAGCACCGCGGCCGCGCCGTGGTGTTCGAGAACCTGGAGCACTACAAGGAACGCATCGTCGACGAGTCGCTCGACATCGACGCGAACTGCGTGATGGTGCTGAAGAACTGCGGCCCCAAGGGCTACCCCGGCATGGCCGAGGTCGGCAACATGGGCCTGCCGCCGAAGCTGCTGCGCCAGGGTGTGAAGGACATGGTGCGCATCTCGGACGCACGCATGAGCGGCACGGCCTATGGCACGGTGGTGCTGCACGTCGCGCCCGAAGCGGCCGACGGCGGGCCGCTCGCAGCGGTGCGCGATGGCGATTGGATCGAGCTCGACTGCGATGCGGGCCGCCTGCACCTCGACATCAGCGATGAAGAGCTGGCATCGCGGCTCGCGTCGCTGTCCGCCTCCGATGCACAGCCGATGAGCACGCGCGGCGGTGGCTACCAGAAGCTCTACGTGAACCATGTGCTGCAGGCCGATGAAGGCTGCGACTTCGATTTCCTGGTCGGCTGCAGAGGCTCGGCCGTTCCCCGCCACTCCCATTGATCTCACCATGACCCCCCGATACCGCGGCATCTTCCCGGTGGTGCCCACCACCTTCACCGAACAGGGCGCGCTCGACCTCGAGAGCCAGAAGCGCTGCGTCGATTTCATGATCGACGCGGGCTCCGACGGCCTGTGCATCCTGGCGAATTTCTCTGAGCAGTTCGTGCTGTCCGACGAGGAGCGCGAGGTGCTCACGCGCACCATCCTCGAACACGTGAAGGGCCGCGTGCCGGTGATCGTGACCACCACGCACTACAGCACCCAGGTCTGCGCCGAGCGCAGCCGCCGCGCGCAGGACATGGGCGCGGCGATGCTGATGGTGATGCCGCCGTACCACGGTGCCACCTTCCGCGTGCCCGAGCCTCAGATCCATGAGTTCTATGCGCGGCTGTCGGATGCGGTGACGATTCCGATCATGGTCCAGGACGCACCCGCGAGCGGCACGGTGCTGTCGGCGCCGTTCCTTGCGCGCATGGCGCAAGAGATCGAGCAAGTCGCGTACTTCAAGATCGAGACGGCCGGTGCGGCGTCGAAGCTGCGCGAGCTGATCCGCCTGGGTGGTGATGCCATCGAAGGCCCCTGGGACGGCGAAGAAGCCATCACGCTGATGTCCGACCTCGATGCCGGCGCGACGGGTTCGATGACCGGCGGCGGCTACCCCGACGGCATTCGCCCGATCATCGAAGCGCACCGTTCAGGCGATCGCGACAAGGCCTTCGCGCTGTACCAGCAGTGGTTGCCGCTCATCAACTATGAGAACCGCCAGGCGGGCCTGCTGGCCTGCAAGTCGCTCATGAAGGAGGGCGGCGTGATCGCTTGCGAGGCGCCGCGGCATCCGCTGCCGGCGATGCACCCCGCGACGCGCGCCGGGCTGATCGAGACGGCGAAGCGGCTCGATCCGCTGGTGCTGCGCTGGGGAAAGTGAAAAGGCAAAGGGCGGGCCCGGGGACCGGGCCGCCCTGCGAAGGGCTCAGGAAGCGGCGTTGCCCGCTTCGAGTTCGGTGACTTGCAGCGACAGATCGAACAGCTTGGACTTGCTGGCGTAGTAGCGGTCCAGGCGCCACTCCTTGAGGATGTCCATCGCGAGTTCGAAGCTCTTGTAGTCGAGGCTGTAGAGCGTGATCAGCTCGAAGCTGCGTTCGGATTCGAGCGCCAGCACCAGCTGGGCAAGGATCTTGGCCGATTCGTTGGCCGGGTCCGTTTCGATGAATCGGCGAGCGACCTTGATGGCATTCATGGGAAAGTGTTCCTCGGTTGGCAGGGACCGGGAACTATAGCTAGCACCTGCCTTTTTTTTGTGACGGTTTCATGACA